>NZ_BAAAJE010000026.1:56228-225753 GCF_039526625.1 Nocardioides aquiterrae
CACGGCGGGCACCACGGCGGCCGGCCACCAGCGCCGCCGGCGCGGCTCCGGCGCGGCCGCGAGCGCCGCGCGGAGCGCCGTGGCCGACGGGTAGCGGTCCTCGGGCCGCGGGGCCGTGGCCCGGCGCACGACCGGCTCGAGCGGGTCGCCGTCGGGAAGCAGCGCGCGCAGCAGGCACCCGAGCGCATAGACGTCGGAGGCGACGCTCGCAGGGCCGCCCGCGGTCAGCTCGGGCGCCATGTACGCCGGGGTGCCGGCGTCGTCGGAGGGGCCGCCGATCGGTGCGGCGATCCCGAAGTCGCAGAGGTACGCGCGGATCCGCGGTCCGCGGCGCAGCAGCACGTTCGCCGGCTTGATGTCGCGGTGCACGAGGCCGGCCGCGTGCGCGTCGGCGAGCCCCGCCGCCACCTGGTCGACCAGGTCCAGCGCGACCGGCCGCGGCGGCACGCCGTACTCCCGCAGCAGCCGGCCCAGGTCGCCGTCGGGGACGAGCTGGCTGGCGATCCAGAGCCGGCCGCCGTCCTCGCCGTGGGCGTAGACCGGGACCACGTGCTCGGACACCAGCGCCGCCTGGGTGCGGGCCTCGCGCGTGAACCGCTCGCGGAACCCCGGGTCGTCCGCGAGCTCGGGCGAGATCACCTTGAGCGCCACCGGGCGCTCGAGCCCGGCGTCCCACGCCTCGTGCACGACGCCCATGCCGCCGCCCCCGAGGCGGCGCACGAGGCGGTACGGCCCGAGCGTCTCCACGCTGCGAGTCCTACCCCGGTTGCCTAGGGTGCAGACATGAGTGCACAGCGGGTGGCCCTGGCCCTGGGCTCCGGCGGCGCCCGCGGCTACGCCCACATCGGCGCGATCGAGGAGATCCACGCCCGCGGGCACGAGATCGTCGCGATCGCCGGCAGCTCGATGGGCGCGCTGGTCGGGGGCCTCGCCGCGGCCGGCCGGCTGGAGCCGTACGTCGAGTGGGCCCGGTCGCTCACCCAGCGCGACGTGCTGCGGCTGCTCGACCCGAAGTGGTCGGCGCCCGGCGCGATCCGGGCGCAGCGGATCTTCGACCAGGTCGAGCAGCTGATCGGCGACCGGGCCATCGAGGACCTGCCGATCCCCTACACGGCGGTCGCCACCGACCTGCACGCCCGCCGCGAGGTGTGGTTCCAGCGCGGCCCGCTGATCTCGGCGATCCGGGCCTCGATCGCGATCCCCGGCGTGATCACGCCGGTCGAGATGAACGGCCGCCTGCTCGCCGACGGTGGCCTGATGAACCCGGTCCCGATCGAGCCGACCGCCGCGGCCGCCGCGGACCTGACCGTGGCGATCTCGCTCTCCGGGACCCGGCTGCCGCAGGAGCCGTCCGCCCCCGCCCGCGAGGCCGCGCCTCCGTCGTGGCGCGAGGAGCTGGTGGACCGGGTCCGGCGTACCGTCGGCCGGACCGTCGAGCCCGCGGAGCCGAGCCTCCTCGACGAGCTGCGGATCTCGGACGTCATCGGGATGTCGATGGACGCGATGCAGGGCCTGATCAGCCGCTTCCGGATGGCCGGCCTGCCGCCGGACGTGCTGGTGACGGTCCCGGTCAGCGCCGCCCGGTCGCTGGAGTTCCACCGCGCCGCCGAGATGATCGAGCTCGGCCGCCGGCTGACCGCCGAGGCGCTGGACGCCGCCGGACACTGAAGATCTCCTCAATCACCCTCCGGGGTGTGCCGCCCGGCACTAACGTGCGCGCATGTCCCACCGCGACCTCTCCGATCTCGAGCTCCGCGCGCTGGCGTTCGTCGACGAGCGCGAGCTCGTGCGGGACCTCGTCGACCTCATCGCGATCCCGTCGGTGAGCGGTTCGGACGCCGAGTGCGACGTCCAGCACCGGATCGCCAAGCAGGTGGGCGAGCTCGGCCTCGACGTCGACCTCTGGCAGCTCGACCTCGACCGGCTCACCGCCGACCCGGCCTTCCCCGGTTGGGAGGCCGAGCGCCTCGAGGCCTGGGGGCTCGTGGCGAGCAGCGGCCCCGGGGAGCCGGAGCTGGTGCTGCAGGGCCACGTCGACGTGGTCCCCAGCGGCGACCTCGGGTCGTGGCGCGGCGACCCGTTCACCGCGACCGTCACCGACGGCCAGGTCCACGGCCGCGGCACCTGCGACATGAAGGCCGGCGTGGTCGCGAACCTGGCCGCCGTCCGGGCGGTCCGCGCCGCCGGCATCGAGCTGTCGAAGCCGTACGCCGTGCAGCTGGTCGTCGGCGAGGAGGACGGCGGGCTCGGGGCGTTCGCCACCCTCGGCCGCGGCCACCGCGGCAAGGCCTGCATCATCACCGAGCCCACCAGCGGCACCATCACCACGGCGAACGCCGGCGCGCTGACCTTCGAGCTGCGGGTCCCGGGCGTCGCCACCCACGGCAGCACCCGGTACGCCGGGGTGAGCGCGCTCGAGAAGTTCCTGCCGGTCCAGGCCGCGCTGGTCGCGCTCGAGGCCCGGCGCAACGCGGACCCGCACCCGCTGATGGCGGAGTACCCGCTCGCCTACCCGCTCTCGATCGGCAAGGTCTCCTGCGGCGACTGGGCGAGCTCCGTGCCCGACCTGTTGGTCGCCGAGGGCCGGCTGGGCGTCGCGCTCGAGGAGGACCCGGACTCCGCCCGGGCCCAGCTCGAGGAGGCGGTCGCCGAGGCCGCGGCCGCGGATCCCTGGCTGCGCGACCACCCGCCGACCGTGGCGTGGACCGGCGGCCAGTTCGCCAGCGGGGCGTACGCCGAGGCCGACCGCGCCCTGTACGACCTGGTCGCGGCGGCGCACGCCGACGTCACCGAGGGGCCGCGCCCCCGCGAGCGCGGCGCGCCGTACGGCAGCGACCTGCGGCAGTACGCCGCCGCCGGCATCCCGACCCTGCACTACGGCCCGGGCGACGTGCGGCTGGCCCACGGGCCCGACGAGTCGGTGCCGGTGCGCGAGCTCGTCGCGGTGACCGAGAGCCTGGTGCTCGCCCTGGTGCGCGCCTGCCGCTGACCCGTGCCCGACAATGGGGCGATGCGTCGCACCCTCTCGGTGGTCCTCGGGTCCGTCCTCTGCCTCGCTGTCCTCGCTCCGGCGGACGCCGGTGGGCCGCGCACCTGGCGGGTCGGCCCGGACCGCGAGCTCACGACGCCCAGCGCCGCGGCGGCGGTGGCGCGCGACGGGGACACCGTGCTGATCGACGCCGGCACGTACGCCGGCGACGTCGCCACGTGGACCCAGGACGACCTGACCCTGCGCGGCCGGGGCGGGCGGGTGCACCTGCGGGCCGAGGGCCGGAGCGCGCAGGGCAAGGCGATCTGGGTGATCGCCGGCGACCGGACGGCCGTGGACCGCATCGAGTTCAGCGGCGCGACGGTGCCCGACGGCAACGGCGCCGGCATCCGCCAGGAGGGCGAGGACCTGACCGTCACCCGCAGCCGGTTCCACGACAACGAGAACGGCATCCTCGCCGGCGCGGCGCCGGGCAGCGACATCGTGGTCCGGCGGTCGCGGTTCTTCCGCAACGGCGCCGGCGACGGCTACACGCACAACCTCTACATCGGGGCGGTCCGCTCCCTCACGGTCACCGGCAGCTGGCTCTGGGGCGCCGACGAGGGGCACGAGTTGAAGTCCCGCGCGGCCCGCAACACGATCGCCGGCAACCTGATCTCCGACCACGGAGCGACGGCCAGCTACTCGATCGACCTGCCGAACGGCGGGCGGTCCCTCGTCGCCGGCAACACGATCGTCCAGGGGCCCCGCTCGGCGAACTCGGCGCTGGTCTCCTACGGCGCCGAGGGCTTCGGATCCGCCTCGCGCGAGCTGTGGGTCGTCAACAACACCTTCGTGAACCGGCGCGCCACGGGCACCTTCGTCAGCCTCGCCGACGGCAGCGACGCGCAGCTGCGCAACAACCTGCTGGTGGGGCCCGGCGATCTGACGAACCTCGACGGCGTGCCCGCGCGGGCCAACCGCCGGGTGGGGACCCAGCGCTTCGCCGACCCCGCGCACGACGACTTCCGGCTCCGTGCCGGGTCGCCCGCGATCGACCGCGGCGTGCGGGTCCCGCAGCGGTGGCGGGCGCGCTGGGAGTACGTCCACCCCGCCGGGCAGGTCCGCCGCCCGGTGGTCCGCCGGGTCGACCTGGGCGCCTTCGAGCGGCGCCGGTGACCCGACCGACCTCAGAACAGCAGCGCGGAGGCGGGGTCCTCGATGATCCCGGCCACGTCGGACAGGAAGCGGGAGCCCTTCTCGCCGTCGATGTGCCGGTGGTCGAAGGAGAGCGCCAGCGTCGTGAGGTCGCGCGCCACGATCTCCCCGGTGGCCTGGTCGACCCACGGCTGCTTGCGGATGGCACCGAAGCAGAGGATCGCCGACTCGCCGGGGTTGATGATCGGCGTACCCGCGTCGACGCCGAAGACGCCGACGTTGGTGATCGTGAACGTGCCGCCGCTCATCTCCGCCGGCTGCGTCTTGCCCTCGCGGGCGGTCGCGGTCAGCGCGTTCAGCGCCTGGGCGAGCTCGAGCAGCGAGAGGTCCTGCGCGTCCTTGACGTTCGGCACGACCAGCCCGCGCGGGGTGGCCGCGGCGACGCCGAGGTTGACGTACCGCTTGTAGACGACCTCCTGGGCGGCCTCGTCCCACCACGAGTTGATCTCGGGCGTGCGCCGCATCGCCAGCATCACCGCGCGGCTGAGCACCAGCAGCGGCGAGACCTTGACGTCGCGGAACTCGCGGCGCGCCTTGAGCCGCTCGACGAACTCCATCGTGCGGGTGGCGTCGACCGTGACCCACTCGGTCACGTGCGGGCTGGTGAAGGCCGACCGGCTCATCGCCTGGGCCATCATCTTGCGCACGCCCTTGACCGGCTCGCGCCACTCGCGCTCACCGGTGGTCGAGCCCGTCGAGACCCCCGCAGGCTCCGCGCCTGCAGCAGCCTCCACATCGCCGCGCGACACCGTGCCGTTCGGGCCGGTGGGGGTGAGCGAGCGGAGATCGACGCCGAGGTCCTTGGCCAGCTTGCGCACCGGCGGCTTGGCCAGCACCTGCACCGAGGCCGCCGCGGCCGGCGCCGCGGGCGTGGACGGGACCGGGGTCTCGTCGGCCTCGACCATCGGCGACTCGCCGACCTCGAACGCCGCCTGCGCCTGCATGTGCGCGGCGGCGGCGCCGGACGCGACCTTGCGGGCCCGGCGGACCGGGCCGCGGTCGGCCTTGTTGCGGCCGACCAGCGACTCGCCCTCGCCGCCGCCGGAGGCGGCCGGGTTGGACAGGTCGATCTCCGTGGTGGCCGCCGGGGCCGCGTCGGACGTCGCCGCGGCGGGCTCGCCGATCGCGATGATCGGCGTCCCCACCGGCACGGTCTCACCGACCTCGACGAGGATCGCGGAGACCTCGCCGGCGTACGGCGAGGGCAGCTCGACGATCGACTTCGCGGTCTCGATCTCGACGACGATCTGGTTGATCTCGACGACGTCGCCGACCTGGACGTGCCAGGCGACGATCTCCGCCTCGGTCAGGCCTTCACCGACGTCGGGCAGCTTGTACTCGGGCATCGTTCAGAACTCCAGCGAGCGGTCGGCGGCGTCGAGGATCCGGTCCAGGTCGGGGAGGTAGTCCTCCTCGATCCGGGACGGCGGGTACGGCGTGTCGAACGCGCCGACTCGCAGCACCGGGGCCTCCAGGGAGTAGAAGCACTCCTCGGTGATCCGCGACGCGATCTCCGCGCCCATGCCGAGGTTGACGTGCGCCTCGTGCGCGACGACCGCGCGACCGGTGCGGCGTACCGACTCGTAGACCGGCGCCATGTCCAACGGGGACAGCGTGCGCAGGTCGATGACCTCGAGCGACTTGCCCTCGGTGGCGGCGGCCTCGGCCGCGGCCATCGCCGACTTCACGGTGGGGCCGTAGGCGAGCACGGTGGCGTCGGTGCCGGCGCGGACCACGCGGGACGAGAACAGCGGCTCCGGGGTCGCGGACTCGTCGAGGTCGGCCTTGTCGGCGTGGTACTGCCGCTTCGGCTCGAGGAAGATCACCGGGTCGTCGCAGGCGATGGCCTGCTGGATCATCCAGTAGCCGTCGACCGGGTTCGAGCAGGCGACCACCTTGAGGCCGGGCGTGTGCGCGAACTGCGCCTCCGGGCTCTCGCTGTGGTGCTCGACCGCGCCGATGCCGCCGCCGAACGGGATCCGGATCACCATCGGCATCTTCAGCTTGCCCTGGCTGCGGAACTGCATCTTCGCGACCTGGCAGACGATCTGGTCGTACGCCGGGTAGACGAAGCCGTCGAACTGGATCTCGACGACCGGCCGGTAGCCGCGCAGCGCGAGGCCGACCGCCGTACCCACGATGCCGGACTCGGCCAGCGGCGAGTCGATGACCCGGTCCTCGCCGAAGTCCTTCTGCAGGCCGTCGGTGATCCGGAAGACGCCGCCGAGCTTGCCGACGTCCTCGCCCATGAGCAGGACCTTGGGGTCGTCCTCCATCGCCCTGCGCAGGCCCATGTTGAGGCCCTTGGCGAGCGTGACCCGCTGGGTAGAGCCTGTCGAAACCTTCGGCTGCGCTCCGCCGGTCATCGGTGCGCCCCCTCGAACGAGTCGAGGTACGCCGCGAAGCCGTCGCGCTGGGCGACGAGCTCGTCGGTGATCTCGCTGTAGACGTGGTCGAAGATGCTCAGCGGCTGCGGGTCGGGCAGCGCCTTGCAGCCCTCGCGCAGCCGGTGGCCGAGGTCGTCGGCCTCCTGCTGGAGGGTCGCGAAGAAGTCGTCGTCGGCGACGCCGTTGCGGCGCAGGTAGGCCTCGACGCGCGCGATCGGGTCCTTGAGCTTCCAGCGCTCGAGGTCGTCCGACAGCCGGTAGCGGGTCGGGTCGTCGGTCGTGGTGTGCGCGCCCATCCGGTAGGTGTACGCCTCGACGAAGGTCGGGCCCTGGCCCTCGCGGGCGCGGTTGAGGGCGGCCTTGGTGACGGCGTACGTCGCCAGCACGTCGTTGCCGTCGACGCGGACGCCGGGGAAGCCGAAGCCGAGAGCCCGCTGGTAGAGCGGGATCCGGCTCTGGCGCTCGATCGGCTCGGAGATCGCCCACTGGTTGTTCTGGCAGAAGAACACGACCGGGGCGTTGTAGGAGGCGGCGAAGATGAACGACTCGTTCACGTCGCCCTGCGACGAGGCGCCGTCACCGAAGTGCGCGATCACCGCGGCGTCGCGGTCCGGGTCGCCGGTGCCGACCACGCCGTCGCGCTGCATGCCCATGGCGTACCCGGTCGCGTGCAGCGTCTGGGCGCCGATCACGATCGTGTAGAGGCCGAAGTTGTTGTCCGCGGGGTTCCAGGACCCCTGGTCGACGCCGCGGAAGAGGCCGAGCAGGTCGAGCGGGTCGACGCCCTTGCACCAGGCGACGCCGTGCTCCCGGTAGGTCGGGAACACGAAGTCCTGCGGCCGCAGCGCCCGGCCGGCGCCGATCTGCGCGGCCTCCTGGCCGAGCAGCTGCGCCCAGATGCCGAGCTCGCCGTGCCGCTGGAGGGCGGTGGCCTCGGTGTCGATGCGACGGGTCAGGACCATGTCGCGGTAGAAGCCGAGGATGGCGTCGTCGCCGAGGTCGAAGGAGAACTCCGGGTGCTCCACCCGCTCACCCTCGGGGGTCAGGAGCTGGACGAGCTCGGGCCCGCCGTCCTGCTGGGAGGGACCGAAGACCTCGGCCAGGTCCGGTCCGAACTGAGTCGACCCGGGGGGTGGCGTGTCACCCGATGACTGCGTGCTCACGTGCGCTCCTTCGATGTCGTCGGCCATGCGGGGTCCGCCGCGCGCCGATGGCTGTCGCTCCGGACGCGGGACGCGGGGGTGGTGCGCCCTGTGACCCGGAACACAATCGTGCCCGCTCAACTTACCCGCGTCCGCGGCGCCGCCGCCAATCGCCCGGGCCCTCGGTTGCCGGGGGGTCGCCGGGTCCCGATTCGGCGTGTTTCCCTGCGCGGAGCGCCGGCACGGGTGATCCTGTGCGCTCGGTTCAGGGTTTCGAGTCATCTTGGTGGGAACGATGCGGTGGGGGATGCGGGCGGCGCTGGCCGCGCTCGTGGTGGTGCTGGTGGTCGAGACCACGGGAGGTGCGGACGGCTCGGTGGCGCCCCTGCAGCGGGCGACGCCGCTGATCCACCACGACCGGTTCGCCGATCCGTCCGTGGCGTCGTTCTCGGGCGGTTATGTCGCGATCGCGACCGGCTACCTCGCGCCCCGGGCCGTCTCGCGGTCGCCGCGGGGGCCGTGGCACCCGGTACGCCGTGCGCTGGTCGACCTCCCGCGGTGGGTGAAGTCGGACCAGATCTGGGCGCCCGACCTGGTGCAGGCGCGGCACGGCTGGCTCCTGTACTACTCCGCCGTCGCGCACGGCCGGCGCCGGTGCATCGGCGTGGCCGCGGCCCGGCGCGTGCTCGACACGTTCCGGCCGATCGGGAAGCACCCGCTGGTGTGCCCGCCGCAGGGTGCGATCGACCCGTCCGGGTTCCGCCGGAGCAACGGCGGCCGCTACCTGCTGTTCAAGACGCAGGGCAACCCGACCTCGATCCGGGCGATCCGGCTGACCCGCGACGGCCGGCACCGCGGCCACCACGCCCGGGCCCGGGTGCTGTTCCGCAGCCACCGGACCGTCGAGAACCCGGTCCTCGTCCGGCACCGCAAGCACCTGGTCCTGTTCACGTCCGAGGGCTACTTCGGCAGCTGCGACTACCGGACCACCTGGCGCAGCTCGCGGCACCTGTTCGGCTGGAAGCGCGCCCGCCCGCACCTGCTGCTGCGCCGGCACAACACCCGGATCTGCGGGCCCGGCGGCGCCGACGTCCTCACCGCGGGCCGCAAGCAGCCGATCGTGTACTTCCACGGCTGGACCTGCGGCCACGGCCGCCGGCCGTGTCCGCACCGGTTCTACCTCGGCCGCGCCCAGCGCCCGTGGGCGCGCCGGGTCATGTACGCCGCGCACCTGCGCTGGCGGTACGGCGCTCCCCGGGTGCACGGGTTCGTCCGGCGGTGACACCTAGGCTGCCGTCGTGGAGCTCGAGTTCAGCGGCGAGGTGTGGTCGTGGCGCGGGCCCGCGCCGTACCACTTCGTGTGGGTGCCCCACGACGAGGCCGAGCAGATCGCCGAGACGGCGGCGGCGGTGACCTACGGCTGGGGCATGGTGCCCGTGACCGTGACCATCGGCGACACGGCGTGGACGACCTCGCTGTGGCCGAAGGACGGCCGCTACGTCGTACCGCTCAAGGACAAGGTCCGCCGCGCCGAGGCCATCGAGCTCGGCACGGTCGTCCACCTGCGGCTGCGGATCGAGATCTGACCGGACTTGTCGGCCGATCCCTGCACTTGTCGGCCGAAGTTTCGGCCAGCAAGTGCAGGTTTCCCCGGTCGACCGGGGAAACCGCCGCCCCGGTCCCGCCTACAACCCGTCCCGCCCGTGCGGGGTGAGCCAGACCGAGGTGTCGGGGCCCTTGGGCACGATGCCGGTCGGGTTGATGTTCTTGTGCACCACGTAGTAGTGCTTCTTGATCTGGAAGAAGTCGATGGTGTCACCGAAGCCGGGCGTCTGGAAGAGGTCCCGGGCGTAACCCCACAGCGCCGGCATCTCGGTCAGCTTGTTGCGGTTGCACTTGAAGTGCCCGTGGTAGACCGCGTCGAAGCGGGCCAGGGTCGTGAACAGCCGGACGTCGGCCTCGGTGATCTGCGGGCCCATCAGGTAGCGCCGCTCGGACAGCCGGTCCTCGAGCCAGTCCAGGGCGGCGAACAGCCGGTCGTACGCCTCCTCGTAGGCCTCCTGCGACGACGCGAAGCCGCAGCGGTACACGCCGTTGTTGACCTCGTGGTAGATCCGCTCCATGACGTCCTCCATCTCCTCGCGGAGGTCGTCGGGCCACAGGTCCGGGGCGTCGGGCCGGTGGTGGTCGCGCCACTCGAAGAAGAAGTCGTGGGTGATCCAGGGGTAGTCGTTCGTGACGACGCCGCCGGACTCGATGTCGACCACCGCGGGCACCGTGATGCCGCGCGAGTAGTCGGGGAAGCGCTTGAGGTACGCCTCCTGGAGCCGCTCGTAGCCGAGCACCGGGTCGCGCCCGCCGGGGTCGAGGTCGAAGGTCCAGCTGCGCTCGTCGTGGGTCGGACCGCACAGGCCCATCGAGATCACGTCCTCGAGGCCGAGGAGGTTGCGCACGATGATCGACCGGTTCGCCCACGGGCACGCCTTCGCGGCGACCAGCCGGTACCGCCCCGGCTCGACCGGCCACAGCTCGCCCTCGACCGGTCCGTGCTCCGGCTTGCGGGCGTCCTTGGTGATCCGGTCCGGGATGTACTCGGTGTCTCGCTTGAACTCGCCCGAATCGCTCATGGCCCCACCCTAGGCAGCAGCCCCTGACGGTCCTTCGCGCGCAGCACCCGCAGCGCGGCGGCGTCGACCTTCGCGCGGAACGTCGCGCTGTTCCGCGCGCGCTCGAGCACCGCGTCGTACATCGCCGGCAGGGGGTCCGGCTCGACCACCAGCACGATGTCGCCGCCGGCGCCGATGAACCGCAGCGCGCGCCCGGCGGGCGAGAACGACGCCACCTGCTTCGCGCGGGCCAGGTCGTCGGAGATCACCACGCCCCGGAAGCCCAGGTCGCCGCGCAGCATCGTGCCCACGACGAACGGCGAGAACGCGGCCGGCCACCTCGGGTCCAGGTGCGAGTAGTACGCCGTCGACATCATCACCGCCGGCACCCCGGCGCGGACCGCGGCCCGGAACGGCCGCAGGTAGGAGTCGTGCCGCGTGGTCACCCGGTCGGTCACGTGCGCCGACGTGTCGGTGTTCCCGCGGACCCGGCCCAGGCCCGGGAAGTGCTTGACGGTGGGGACGACGTGACCGTCGGTCATGCCGCGCAGGAAGGCCACGCCGTGCCGGCCGACGACCCTCGTGGTGTACCCGAACTCCCGGTCGTACTTCCCGATCGGCGGGTTGTGCCGGGCCGCCTTCCGGCCGGGCACCGTGTCGGTCACCGGCGCCAGGTTCATGTTCACCCCGGCGCCCCGCAGCTGGCCCGCCCAGGTCTCCGCGGCGTGGCGCAGCCGCGGCAGCCCCCACGTGCCCTGCACGAGCGCGGTCGGGATGTCGGAGAAGCCCGGCCCCTGGAGGACCCGCACCAGCCCGCCCTCCTGGTCGGTGGCGACGAACAGCCGCACCCCGCCGGTCGACGCGGCGTCCACCTCGCGGCGCATCACCGTCGAGACGTGCTTGGGCTTCCGCACGCCGTCGTGGCTGCGGCCGGTCAGCATCACGTTCCCGACGTGGTAGGCGCCGATCTGCGCCCGGGTCCGCTGGTCGACCCGGTCGGCCGGCGTCCCGACCATGAACAGCTGGCCGACCCGCTGCGCCAGCGTCATGTCCTCCAGCACCTGGGCGGGCCGGTGCGGCGCGGCGTGAGCGATCGAGAGTGCCAGCGCGACGGCGGCGACCACGGAGGAGAACACCCCGGGACCGTATCCAACCCGATTGCAGAGAACTGTTTGCAAATGATTCTTTGCAATCGTAGGGTGCTGCCGTGGACGTCACCTCGATCACCCCGTCCCCCGACGCGCTCAAGGCGCTGACGCACCCGCTCAGGCTCCGGATGCTCGGCCTCCTGCGGATCGAGGGGCCCGCGACGGCCACGACGCTGGCCACCCGGCTGGGGCTGAACACCGGCGCGACGTCGTACCACCTGCGCCAGCTGGAGCGGCACGGCTTCGTGGTCGAGGACACCGAGCGCGGCAACGCCCGCGACCGCTGGTGGAAGGCGGCCCACCAGGCGACCATGACCGACACCGCGCCGCCCGCGGACCCCGCGGAGAAGGAGACGCTCGAGGCCTACCTGCAGTCGGTCGCGGTCGTGATGACCCAGACCCTGCAACGGTCGGTCGAGGAGCTGGGCCTGCTGCCGCCGGAGTGGGCGGACGCGACGTCGTACAGCGACTGGGTGATCAGGCTGACCCCGGCCCGCGCCAAGGCGCTGCTCGAGACGCTCCACGAGGTCCTCCACGCGGAGCCGGAGGAGGAGGACGCCGAGGACGCCGTGCAGTACGTCGTGCAGCTCAACGGGTTCCCCTACCCGGGCCGGGTGGGCGGAGCGGGCGCATGACCTCGCGGCGCACCCCGCTCTACGGGTGGCTCACCGCGGAGGCGATCTCGCTGACCGGCACCCGGGTGTCGATGATCGCGCTGCCGTTCCTCGTGCTCACGACCACCGGGTCGGCGACGCAGACCGGGCTGGTGGCGCTGTTCGAGACGCTGCCGATGGTCGTGCTGAAGGTGCTCGGCGGTCCCGTCATCGACCGGATCGGCGCCCGCCGGGTCAGCATCACCTGCGACCTGGCCAGCCTGGTCGTCGTCGGGATGATCCCGTTGCTGCACGCCGCCGGGACCCTGAGCTTCCCCGCACTGCTCGGCCTGGTCGCCGTGGCCGGCGGCCTGCGCGGCCCGGGCGACTCGGCCAAGCAGGCGCTGGTGCCGGCGGTCGCGGAGCACGCGAACGTCCCGCTGGAGCGGGTCACCGGCCTCGCCGGCACCGTCGAGCGCGCGTCGTCGATGCTCGGCGCCGCGCTGGCCGGCGGGATGGTCGCCGTCATCGGCGCCACCAACGCGCTGATCGTGGACGCCCTCAGCTTCGGGCTCTCCGCGGTCGCGCTGCTCGTGACGACCCGCACCCTGCCGGCTCCGCCGCCGCTCGTCGAGGAGGACGCGGCGTCGTACGGCCGGCAGCTCCGCGAGGGCTGGGACTTCCTCCGCGGCGACCGGGTGCTGTTCGGCATCGCGACGATGGTGGCGCTCACGAACCTGCTGGACGCGGCCTACGTCACCGTCCTGGTGCCGGTCTGGGCCGTCGAGTCCGGCCGCGGCGCGGGCGCGATCGGGCTGGTGTTCGCGGTCTTCAGCGCCTGTTCCGCGATCGGCGCGGTCTGCGCCGCCGCCTGGGCCGCGCGGCTGCCGCGCTACCGGACCTACCTGCTCGCGTTCCTCGTGTGCGGGCTCCCGAGGTACGCCGCCTTCGCGTTCGACAGCCCGCTGTGGCTGGTCGTCGGCGCGACCATGGCCTGCGGCTTCGCGGCCGGCTTCATCAACCCGGTGCTGGGTGCGGTGATCTTCGAGCGGATCCCGCAGCCCCTGGTCGGCCGGGTGTCCTCGCTGACCACCGCGATGTGCTTCGCCCTGATGCCGCTGGGCGGCCTCCTCGGCGGGGTCCTGGTCACCGGAGTCGGCCTCGGGCCGGCGATGCTGGTGGTGGGCCTGGCGTACTTCGCGGTGACGATGCTGCCCGCCGTCGACCCGCGCTGGCGGGAGATGGACCGCCGGCCGGATCTGAGTACCCGTGCGGATGCGGCGGCCGGGGCCCGGTGACGAAGGTGGGGGCATGACCTCCACCCCCCTCCCGGTCCGGGCCGTCGCGGGAACCGTGGCCGGCCTCGACACCGTGCTGCTGCTCGTGGCGGGCCTGATCACCCTCCACACCTACGACCAGATCTCCGCGTACGGCGACGAGGGCTTCGCGAGCCTCGGCTACCTGCTCGCCGGGCTCTGCGCCGTCGTCGCGCTGCCCTCCCTCGTGCTCGCCGTCGTCGGCCTCCGCGCTCGCGGTGCGGTCGCGGTGGCGTGCACGATCCTCTCGGTCCTGGTGCTCGTCGCCGCCATCGTCTTCGCCGTGAGCTGGGTGTGAGCCCGGCGTACGACGCGGGCACCCGGGCCGTCGCCTACCTCGTCGGCGCGGCGGCGACCCTGGTGCTCGCGTTCTCCCGGCACCTCGCCCGCGCCGTCGACCGCCCCGAGGCCTCCGCCGGCACGATCGCCGTCCTCGCGCTGGCGTCGCTGGCCGGCGTCGGCCTGACGCTCGTCGTACCCGGGGCCTGGCGGATCGCCGCCCTGGCCCTCGCCACGCTGCCGCTGCTCTGGGTGCTGTCCGCGGTGGCCGCGACCGCCTGAGGTCAGCGCGCGAACGCGGCGGCCACGGCGATCAGCCGGTCGTTGGCCTCGGTCTCGCCGATCGACACCCGGGCGCCCTCGCCCGCGAACGGGCGGACGACGATCCCCGCCTCGTCGGCCGCGGCGGCGAAGTCGAGGGTCCGGTCGCCGAGCTCGAACCACACGAAGTTGCCCTGCGCCTCCGGGACGTCCCAGCCCGCCGCCCGCAGGCCCTCGACGACCCGGGCGCGCTCGGCGACCAGCGCCTCGACCCGCTCCAGCAGCTCGTCCTGCCGCTCCAGTGACGCGATCGCAGCGGCCTGCGCGACCGTGGAGACGCCGAACGGCAGCGACACCGCGCGCAGCGCGGCCGCGATCGGGGCCGGCGCGACGGCGTACCCCACCCGGAAGCCCGCCAGCCCGTAGGCCTTGGAGAAGGTCCGGGTGAGCACCACGTTGTCGCGGCCGCGGTACGTCGCGAGGCCGTCCACCGGGTCGGACGTCCGCACGAACTCGACGTACGCCTCGTCGACCACGACGAGCACGTGCGGGGGCACCTTCGCGAGGAACCCGTCCAGCTCGGTCTGGGTGACGGCCGGGCCGGTCGGGTTGTTCGGCGTGCAGACCAGCACCACCTTGGTGCGCTCGGTGATCGCCGCGGCCATCGCGTCCAGGTCGTGCCGGCCGTCGGCCGTGACCGGCACCTTGACCGCGGTCGCGGCCGCGGCGGTGACCGCGATCGGGTACGCCTCGAACGACCGCCACGCGAACACGACCTCGTCGCCGGGGTCACAGAACGCCTGCACCAGCTGGTAGATCAGCCCGACCGACCCGGTCGCGACCGAGAGGTGCTCGACCGGGACGCCGAACCGCTGCGCCAGCGCCTCGTAGAGCGCGACGGCGCCCATGTCCGGGTAGCGGTTCATGGCGGCGACGCCGGCCTGCACGGCCTCGACGACGCCGGGCAGCGGCGGGTAGGGGTTCTCGTTCGACGACAGCTTGTAGGAGGTCATCCCGGGGCGCACCGTCGGCGGCTTCCCGGCGACGTACGGCGGGATCTCCGCGACGTTCGGCCGGGGCTGGGGGCTGGTCATGGGCGTCACCTTAGGCGCTGCCGCCACGGGCGGAGCGCCAGCGCCAGCAGGATGCCGACCCCCGCTCCGATCACCGCCCCGGTGACGTTGTCGATGACGTCGGTGACGTCGCAGGCGCGGTCGATCCGGGCCAGCGCGAGCTGGGTGGCCTCGATGCCGGCCGAGTACGCCGCCAGGAGCGCGATGCCGACCGGCACGCCCACCCAGGCCAACCGCGGCCAGCGCGCCAGCGCCAGCACCAGCAGCGCGCCCGCGGGCGCGAACACGACGGCGTTCAGGGTCCGCTGGCCGCCGCCCACGATCCAGAACCCCTCGGGCGCCGGGCCGCCGATGTCCCACGAACAGCCGGCGAGCCGGCCCTCCGCGGGGACGATGCCCGGCGCGCCGTTGGCCGGGATCAGCGTGATCGAGCCGATCACCGCCAGCGACCAGACGAACCCCGCGACCGAGAGCGCGGTGACCCAGCCGAGCCGGGGCCGCAGCGCGACCGCGAGCAGCGCGCAGCCGGCCCCGGCCACGAGGACCAGGGCGAGCATCACGCCCACGCCGCCGACCGGGAACACGCGGACGACGGTAGCGGGCCTCGCCACCCCCTAGGCTGATCCCGTGGGTTTCGCGAAGTTCGTCGGGTGGCTCGCCACCAATGCCGTGGCCCTGGCCGCGGCGATCCTGATCTTCGACGGCATCGGCTTCACCGGCTCGACCGGCTGGGGCCAGGTCGCCGACAACGTCTGGGCGCTGCTGTTCGTGGCGCTGATCCTGGGCATCGTCAACTCGTTCGTCAGCCCGGTCGTCAAGTTCCTGTCGATCCCGTTCATCATCGTCACGCTCGGGCTCTTCCTGCTGGTGATCAACGCGCTGATGCTGCTGTTCACCGAGTGGCTGGCCGGGCTCTTCGACATCGACTTCTACGTCGACGGGTTCTGGAACGCCGTTGGTGGCGCGATCGTGATCACGGTCGTCACCTGGATCGTCGGCATCCTGTTCGGTGACGCCTCGGACGACTGAGCTGCCGCAGCCGCGGCGACCCGGGAGCTACCGGGTCGCCCTGGTCTGCCTGGGCAACATCTGCCGCTCGCCGATGGCGCACGTCGTCCTGGAGGAGCGGCTCGCCGACGCCGGCCTGGCCGACCGGGTCGAGGTCACCAGCTCCGGCACCGGCGACTGGCACGTCGGCAACCCGATGGACCGCCGCGCGGCCGCGACGCTCGCCGCTGCCGGCTACGACCCGACCCGGCACCGCGCCCGGCAGTGGGGCGGCAACGACGACGCCGACCTGGTGCTGGCGATGGACCTCGCCAACCTCGCCGACATCGGCGGCCGCAGCGACCGGGTGATGCTGTTCCGCGACTTCGACCCGCTCGAACCCGGGAGCGAGGTACCGGACCCGTACTACGGTGGTGACTCCGGTTTCGAGGAGGTCCTCGCGATGGTCGAACGGACGGCGTCGGCATTGGTGGCCGCGCTGGGTGAGAGCGCGACGTGACCCGCCAGCCGCTGGTCGCCCGCCGCGCCGAGGAGCTCCTCGGCGCATCCGTGGTCGCCACGGCCCCGGTCGCCGGCGGCGACATCTCGACGGCGACCCGGCTGCGGCTGAGCGACGGCACCACCGCGCTGATGAAGACGCTCCCGCACGCGCCCGAGGACTTCTTCCCCGCGGAGGCCGCCGCGCTGCGCTGGCTCGCGGACGCCGGCGGCGCGCACGTCCCGGAGGTGCTGGGCGTCGACCACGAGTGCCTGATCATCCGCTGGGTCGAGCCCGGCAAGAGCTCGGTCGACACCGCGGCGGCGCTGGGTCGCGAGCTCGCGGCGACGCACGCGGCCGGCGCGCCGTCGTACGGCGGGGACCGCGACGGCTACATCGGGAAGCTGCCGATGCCGAACCGGCCCGCCGACACGTGGGCGGAGTTCTACGCCGTGCGCCGCCTGCTGCCGTACCTCAAGCTCGCCCGCGACCGGGGCGCGGCGACCCCGGAGCAGGCGGCCGCGATCGAGGCGGTGGTGCCCCGGCTGCCCGACCTGGTGCCGGAGGAGCCGCCGGCCCGGCTGCACGGCGACCTGTGGAACGGCAACGTCCTCTGGGGTCTGGACGGGCACGCGTGGCTGATCGACCCCGCGGCGTACGGCGGCCACCGCGAGGTGGACCTGGCGATGCTGGCCCTGTTCGGCCTGCCGCACCTGCCGCGGGTGCTCGACGCGTACGTCGAGGCCGCGCCGCTCGCCGACGGCTGGGAGGACCGGGTCGCGCTGCACCAGCTGTTCCCGCTGCTGGTGCACGCCTGCCACTTCGGCGGCGGGTACGCCGGCCGGGCCGCCGACCTCGCCTCCCGGTACACGTGAGCCCACTTCTCAGTGCCGACTCAGGCACGGCTGGCAGAGTGGTCGCGTGACCAGCGCTCCTGGACCGAAGCCTCGGGTCCTCGTCGTCGACGACGACAAGGCCGTCCGCGAGTCGCTGCGCCGGTCGCTCGAGTTCAACGGCTACGACGTGGCGCTCGCCTCCGACGGCGCCGAGGCGCTGGCCGGCATCGCGCACACCGCGCCCGACGTCGTGATCATGGACGTGATGATGCCGCGGCTCGACGGCCTCGAGGCGACCCGCGCGCTGCGCACCGCCGGCAACGACCTGCCGATCCTGGTGCTCACCGCCCGCGACGCCGTGGGCGACCGGGTCGAGGGCCTGGACGCCGGAGCCGACGACTACCTCACCAAACCGTTCGCGCTGCAGGAGCTCCTCGCCCGGCTGCGTGCGCTGCTGCGCCGGGCCGCCCCGCGCGACGAGGACGCCGACGACGAGGTGCTCTCGTTCTCCGACCTGTCCATGGACGTCGCCACCCGCGAGGTGCGCCGCGGCGACCGTTCGATCGAGCTGACCCGCACCGAGTTCACGCTGCTGGAGATGTTCCTGCGCCGGCCGCGCCGGGTGCTCGAGCGGTCCTTCATCCTCGAGGAGGTCTGGGGCTACGACTTCCCGACCACCGCCAACTCGCTCGAGGTGTACGTCGGCTACCTGCGCCGCAAGACCGAGGCCGAGGGCGAGCCGCGCCTGATCCACACCGTGCGCGGCGTGGGCTACGTGCTGAAGGAATCGTGACCGTCTTCCCGCCCGCCGGCCCGGACGGACGCTGGCACTACCGCCGCTCGCTCGCCTCCCGCGTCACCGTGCTGACCACCATCGCCGCCGGCGCCACCGTGCTGCTGGTCGCCTTCGGCGCGTACCTCACCGTGCGCATGCAGCTGCAGGCGACGCTCGACGACTCGCTCCTGCACCGGGCCGAGACCACCCCCACGTCCGCGCTGTGCGACCGCAACTTCACCTTCCCCGCCGACTACTTCGGCGCCACCAACGTCTGGGTGGCCTGCCTGGACGCCAGCGGCAGCGGCCTGATCCGGGGCAAGAAGGCCGACCAGCCCCAGCGACTGATCGGCGAGCCCGAGGTCGCGGTCTCCAAGGGCGACGAGGCGACCTCGATCCGCACCGTCAGCAGCGACGGCACCCGGTGGCGGATCGCCGCCGTGCACCGCAGCGACGGCAGCACGATGGTCATCGGTCAGTCGCTCGACTCCCAGGAGGCCGTGCTGCGCAAGCTCGGCATCGTGATGTTCCTCTTCGGCCTCGCCGGGGTGATCGCGTCCGGCATGGCCGGCTGGGCGGTGGCCCGCAACGGGCTCCGGCCGGTCCGGCGGCTCACCGCCTCGGTCGAGGAGATCGCCCGGACCGAGGACCTCCGGCCGCTGCCGGTCGAGGGGGACGACGAGATCGCACGGCTGGCCACGGCGTTCAACCAGATGCTCGCCGCGCTCGCCGCGTCCCGGGACCGGCAGCGCCAGCTGGTCGCGGACGCCGGCCACGAGCTGCGCACCCCGCTGACCTCGCTGCGCACCAACCTCGACCTGCTCAGCCAGGCCGACAGCGCCGGCGGGCTGCCGCCCGAGGCCCAGCAGGAGCTGCTCCGCGACGTCCGCGCGCAGATCGAGGAGATGACCACGCTGATCGGCGACCTGGTCGAGCTCTCCCGCGACGAGCCGCTGACCCACGTGGTCGAGGAGGTGGACGTCGCCGACCTCGTCCACCGCACGATCGAGCGGGTCCGGCGCCGCGCCCCGGGCGTCACCTTCGACGTCGACCTCCAGCCCTGGTACGTCGTCGGCGAGCACTCCGGCGTCGAGCGCGCGGTCACCAACCTGCTCGACAACGCGGCCAAGTGGAGCCCGCCCGACGGCACGATCACCGTGCGGCTGGCGGACGGCGTCCTGGTCGTCGACGACGACGGTCCCGGCATCACCCCCGAGGACCTGCCCCACGTCTTCGACCGGTTCTACCGCTCGCGGGAGTCACGGGCGATGCCCGGCTCCGGGCTCGGCCTCTCGATCGTGCGCCAGGTGGCCGAGCGGCACTCGGGCTCCGTCGAGGCGAGCGCGGCGCCCGGCGGCGGCGCGCGGCTCACGCTGTGGCTGCCCGGCTCGACCGCGCCGGTCCCGGACTGGACCCCGGCGCCGTGAGGCGGGGCGTCGGCGCCGCGGCGGTCGCCGCGGCGGTGCTGCTGGCCGGCTGCTCGTCGTCCTCGGACGGGCCACCGTCCGCCGCGGAGTCGAAGGCCCCGGACGTCGCGTGGAACCCGTGCGACGGGCTGACCGCGGCCGGCGTCAGCCGGATCGCCGGCGAGCCGGTCACCATGCAGACCGGCACCGTCGACCAGCCGCGCTGCACGTTCGTGCCGAAGCGCACCGGCGGGCCGGCGTACGACGTCAGCTACCTGTTCTTCGACGGCGGCCTGGACACCGCCCTGGACTCGATGGGCGCGGCCGGATCCCAGCTGCGGCCGGTCACCGTGCCCGGCGCGGACGCCGCGCGGATCGCCGTCCGCGAGCGCCGGACCGGGATCCTGGTCACCGGCTTCGTGCAGACCCAGGGCGTGGTGCAGAGCGTCAACGCCGTGCACCTGAAGCCGTACGACCGGGACGCGTTCGTGACGAGCACCACGGACCTGCTCGCAGCGCTCGCCCGCTCCGCGCCGACAGAATAGGCCGGTGACCGACCAGCTCTCGTTCTTCACCCGCGACGGCGACGACCTCGTCCCGGCCCCCCTCGCCTGCAGCATGTGGAGCGACGACCAGATGCACGGCGTCGCGCTGAGCGGCGCCCTCGCCTGGGCCGCGGAGGGCGCGCTGGTGCGGGCCGGGCGCACGGACCTGCGGCCGGTCCGCTGGGCGGTCGACCTGTTCAAGCCCGCGCGGATGGTCCCGTGCACGCTGACGACCGAGATCGAGCGCGAGGGCCGGCGGATCTGCCTGGTCGACGTGATCCTGTCCCAGGACGGCGAGCGCGTCGCCCGCGGGACCGCGACCTTCCTCAAGCCGTCGGAGACCACGGAGGGCGAGGTCTGGGCGCCCACCGACCGCCCGGTACCGCCGCCGCTCGACGTGGTCCCGCCCGCGGGCGACGAGCCGCGCGCGCCGTACGTGAAGTCGTCGGTGGACTGGTCGCAGAACTTCCTCGAGCACCAGAACGCCGACCGCAAGGCGTCGTGGAGCACGTCGGTGCCGATCGTTCCGGACCAGCCGCTGACCGGGCTCCAGGCCGCGGCCGCGAGCGCGGACGGCACCAGCATGGTGACCAACTGGGGCAGCAACGGCGTCGAGTACATCAACACCGACATCACGTTGACGCTGGCCCGCGAGCCGGAGGGCATCGAGATCGGGCTGCTCGCGACCGACCGGGTCGAGCACGACGGGATCGCGGTCGGGACGGCCGCGATGTTCGACCGGCGCGGACCGCTGGGCACCGTGATGGTCGCCGCGCTCGCGAACGCGCGCCGGACCGTCGACCTCGGGTCGGTCAGCTACACCGACGACGGCCGGCGCACGACGGACCGGCGCTAGGTACAGCTAGGCGGAGTAGACGTTCGGGTCGCGCCAGGACCGCTCGAACGGCAGCCGCCAGGCGTTCGGCGCGATCAGCTGGTGGATCGCGTTCGGCCCCCAGCTGCCGACCGGGTAGACCCGCACCGGTGGCGGCGCGGCCAGCAGCGGGATCGACTTCTCCCACAGCGTCTCGATGCCCTCGGCGGTCGTGAACAGCGTGTGGTCGCCGCGCAGCGCGTCGTGGATCAGCCGTTCGTACGCCTCCAGCACCGCCAGAGATGACGACGTCTCGTGGGTCGCGAACTGCATCGAGAGCTTCTCGAGCTTCATGCCCGGCCCGGGACGCTTGCCGTAGAAGGACAGCGACATCCGGGACTGGTCGGCGAGGTCGAACGTCAGGTGGTCCGGGCCCTGGGTGCCGGCGTTCGAGCCGCGCGGGAACATCGTCAGCGGCGGCTCCTTGAACGCGATCGAGATGATCCGCGCCGACTCCGCCATCCGCTTGCCGGTGCGCAGGTAGAACGGCACCCCCGCCCAGCGCCAGTTGTCGATCTCCACCTTCAGCGCCACGAACGTCTCGGTGTCGGAGTCGTCGGGCACCTCCTCGAGGTCGGTGTAGCCGGCGTACTGGCCGCGCACGACGTTGTGCGGCTCGATCGGCCGCATCGACCGGAACACCTTGAGCTTCTCGTCGCTGATCGGCTCCGGGGCCAGCGACGTCGGCGGCTCCATCGCCATGAACGCGAGCACCTGCATCAGGTGGGTGACGACCATGTCGCGGTAGGCGCCGGTGCTCTCGTAGAACTTCGCGCGCATCTCCAGTCCGAGCGTCTCGGGGACGTCGATCTGCACGTGGTCGATGAAGTTGCGGTTCCAGATCGGCTCGAACAGGCCGTTGGCGAACCGGAACGCCAGGATGTTCTGCGCGGCCTCCTTGCCGAGGAAGTGGTCGATCCGGAAGATCTGACTCTCGTCGAACACCTCGTGCAGCCGGGCGTTCAGCCGGCGCGCGGAGTCCAGGTCGGTGCCGAACGGCTTCTCCATCACGATCCGCGACTGCTTGACCAGCCCGGCCTCGTCGAGCTGGCGCACGACGTCGAGCGCGGCCTTGGGCGGCACGCTCAGGTAGTGCAGGAAGTCCACGGGCTGACCGCCCCGGGCGAGGTCGGCCTCGGCGAGGCGGACCGCCTCGGCGAGCGCCGGCGGACCCGCGGACTGCGGGACGTAGCTGAGCAGCTGCGAGAACCGCCCCCACTCCTCGTCCGACATCGGCTTCTTGCAGAACTCCAGGCACGCGTCCCGGGCCAGCTGCACGAACGCCTCGGTGTCGATCTCCTCCAGGGAGGTGCCGACGATCCGGGACTCGTCGATCAGGCCGGCCTGCCACAGGTGCATGAGGCCGGGCAGCAGCTTGCGGCGGGAGAGGTCACCCGTCGCGCCGAACAGCACGATGACGTGAGCGTTCTCCATGGTCGCCACGGTACCCATCCGACCTCGTCACCCGACCTCGTCACCCGACCTCGTCACCCGACCTCGAGAGCCCGCAGCAGCCGCTCCGCCTTCCAGCGCGACTCGGCGTACTCGTCGGGCATCTCCGAGCGGACGGTGATCCCTCCTCCGGTGCCGAGCAGGTACCGGCCGTCGCCGGCGGTGGTGAGGCTGCGGATCACGACGCCCAGGTCGGCGCGGCCGTCGGCGGCGACCCAGCCGAACGCGCCGGAGTAGACGCCGCGCGGGGTGTCCTCGACGGCCTCGACGATCTGCATCGTGCGCAGCTTGGGCGCGCCGGTCATCGAGCCCGCCGGGAACAGCGCGCGCAGCGCGTCGACGGTCGAGACGTCGTCGCGCAGCGTGCCGCGGACCGTGCTGACGAGCTGGTGGACCGTCTCGTAGGACTCGACGTCCATCAGCACCGGCACCGAGACGGTGCCGGGAGCGCACACCGTGGAGAGGTCGTTGCGGAGCAGGTCGACGATCATCAGGTTCTCTGCGCGGAACTTCGGGTCCGTCGCGAGGTGCCGCCGGTGCCGCTCGTCCTCCTCCGGCGTGCTGCCGCGCGGCGTCGTGCCCTTGATCGGCTTGGTCTCCAGCGTGCGGTCGGCGCCGACCAGCGCGTACCGCTCCGGGCTGCTGCTGAGCAGCCACGCCCGCGCGCCGGGGACGTCGTGCTGCAGGAACCCGGCGTACGGCGCGGGGTTGAGCTCGCGCAGCCGCAGGTACGCCGTCACCGGGTCCACGCCGCTCTCCTGCTCCAGCCGGTAGGTGAGGTTGACCTCGTAGCTGTTGCCCGCGTGCAGCTGCTCCTGGACCTCGGCGAACGCGGTGGCGTAGGGGGTGGGGGCGGTGGCGGTTTCCCCGGTCGACCGGGGAAACCTGTACTTGTCGGCCGAAGCTTCGGCCGACAAGTACAGGTTTTCGCCGACAGGTGGGTGGTCGAAGAACCGGATCTCGCGCGGGCGCATCCACACCGCGTCGGGCAGCGGGCCGCCCACGGACGCCGGCAGGTCGGGCCGGCAGGCGTAGCCGAGGTAGCCGACCCAGTGGTCGTCGGGCGAGCCGGCGGCGAGCTCGGCGGCGAGCGCGGCGAACACGTCGTCACCGACGACCGACGCGCGACCACCGGCGTGCCGGGTGACCTCCCGGGTCGCGGCCGAGTAGGTGAGCGAGACGTCGTCCGCGTCCAGCCAGCCCACCATCGAGCGGCGGCCCGACCACTCGCGGGCGCCGCCGCCGTCGAGCCAGAAGCAGCGGGGGTACGCCGCCGCCGTCTCGCGGAAGAACTCGACCGGGTCCGTCACGACAGGCCCAGGAAGTTGGCCACCAGGCGGGCGCCGTGCTCGGAGAGGACCGACTCGGGGTGGAACTGCACGCCCTCCAGCGGCAGCGTCCGGTGCCGCACGCCCATCACGACCCCGTCGGCCCACGCGGTCGCCTCGAGCGACGGCGGTACGGCGAGCGCCGCGAGCGAGTGGTAGCGCACCGCCGCGAACGCCGCCGGCAGGCCGGCGAACACTCCCCGTCCGTCGTGGGTCACCGTCGCCACCTCACCGTGGGCCGGCGCGACCCGGCCGACCTCGCCGCCGTACCCCGTCACCAGGCCCTGCATCCCGAGGCAGACGCCGAGCACCGGCCGGGTGCCGGCGGCGAGCACCGCACGGCCGACCGCGAAGTCCTCCGGTACGGCGGGGTGCCCGGGGCCCGGCGACAGCACCACGTGCGAGTGCGCGAGCACCTCGTCGGCGGACACCTCGTCGTGCTGCACGACCGCCGGCAGCACCCCGGTCACCGACGCGACGAGGTGGACGAGGTTCCACGTGTAGGAGTCGTGGTGGTCGACCACGACCACGTCCGGGACCACGGCGCCAACCTAGTGCAGAGATGCGGAAGGGCCCGATGAAGCTGGGGGGCAGTCTTCACCGGGCCCACGAGCGGGTTCCCGCCGGTCCTACAAGGCAGAGCGTAGCGAATCAGGAACCCGATGTACCGCGATCGAGCAGAAGGTCGCCGACGATTTCGTGCAGCAGGTCGTATCCGTGCTCGGTGAGGATGGATTCCGCGTGGAATTGGATGCCTCGGTAGTGCGGACCGGCCACCAGATGGATGTCACCGGTCTGGACATCCGCCTCCGCCGACACGCCGGAGGGCAGCGCCGCGGCCCCCTCACGGGCCACGAACGTGTTGTAGAACCCCACCCGCTCGGTGCGCCCGCCGATGCTCACCGGCGACTGCGTGCCCTGGAAGACGATGTCCTTGTACGTCAGCGGGATGCCGAGGTGGTGGCACAGCGCCTGGTGGCCCAGGCACACCGCGAGGAACGGCCGCTGCGCCGCCATCAGCTCGGCGACCGCGGCCCGCAGGTGGGCCATCTTCGGGTCGGCGCCGTCGCGCGGGTCGCCGGGGCCCGGTCCGACGATCACCAGGTCGTAGCCGTCCAGGACGCCGGGGGCGTACTCCTCGTGGCGTACGACGGTCGAGGTCATGCCGAGCACGCCGAGGACGTGCCGCAGCATGTTCACGAAGTCGTCCTCGCCGTCGAGGATCACCACGGTCTTGCCGGCCAGCCGCGGGTCCGGCGGCGAGCCGCCCTGGTCGGTCAGCCAGAACCGCGACAGCCGCCGGTTGCGGGCGTTCAGCTCGAGCAGCACGTCCTCGTCGTTGACGAGCTCGGTGACGTTGACCTGCGGCGTCGGCGCGGGCTCGACCAGCCCGAAGGCGCTGAGGATGCCACCGGCCTTGGCGTGCGTCTCGGCCACCTCGTACGCCGGGTCCGAGTCGCGCACCAGCGTCGCCCCGGCCGTGACCGTGAGCCGGCCGTCGAGGTCGACGTCGGCGGTGCGGATGACGATCGGGCTGTCGACGACCGGCCCGCCGGCCGCGTCGCGCCCGAGGATCGCCAGCGCCGCGCCGTAGTAGCCGCGGCCCTCGTCCTCGTACTGCTTGATCAGCCGGCAGGCGTTCTCGACCGGCGACCCCGTGACCGTGGCGGCGTACATGGTGTCGCGCAGCACCTCGCGCGGGTCCCGCCGGGTGCGGCCGGCGAGGAGGTACTCGGTGTGGATGAGGCGGCTCATCGGCTTGAGGAACGGCCCGAGCACCTGCCCGCCCTCGTGGCAGATGTCGCACATCATCTTCAGCTCCTCGTCGACGACCATGAAGAGCTCGTAGATCTCCTTCTCGTCGCGCAGGAACTCCAGCAGCTGGCCGCGCAGGTCGGCCGTCTCCTCGCGGGGCAGCCGGAAGGTGCCGCTGATCGGGTTCATCCGCACGTCGCCGCCGTGGATGGTCACGTGCCGCTCGGGGCTCGCGCCGATCAGGTACCGGTCACCGGTGAAGAACACGAACGTCCAGTACGCGCCGCGCTCGCGCTCGAGCAGCCGCCGGAACACCGCGAGCGCCTTGTCCGCGCCCCAGTCCGCGACCGTCGCGCGGTAGTGCCGGCCGATGACGAGGTTCGCGCCCTCGCCCTGGCCGATCTCGTCCTTGATGATCGAGCCGACGAGCTTGCCGTACTCCTCGTCGTCGGTGTCGAAGCCGCCGCGGTCGGAGAACTCGACCGGCACCTCGTCGATCGCCTCGACGACCTCGGCGACCGTGAACTCCAGCTCGGTCTCGACGTCGACCACCACCAGCGGCGTGCCGTCGTCGTGCGCCTCGAAGCCGCGCTCGCGCACCTGGCGGAACGGGACGGCGAGCAGCCGGTCCGCGATGTGCCCGGCCTCGGGCACCCCCTCGGCGAGCGGTACGTCGAGGATCGACTCGACCACGTGCCGGCGCCCCCCGACCACGCCGACCGTGTCCCGGTCGCCGGCGCGCGTGGAGCGGCGGATGATCGCCCAGGCCTCGTGCCCCTGGACGGCCGCGATGGCTTCCCGGGCAGAGGTGGTGGCGCTCATGCGCCGACTCTAGTTGCCGCCGAGTCGGCGCTACTGCCGCGTCTCAACCCCTCGAGTCGGCGCTACTGCCGGCGTCCGGTCTGCATTCACGCCGACTCGGCACCGCTGGCGCCTGCATTCGCGCCGACTCGGCACCGCTAGCCGGTCAGGCGAGGGTGGTCAGCAGCTGGGTCGCGCGGGTCAGCACGACGTACAGGGTCGCGCGGCCGGTGGCCGACTCGTCCTCGATCTCCTGGGGCCGGACGACGACGATGCCGTCGAACTCCAGGCCCTTGGTGTCGAGGCCGGTCAGCACCACGATCCGGTCCTCGCCCGACGGCGTGACCGAGGAGTCGATGGCGGCGCGGGCGCCGGCGGCGTCGTCGGCGAACTCCGGCCACCCCGCCAGCCAGGCGTTGACCTCCGAGCGCCGGGCGACCGGCACCACGATGCCGACGGTGCCCTCGACCTGCCCGGCGATCTCGGCGACCGCGGCCCGGGTGGCGGCCTCGAGGTCGGCGTCCGCGACGCCGTCGACGACCCGCGGCTGCACGCCGGTCGACCGGACTGCGGTCGGCAGGTCGGCGTCCAGGCCGACGCGCTCGGCGTACGCCGCGGCGAACTCGTAGATCTCCGAGGAGTTGCGGTAGTTCGTGGACAGGTGGAACTCGTGGAGCTCCTTGCCCTCGAGCGCGGCCGCGCGGGCGGCCGCCGCCTCGGCCGGCACCGGCCACGAGGACTGCGCCGGGTCTCCGACGATCGTCCAGGACGCGGAGCGGCCGCGCCGGCCGACCATCCGCCACTGCATCGGGGTCAGGTCCTGCGCCTCGTCGATGAGCACGTGCGCGAACGGGTCGTCCTCGATCCGGTGCGTGGGCGGGGCCCAGGCCCGGCCGGTGGGCGCGTACTCGCGGTCCGCGGCGGTGAACAGCTCCTGCATGTCGACGCCGCCCGCGAGCAGGCCGGTCTCGTCCAGGTCGCGCTCGTCGTCGGTGCGCGCCGGCACGTCGCCGATCGCGTACCGCAGCTCGTCCAGCAGCGGCACGTCCTCGACGGAGAGGTCGGCGCCGGTCCACGACTTCGAGAGCAGCCGCTGCTCCTCGTGGCCGAGCACGCCGTCGGCGACCCGGGCGAGGAACTCGGGCTCGCGCAGCCACCCGAACACCTCCGCCGCCTCCAGCGGCGGCCACCAGGCGGCGACGAAGTCGAGGAACGCGGCGTTCGAGGTCATCTCGTCGTCGAACGCCTCGCGGCCCCGGTCCCGGCCGCGCTCGCCGCGGACCTGGCGCCACATCGCGTCCAGCAGGGTCGGCACGACCCGCGGCAGCTGCCGGTTGCGGCGGCCCTGCGACATCAGGCTCCGGCGCACGTTCCCGAGGATCTGCCGGTCCAGCACGATCGTGTCGTCGCGCCAGAAGACCCGGAACTCCCGCGGGCTGCCGGGCGCCTGCTGCCGCGCGGCCCGCCGGAGCAGCTCGGCCATCCGCGCGGAGCCCTTGACGTCGGCGACCGCCGGCTCGTCGTGCCGGGTGGCGCGGACGCCGTCGACGACCTCGCCGAGCGAGCGCAGGGCGACCGCGGTCTCACCGAGGCTCGGCAGCACCCGCTCGATGTAGCGCATGAACACGCCACTGGGCCCGACGATCAGCACGCCGCCGCCCTCGTAGCGGCGCCGGTCGGTGTAGAGCAGGTACGCCGCGCGGTGCAGCGCGACGACGGTCTTGCCGGTGCCGGGGCCGCCGGAGATCGACACGACGCCCTTGCCGGGTGCGCGGATCGCCCGGTCCTGCTCGGCCTGGATGGTCGCCACGATCGAGTGCATGGACCGGTCACGGGCTCGGGACAGCTGCGCCATCAGCGCGCCCTCGCCGACGATCGGGAGGCTGGTCTCGGCCTCCGTGTCGAGCAGCTCGTCCTCGACGCCGACGACCGTCGACCCGGCGCAGCGCAGCACGCGCCGTCGGACGACGTCGTGCGGCTCGGCGGCGGTGGCCTGGTAGAACACTGCGGCGGCCGGCGCGCGCCAGTCGATCAGCAGCGAGTCGCGGTTGGCGTCGCGCAGGCCGATCCGGCCGATGTAGCGGGGCTCGGGGTCGACCTCCTCACGCAGGTCGAGCCGGCCGAAGACCAGCCCCTCGTGCGCAGCGTCGAGCTGCGCGATCCGGCGCGCGGCCTGGAACACCATCGCGTCCCGCTCGACCAGGCCACCCTCGTGTCCGAGGCGGCCACGGCTGTGGCCCTCCTTGGCGAGTGCCTGTGCGGACCTGGCCGACTCGGCCAGCTGCACGTACACGCGGTCCACGAACGCCTGCTCGGCGGCGATCTCCCGATCGACCAGCTCTTCCGACAACGCCTGTCTTCCCCTCGTGCCGAACCGGTTCCGGCAAGTCGACAAGCGTACCCGGCCGCTACTTCTTCCGGGTCAGGAACGCCGTCATCGCGGCCTTCGCCTCCTCGGAGGCGAACAGCCGGGCGGACAGCTCGGCCATGTCGGCGCCGTGCGCGTCGATCCGCTCGACGAGCTCCCGGTTGAGGATCCGCTTCGACTCGCGCAGCCCCTGGGGCGCGCCGCTGGCCAGCGAGGCGCAGACCTTCGCGACCTCGGCGTCGAGGTCGCCGGCCGGCACCGCGGTCGTCACCAGGCCGTACGCCGCCGCGTCGGCACCGGTGAAGACCTCGCCGCCGAGCGTGGTGAGCGCCGCCGCACGCGGGGTCATCCGGGCGTGCACGGTGAGCGAGATGATCGCGGCGGCCAGCCCGAGCTTGACCTCGGTGAGCGCGAACGTCGCGTCCTCGGCGGCCACCACCACGTCGGAGGCCGCCACGATGCCGATCCCGCCGGCGCGCACCGCGCCGGACACGCGGGTGACCACGGGCTTGTCCAGGGTGACGATCAGCCGCTGCAGGTCGACGATCCGCCGGGCGCCCTCGTCCATGCCGCCGGCCGAGGCCTCGGAGAGGTCGGCGCCGGAGCAGAACACCCGGCCCTCCGCGGCCAGCAGGACCACGCGGACGTCGTCGTCGGCAGCCGCCCGCTCGATGCCCTCGAACAGCTCGGTGACCAGCTGCCGGGAGAGCGCGTTGCGGTTGTGGGGCGAGTCCAGGGTGATCGTCGCGACCGCCTCGGAGCCCGCCCCTCCGACGGTGTAGTGCACGAGTTCGGGCATGCGGCCCATCCTGGCAGCAGCGACTGCCGCATGCCCGAACTCCCCCCTCGGCCCCCCGGCCGTGGTCAGTGCTGGAGGCGCACGGTCCTCGAGTCGCCGCCCAGCTTCAGCTTCGCCTTCTTCAGCGCCTTCGAGCCCAGCGCCTTCCGGCCGGCGGTGGTCTTGTGCATCTTCACCACCCCCTTCTTGCCGGACTTGATCTTGTAGGCGCCCTTCGCGAGGACGGTGCCGGCCTTGATGGTCCGGCCGCCGACCTTCACGGTCGACGCCGTGACCAGCGTGGCCCGGCCCTGGCACGTCCCGCCGCCCTTGCCGCAGCGGACCGCAGCGGACACCGACGAGCCGGAGACCTTGAGCGGAGCGACCGGGACCACCACCGGCGAGTCGTCGACCTGGATGGTGACGCTGTCGCTGTTGTCGCCCGTCGTGGTCTCCGGGGTCGTCGTCGTGACCGTCGCGGTGTTCACGACGTGACCACCCTGGTCGGCACCCTTCTCCGTCCGGTTCTTCAGGCAGAGCAGGTACAGGTCACCACTCAGCGGCTGGTTCGTCGGGTTGTAGAACTTGAACACCCGGATGATCGGCCGCGGGTCGTTGCCCATCACGACGAGTCCCTCGTCGATGTCGTAGCCCGCCACGATGCCCTTGGCGTCGTCCGCGCAGGTGAGCGTGAACTCGGCCTCCTGGCCCGGCCCCACGGTGATGTGCTTGCGGACCTCGTCGAGCCCGAGCTGGTGCGTGTGCCCGTTCGCCGTGCTGACCAGGTCGTCCAGGCAGCGCATCGTGAAGGTGCCGGTGCTCGCGTCACCCTCGTTCACGACCCGCCAGGTCCACCCGTTGCCCCCGGAGGGGTACGTGGTCACCACCGGCGCCACGCCGTCGAGCTGGTAGCCGGGCTGGATCGGCGTCTGGCCGGACGCGCAGGTCATCGTGACGTCGGTCGGACCGGTCGGCAGGGCCACGGTCTGGCTCTGCTGCGGGCCCACGACGATCTGGTGGGTGTGGCCGTTGACGTTCTCGCTCTCGGTCTTCACGCAGACCATGAACACCTTGGCCTGCACGCGGCCCATCGCGTCGTTCACGAAGTGCGCGCGCCAGCTGTCGTTGCCGACCGCGCGGTTCTCGGTCATGTGCACGTCGGCGTACGTCCCGGTGCCCTGGTCGACGTGGTCGATCCGGCCCGAGCCGTCGGTCACGACGTACCCGGTCGGGCAGACGACGGTGCCGGTGGCCTGGTCGCCCGGCTCGACGTCCACCTGGACCTCGGCCTTCTGCACGTCGAACAGGTGCTGGTGGTCCGCGCCCACCGTCGGCAGCGGGTCGACCCTGACGTCGATGTCCACGCTGCGCGTGCCCCCGGCCGGGACGGTGCCCAGCTCGCAGCGGACCGTCGAGCCGGTGCGGTCGCAGGCGGCGTCCGCGGACACGTAGGTCACGCCGCTCGGCAGCGAGTCGGTGACGACCACGTCACGGGCGTCGGCCGCACCGGTGTTGGTGACGGTGAGCGTGTACGTGATCACGTCACCGGGGTGCGGCGAGGCGTTGTCGACGGTCTTCTTGACCTTGACGTTCGTGACCGTCGGCTGAACCGGCGTGTGGGTCGAGTCGCTGTCCTGCACCGTGCCGCCGGCCGGCGTCTTGCCGGTCGCGGTCGCGGTGTTGTCCACCGACCCGTTGGCCACGTCGGCCGCGGTGATCGTGTAGACCACGTCGGTGCAGTCGAAGGACTCGTCCGGCTCGAGGCCGCCGGAGGGGCAGGTCACCGGGCCGACCTTCGGGTCGGAGACGGTCACCGGGTCCAGCTTCACGTTGCCGGTGTTCGTCACCTGGAACGAGTAGGTGATCGTGTCGCCGGCGTCCGGCCCGTTGCCGTCGAGGTCCGTGACCGCGCCGGCCGTCTTGGACAGCTGGATCGAGCCGGTGGACGGCAGGTCCACGGTGCGGGAGTCGTCGTCGGTCACGGTCCCACCGCTCGGGGTGGTGCCGGTGACGGTCGCGGTGTTCTCCACCGAACCGTGGTCGACGTCGGCCTGGGTCAGCGTGTAGGTGCGCGGCGTGCAGTCGACCGACGCACCCGGGGCCAGCGGTCCGCTCGGGCAGGTCACCGGGCCGACCTTCGGGTCCGCGATGGTGATGTTGGTGAGCGTGACGTTGCCGGTGTTGGTCACCGTGAACGTGTAGACGACCGTGTCGCCGTCGTCGATGCCGTTGCCGTTGACGTCGTGCACCGCGCTGGCGGTCTTCACCAGGTTGATCGAGGCGCTCGGCGCGACCGGCGTGCTGGTCGCGTCGGTGTCGGTCACGTTCGAGCCGGACGGCGGCGTGCCGGTCGCGGTCGCGGTGTTGTCCACGGTGCCGGCGTTCACGTCGGCCTGGGTCAGCGTGTACGTCCTGTCGGTGCAGGTGACGTGCGCGCCGGGCGCCAGGGCGCCGGACGGGCAGGTGATCGCACCACCGAGCTTCGGGTCGTTGACCGTCACCGGGTTCAGGGTCACGTTGCCGGTGTTGGTCACCGTGAACGAGTAGGTGATCTTGTCGCCCGCGTCGGGGCCGTTGCCGTCGACGTCGTCGATCGTGCTCGCGGTCTTCTCGAGGTGGATCGACGGGGCGGCCGGCACCGACGTCGTGGTCGAGTCGGTGTCGGTCACGTTCGGGCCGGACGGCGGGGTACCGGTCGCGGTCGCGGTGTTGTCCACCTTGCCGGCGTTCACGTCGGCCTGGGTGAGGGTGTACGACTTCGGCGTGCAGCTGACCGATCCGCCGGGCGCGAGCGCGCCCGTGGGGCAGGTGATCGCGCCCAGCTTCGGGTCGCTCACCGTCACCGGGTTCAGCGTCACGTTGCCGGTGTTGGTCACCTGGAACGAGTAGGTGATCGTGTCGCCGGCGTCGGGGCCGTTGCCGTCACCGTCGACGACGGCTCCGGCGCTCTTGTGCAGGACGATGCCGGGGTACGCCGGGACCGGCGTGCTCGTGGAGTCCGTGTCGGTGACCTCCGGGCCGCTCGGCGGCGTGCCGTGGGCGGTCGCGGTGTTCTCCACCTTGCCGGCGTCCACGTCGGCCTGGGTCAGCACGTACTGCACCGCGGTGCACGAGACGCTCGCACCCGGCGCGAGCGCGCCGGTCGGGCAGGTCACCGGGCCGACCTTGGGGTCGGTGACGGTCACCGGGTTCAGCGTCACCGTGCCGATGTTGGTGACCTTGAAGCTGTAGGTGATCTTGTCGCCCTTGTCGGGACCGTTGCCGTCCAGGTCGCTGATCGCGCTCGCGGTCTTGTCCAGCTCGACGGCCGCGGTGCCCTGGAGCACCTTGGTCGCGGTGTCGTCGTCGGTGACGTTGCTGCCCGTCGGCGGCTTGCCGGTGACGGTGGCGGTGTTGTCGATGCGGCCGTTGTTCACGTCGGCCTGGGTGATCGTGTAGACCTTGTTCGGGCAGGTCATCGAGGCACCCGGCGCCAGCGTGGAGCTGGGGCACGGGATGTTGCCGCCCAGCTTCGGGTCGTCGACCGCGATCAGCGTCAGCGCCACGTTGCCGGTGTTGGTGACCGTGAACGAGTAGGTGATCGTGTCGCCGGCGTCCGGGCCGTTGCCGTCGGTGTCGGTGATGGCGCCGGCGGTCTTGTCGATGTAGATCGAGGGCAGCGACGGCACCGTGACGGTCACCGAGTCGGTGCCGGTGACGTTGGGGCCGCTCGGCGGCGCACCCGTCGCGGTCGCGGTGTTGTCCACCTTGCCGGCGTCCACGTCGGCCTGGGTGAGCGTGTAGGTCTTGTTGGTGCAGGTGACGTCGGCACCCGGGGCCAGCGCGCCGCTGGGGCAGGTGATCGCGCCCAGCTTCGGGTCGTTGACCGTCACCGGGTTCAGCGGCACGTTGCCGGTGTTGGTCACCTTGAACGAGTAGGTCACCGTGTCCCCGGCGTCCGGCCCGTTGCCGTCGACGTCGGTGATCGAGCCCGCGGTCTTGTCCAGGGCGATCGACGGGTTCGCCGGGATCAGCACGGTCGCGGAGTCGGGGTCGGTGACCTGGACGCCGTTGGCGGCGGTGCCGGTCGCCGTGGCCGTGTTGTCGACCTTGCCGGCGTTCACGTCGGCCTGGGTGAGCGTGTAGGTCTTCGGCGTGCAGGTCACCGAGGCGCCGGCGGCGAGGGCGCCGCTCGGGCAGGTGATCGCGCCGAGCTTCGGGTCGTTGACCGTCACCGGGTTCAGCGGCACGTTGCCGGTGTTGGTCACCTTGAACGAGTAGGTGACGGTGTCCCCGGCGTCCGGCCCGTTGCTGTCGACGTCGGTGATCGAGCCCGCGGTCTTCGTGAGCTGGATCGCCGGGTTCAGCGGCAGGTTCGTGAAGGTGCAGACCACGGTGACGCCCGAGGTCGACGGCGTCGTGAAGGAGCCGGTGTTGCCGGTGCCCTGCGCGATCGTCGAGCCGTCCGAGCTGGACACGCACTTCCAGGTGGTCGTGTAGTCGGCGAGGTCGGTGCCGCCGGCGGCGGTCTGGGTCACCGTGTACGTCGTGCTCGGCAGCACCACGACCGGGCCGGCGACCTCGCTCGCGTCGGTCTGCAGGCCGGTGTCGGTCCCGGCGGTGGTGCCGGTGTTGCCACCGGAGATGCCGCCACCGGTGATCGTGACCTTGAACTGGTCGGTGTTGTCGTGCCGGCCCTGCGGCAGGTCGACGCGTACCGAAGCGGTGCTCGGGGCCGAGCACGAGGCCATGTCGGAGAGGCTCAGCGAGACGGTCTTGGTCTGGACCAGGTCACCGCTGGACGGGTTGACCTTGAGGACCTTGCCGGTGCCGGTGCCGATGACGAGGACGCCGGAGCCGTCGAACGCCATCGAGGCGTACTGGCCCGAGCTGCCGGGCAGGCTGGCGAGGGTGGTCGCACCCAGCGACGGCGTCCCGGCCGTCGTGGGCAGCGGACCGTTGACGCGGGCGAGGGTGCCGGCCGCGGTGCTGCTGGCGTTGCTGACGACGTAGAGGTTCCCGACGGCGTCGAAGGCCATGTCGCCGTTCACCGACAGCCCGTCGATCGTCCCGACCTGGCCGATGGACGTGTTGGTACTGGTGTTGAACGCGTAGAGCTTCCAGGTGGAGCCGCCCGCGGCGTAGTAGTAGATCCCGTTGGCCGGGTTGATCGCGCCCGCGATGACGCTGCTGGCGTTGGGGTTGGCGGGCGCGTTCCAGGTGTCGGCGTCGTTGGTCGACGCGTCGAACCGGACGATCGCGTTGTCCGTGCGGTTGAACGCGTAGATGTAGCGACCACCCCCGCTGGGCAGCGCGAGCGCGTTGACGGCGTCGCCGCTGCCCGCGGGGATCGTGCCGTTCGACGTGAACGTGCCCGCCGTCGGGTTGACCTTGCTGAGCACGTGCGAGTCGCCGTCGACGCTGTAGACGACGTCGGTCGCACACACGAAGCTCGGCGACGACCCGCCGCCGCCGTACGTCGCATGGGCCGGCGGCGCCGGCAGCAGCACGAGCGCGACGGCGGCGAGCGCCATCACGAGGACGACGACCCCCAGCCGTCGTGCGTGGTCGTGCGGATGTGTCGTCGAAATTGCGCGCGACAGCGTCTTCATCGCCGGCCCCCCAGCCTCAGCCCGTCTCCGGGCAGTACGTTGCGATTCGGGCCAACCGTAGGGGTGAACTGGACGCAGCAGTGCGGACTTGAGGAAATCCTGAGGAACCGCCGGCTCCGAATCCCCCGCATGCGCTCCCGACTGTCGTATGCCGCCTTCGGCGTCCTGGCCTCCCTCGCCGGCGTCGCCGCCGGCCACCTCGCCGCCGCGGCCCTCGAGCCCTCCTCGTCACCGGTGCTGGTGGTCGGGTCCTCGGTCATCGACCTGACCCCGACACCGGCGAAGGAGTGGGCGATCCGGCAGTTCGGCACCCACGACAAGACCGTGCTCGTGGGCTCCGTGCTGCTCGGGGTCCTCGCCCTCGCGGCCCTCGCCGGCCTGCTCGCCCGCCGGCGGCTGCGGTACGGCGCCGCGCTGCTGGTCGCGCTGGTCGCCGTCCCGGCGGTCGCCGCCCTCCGTCGCCCCGGCGCGACGCCTCTGGACGTGCTGCCCAGCCTGGTCGCCGCGCTCGCGGGCGTCGCCGCGCTGGCCTGGCTGGCCCGGGCCGGGAGCCCCGCCGCGGCCGGCGGCAGGCGGGGCGTGCTGATCGCGGGCGGGCTGCTCGCCGGCGGCGCGGTCGGCCTCGGCGCCGTCGGCCTGTGGCTGGCGTCGTACCGCACCCGCGCGGTCGCCATCGACCTGCCCGCCGCCGCCGACCCCGCACCCGCCTTCCCCACCGGACTGGACCAGCGGGTCCCGGGGATCACGCCGTTCCGCACGCCGCGCGCGGACTTCTACCGGGTCGACACCCGGCTCGCGCTGCCGGTCGTCGACCCCGAGGGCTGGACGCTCACCATCGACGGCGACGTCGCGCGCGAGGTGAGCTTCACCCTCGACGAGCTGCTCGCGATGCCGCTCGTCGAGCGGGACATCACCCTCACCTGCGTCTCCAACGAGGTCGGGGGCAGGTACGTCGGCGGCGCGCGCTGGCTCGGTGTCCCGCTCACGGACCTGCTGGACCGCGCGGGCATCGACGACACCCGCGCCGACCAGATCCTCAGCACCGACGTCGACGGCATGACGATCAGCACGCCGCTGGACCTGGCCATCGACGGCCGGGACGCGATGATCGCGGTCGGCATGAACGGGGCCTCGCTGCCGCGCGAGCACGGGTTCCCGGCGCGCATGGTGGTGCCCGGGCTGTACGGGTTCGTCAGCGCCTGCAAGTGGATCACCCGGATGACGCTGACGACGTACGCCGCGCAGGACGCGTACTGGACCCAGCGGAAGTGGGCCACGGACGCGCCGATCAAGATCTCCAGCCGGATCGACACCCCGAAGCCGCTCGCCACGATCGACGCCGGCCGCACCGTGATCGGCGGCATCGCGTGGGCCCAGCACAGCGGGGGCGTGCAGCGGGTCGAGGTGCGGGTCGACGGCGGCGCCTGGCAGCAGGCCCGGCTCGGCCCGTCGGCCGGCAACGACTACTGGCGGCAGTGGTACCTGCCGTGGACGGCCGAGCGCGGCCAGCACACGCTCGCGGTGCGGGCGACCGACGGCGCCGGCGACGTGCAGACCGCGGTGCGCGCGACGCCGTTCCCCGAGGGCTCGAGCGGCGTGCAGCAGATCGTGATCAACGTCTCCTGACCAATCCGGATCCGGGACGGCACCGAATCACTTCCGACAAGACCACGACAGGGAAGGCACCAACGATGAACCGCTCCCTCCGCCGCACCAGCGGCCTCGCCGCGTTCGCACTCGCCGCCAGCATGGGGCTGGCCGCGTGCAGCAGTGACGACGCCGGCGACACCGCCGGCAACTCCCCCTCGACGTCCGAGATGTCGTCGAGCGCCTCGGCCTCCGGGGACGCGATGGACGCCGGCGCCGACACGTTCGGCCCGGGCTGCTCCCAGATCCCCGCCGACGGCGCCGGCTCCTTCAACGGCATGGCGACCGAGCCGGTCGCGACCGCCGCGAGCGCCAACCCGCTCCTGAAGACCCTCGTCGCCGCCGTGGGCGAGGCCGGCCTCGGCGACACGCTGAACTCGGCGGACGGGATCACGGTCTTCGCGCCGACCGACGACGCGTTCGCGGCGATCCCGAAGAAGACCCTGAACGCGGTGCTCGCCGACAAGAAGACGCTGACCAAGATCCTCACCTACCACGTGGTGCCGGGCCAGCTCTCTCCCGACCAGCTCGCCGGCACGCACCAGACGCTCGAGGGCGAGGACCTGACGGTGAACGGATCGGGCGAGGACTTCACGGTCGGCTCCGACGACGCCGCGGTGCTGTGCGGCAACATTCCGACTGCGAACGCCACCGTCTACGTCATCGACTCCGTCCTGATGCCCTGACGGCTTCCGGCACTGGGAAAGGATTCGGTAGTGGACCACCTCAGGCCCGTCGAGTCGAGCGGCCCGTCCCCCCAGGACGGGCCGCTCGGCCCCGACCTGGCGGACCTGCTCCGGATGTCGGGGCGGGGTGACGAGGCGGCGTTCGCCCGCCTGTACGACGCAACCGCGTCGCGGGTCTTCGGCCTCGCGCTCCGCGTGGTCCGCGACCCGGCCCAGGCCGAGGAGGTGACCCAGGAAGCGTTCCTGGACATCTGGCGGACGGCGGGGCGCTACGACCCCGACCGCGGCAGCCCGCTCTCCTGGCTCCTGACGATCACCCACCGCAAGGCCGTCGACCGGGTCCGCGCCGCGGAGTCGGCGGCCCGGCGCGACGAGACGTACCACCAGAGGAACCATGCGGTCGACCACGACTCGACCGCCGAGGCCGCGCAGGCCTCGCTCGAGGCGCGGCGCGTGCGCAGCGCCCTGGAACACCTGACCGACGTGCAGCGCGAGGCCGTCAGCCTCGCCTACCTCGGCGGCTACACACACACGGAGGTGGCGACCATGCTCGACCTACCGGTCGGCACCGCCAAGACACGGATCCGCGACGGACTCATCCGGCTGCGCGACGCCCTGGGGGTGGGGTCATGACCAGCGACATCCACGCGCTGTCGGGCGCGTACGCCGTCGACGCGCTCGACGACCTCGAGCGCGCCGCGTTCGAGCGGCACCTCGCCGAGTGCGCCGAGTGCCGCGACGAGGTCGAGAGCCTGCGCGAGGCCGCCGGGCTGATCTCCGAGACGACGACCGCCGAGCCGCCCGCCGAGCTCCGCGACCGGGTGCTCGCCGGCATCGGCGGCATCCGCCCGCTCCCGCCCGAGGTCCCGGCACCGGCGGCGCCGCGCCGCCGGACGCCCCGGCTCCTGCTGGCCGCCGCAGCGGCCGCGGTGATCGTGGGCGGCGGGGTGGTCGCCTGGCAGCAGCCGTGGTCCGGCAGCAGCCAGACGCAGATCACCGCCGAGCAGCGGGTGCTCCAGGCGAGCGACGCCAAGCGGACCTCGCTGGACTTCCCGGGCGGCGCCTCGGCGACCGTGGTCCGCTCGGACTCGCTCGGCCAGGCCGTGATCGTCACCGAGGACATGCCGCCCCCGCCGGCGGGCAAGGTCTACGAGCTCTGGCTCAACCAGCCGGATCGCGGCATGGTCCCCGCCGGGCTGATGCCGATCGCGTCCGACCAGACGGTGCTCCTCAGCGGGGACGCCGCCACCGCCACCGCGGCCGGCATCACCGTCGAGCCCGCGGGCGGCTCATCGGAGCCGACCTCGGAGCCGATCGCGCTGTTCGACTTCGGGAGGGCCGGTGCGTGAGGGACGGAGCGTCGCCGTCGTCGGGTCCGGGGTCGCCGGCCTGACGGCGGCGTACGTCGCGTCCCGCGGCGCGCGGGTCACGCTCTACGAGGCCGACGACCGGCTCGGCGGCCACGCGGACACCCATGTCGTCGACGGGCTCGCGATCGACACCGGGTTCATCGTGCACAACGAACGCACCTACCCCACGCTGCTGCGGCTGTTCCGCGAGCTCGGGGTGGCCACCCAGGACTCCGAGATGTCGATGTCGGTCCGCGACGACGCGACCGGGCTGGAGTACGCCGGGGCGCTGGGGCCGCGGGGGCTGTTCCCCGGCGGCCGGAACCTGGCGAGCCCGGCGTACCTGCGGATGCTGGCCGACGTCCCGCGCTTCCATCGGTTCGCCCGCCGCCTGCGCGACGACGTGACCCTGCGCGAGTTCCTGGACCGACACGGCTTCTCGCCGTACTTCCGCCGGCACTTCATGGAGCCGCTGGTCGCGTCGGTGTGGTCGTGCGACCCCGCGGTCGCCCTGGACTACCCGGCCCGCTACCTCTTCGCGTTCCTCGAGCACCACGGGATGCTCTCGGTCACCGGGTCGCCGCGGTGGCGCACGGTCACCGGCGGCTCCCACGAGTACGTCCGCCGCGTCGCGGCCGCCCTCCCCGACGTGCGGATCGGCACCAAGGTCACGTCGGTGCTCGAGACCGCCGACGGGGTCGAGGTCACCGACGGGAACGGCGAGGTCGCGCGGTACGACGCCGTGGTGATCGCGGCGCACCCCGCGCAGGCGCTGGCGATGCTCGCCGAGCCGACCGACCTGCAGCGCGAGCTGCTCGGCGCGATCACCTACTCCCCCAACGTGGCGCTGCTGCACACCGACACCTCGCTGCTCCCGGAGGCCCGGGACGCGCGGGCGTCGTGGAACTTCCGCCGCCCGCGGGGGGAGCGCGGCCACGTCACCGTCACCTACGACCTGACCCGGCTGCAGCGGCTGCCCACCGACACCCGCTACCTGGTCACGCTCGGCGGCGAGGACCTCGTCGACCCCGCGACCGTGATCGACCGGATGGAGTACGAGCACCCGCTCTACACGCCCGCGTCGGTCGCCGCCCAGGCCCGCCTGCCCGAGATCGGCTCCGACCGGGTCGCGTTCGCCGGCGCCTACCACGGGTGGGGGTTCCACGAGGACGGCGCGCGGTCGGGCCTCGCCGCGGCCGAGCGGCTCGGGCTGTCGTGGGAGGGCGGGTTTCACCGGTCAGCCGGTGAAACCCGCGCGACACGCCGCGGCGCATCGGCGTGTCGGTCGGGTTTCACCGGTCAACCGGGGATTCCTGAGACGGGTGGGATCTACGAGACCACGATCAGGCACACGCGGCGGTCGCCGTTCCGCCGAACGTTCGCGCACCGCTCGCACACCTGGGTGGTGGACCTGGACGCGCTGCCGGACCATGGCGTCCTGGGACGCTTCCAGGCGCGGGACCACCTCGGCGAACCGACGTCGACGATCCGGTCGAACCTGGCGGGCTTCCTCGCCCGGCACGGGGTCGAGCTCGGGTCCGGGAAGGTCTGGATGGCCGCGCACCCGCGGGCGTTCGGGTTCTGCTTCAACCCGATCAGCGTGTTCTGGGTGTACCCCGAGCAGGACCCGCCGTGTGTGGTCGTCGAGGTCCACAACACCTACGGCGACCGGCACGCCTACCTGGTCCACCCGGACCCGGCCGGTCGCGCGCGCACCGACAAGGCGATGTACGTGTCGCCGTTCCACGGCACGGACGGCTGGTACGACCTCGCGGTCCCGGTCCCGCACGAGCGGCTCGACGTCGCCGTGACCCTGCACTCCGACGACGGGGCCGTGTTCTGCGCCTCGCTGACCGGCACGCGGTCCACCCACGGCGCCCTGCGGGCGGCCCCGGCCGCGCTGCGCGGTGCGCTGCTGATCCGCATCCACGGCATCGCCCTCTGGCTGCGCCGGCTGCCCGTCCGTCCCCGACCCGATCACCACCAGGAGGGTGTCCGATGACGCTGACCCCGACCCGGCCCGCGTGGCCGGGCCTCGACACCGTCCCGGGCGGCGCGCGCACCGCCGTCTCCGCGCGCGTCGCCCGTGGGCTCTACCGGTCGGCGGTGCGCCGGCTGGGGCTGCCGGACGACGCGGTCACGATCCACCGGCCCGACGAGTTCTTCGCGCGGCTCGGCCGGGACGGGCTGATCGGCTTCGGCGAGGCCTACCTGACCGGCGCGTGGGACGCCGAGGACCTGACCGGCTTCCTCACCGCGCTCGCGTCGCACGTCGCCGACCTGGTGCCCGGCCCGCTCCAGCGGCTGCGGCCGCTGGTGCTCCGCGGGACGCCGAGCCACCACCGGCCCTCGCAGGACCACACCCGTGAGCTGATCGCCCACCACTACGACCTGTCCAACGACCTGTTCCGGCTCTTCCTGGACGAGTCGATGACGTACTCCTCGGCGCTGTTCGACGGCACCACCGACCTGCACGAGGCCCAGCTGCGCAAGATCGACCGGCTCCTCGACGCGACCGGCGTGGGTGCCGGCACCCGGGTGCTCGAGATCGGCACCGGCTGGGGCGAGCTCGCGATCCGCGCGGCCGGGCGCGGCGCCACCGTCCGGTCGATCACGCTCTCCACCGAGCAGCAGGCCCTGGCGCGCGGGCGCATCGCCGCCGCCGGGCTCGCGGACCGGGTCGACGTCGAGCTCTGCGACTACCGCGACGTCACCGGCTCGTACGACGCCGTGCTCTCGGTCGAGATGGTCGAGGCGGTCGGGTGGGAGTACTGGACGACGTACTTCCGCACCCTCGACCGGGTCCTCGCGCCCGGCGGCCGGGTCGGGCTCCAGGCGATCCTGATGCCGCACGACCGGATGCTCGCGACCCGCGGCAGCTACACGTGGATCAACAAGTACGTCTTCCCGGGTGGCTTCCTGCCGTCCGCGCAGGCGATCGACGAGATCACCGGCCGGCACACGTCGCTGCGCGTGGTCGACCGGCTCGCCTTCGGCGCCGACTACGCCGAGACGCTGCGGCGCTGGGACGACGCGTTCCTCGCGCGCCGCGAGGACGTGCTCGCGCTCGGGTTCGACGAGACGTTCCTGCGGATGTGGCACTTCTACCTGTGCTACTCCCGCGCGGGGTTCGCCTCCGGCTACCTCGACGTCCAGCAGCTGACCCTCGCCCGGGAGGCCTGATGCCCGTCGCCCCCGCCCTCGCCGAGGCGGTCGCGCCATTCGTCGGCGGCGACCTCCCGGTCCGCCTGCACGCCTGGGACGGCTCCGTCGCCGGCCCCGAGGACGCGCCCGTCGTGGAGCTGCGGTCGCCCGACGCCGTACGCCGGCTGCTGTGGCGCCCCGGCGAGCTCGGCGCCGCGCAGGCCTACGTGACCGGCGAGCTCGACGTGCCCGGCGACCTGGATGCCGCCCTCACCCACGCATTCGCGGTCGCCCGGACGCGGGGCCTACCGCGCCGGCCGGGGCCCGGGGCCCTGGTGCGGGCGCTGCGCGCCGCGCGGGCGGTCGGGGCGTTCGGCGCGCGGCCCGCGACCCCGCGGTCGCAGGTCCGGGCGGCCCGCGAGCACTACGACCTCTCGAACGACTTCTACGAGCTGCTCCTCGACCCGACGATGGCGTACTCCTGCGCCTACTTCACCGACCCGGGGATGAGCCTGGAGGAGGCCCAGCTCGCCAAGCTCGACCTGGTCTGCCAGAAGCTCGGGCTGGAGCCGGGGATGCGGCTGCTGGACGTCGGCTGCGGCTGGGGGTCGCTCTCCCTGCACGCCGCCGAGCGGTACGGCGTCTCGGTCGTCGGCGTGACGATCTCCGCTCAGCAGAAGGCGTTCATCGACGAGCGGGCCGCCGCCCGCGGCCTCGGCGATCGCGTGGAGATCCGGCTGCAGGACTACCGGGAGGTCCCCGAGACGTCGTTCGACGCCGTGGCGTCGCTGGAGATGGGCGAGCACGTGGGCGAGCGGAACTACCCGGCGTACGCCGCCGCCCTGCACCGCGCGGCCCGGCCCGGCGGCCGGGTGCTGGTCCAGCAGATGTCGCGGCGCGGCCGGTACCCCGGCGGCGGACCGTTCATCGAGGCGTTCATCGCCCCGCACATGCACATGCGCCCGGTCGGCGAGACCGTGGCCTACCTCGAGCGCGGGGGCCTCGAGGTGCGTGGTGTGCAGGCGATGCGCGAGCACTACGTCACCACGGTCGCCGGCTGGCTCGCGAACTTCGAGGCCCATCGCGCCGAGCTCACCGACCTGATGGGCGAGGAGGTCGTGCGCGTGTGGCGGCTGTACCTCGTCGGCGGGTCGATGGCGTTCCGGGACGGCAGGATGGGCGTCGACCAGATCCTGATGGAGCGTCCCCGTGCCTGATGTCCTCGTCGTCGCCGGCCTGTCCCTGGCCGTCGCCGCACTCGTGATGGTCGCGACCGCGGTCGCCGCCCGCCGCGCCGGCCGCGTCTCGGTCGTCGACGTCGCGTGGGGGCTCGCGCTCGTCGGCGTCGCCGTCGTCTGTGCCGTGCTCGCCGGCGACTGGCGCGGCTGGCTGCTCGTCGCACTGGTCGGCGTCTGGGGCGCCCGGCTCTCCTCGCACATCTTCACGCGGGGCCGGGGCCACGGCGAGGACCCGCGGTACCGCGAGCTGCTCGGCGGCTCGCTCCCCGACGTCGGCATGCGCGTCGCCGTACGGAAGGTCTTCCTGGTCCAGGGCGCCGCCGTCTGGCTGGTCTCCCTGCCGCTGCAGGCGGCGGCGCTCTGCTCGGTCACGTGGACGTGGGTCGTCTGGCTCGGCGTGGCCGTCTGGGCGCTCGGCGTCCTCTTCGAGACCGTCGGCGACGCGCAGCTGGCGGCATACAAGCGCGACCCCGACCGCGGCCCGGTCATGGACCGCGGGCTCTGGTCCTGGACCCGGCACCCGAACTACTTCGGCGACGCCTGCGTGTGGTGGGGCATCTGGCTCGCCGGCGGCGTCGCCTCCGGCTGGCTGCCCGCCCTGGTCACGGTGCTCTCGCCGATCGCCATGACGATCTGGCTGGTCTGGATCACCGGCGCCCGGCTGCTGGAGCGCACCATGATGGAGCGCCCCGGCTACCCCGAGTACGCCACCCACACGTCGATGTTCGTGCCGCGTCCGCCGAAGCGGGGCCGGCGGGCGTCCCGGGTCTAGACGACCGGGTTGCCGTCGAGCCAGAAGTCGATCTCCTCGCCGGAGTCGACGGCCTCCTGCGACGTGGTCGGCGCGACCCTCGGGTCGGTCACGATGTCCACCATCGTGTCGACCGGGATCGGCAGGTCCAGGTCGCGGGGGTCCCCGGTGATGGCCGGGCCGGAGTACCGCAGGACCACGGTGTGCGTGTCGAGCTCGGCGACGACGACCACCAGGCCGGGGTCCTCCTCCGGCGCGAGCTCGTCCCACGCGAGCCTGACGCCGTCGCCGAGGTCCGCGCAGAAGCCGTCGTCGCACGAGGGGCCGACCTTCTCCCGCTCCGGTGAGACGCCGACCACGACGATGTTGCCGTCGCCGGCGAAGTTGGTCGAGGCGGCGACGGCGCGCTTCGGGTGCGGGAAGAGGCGGCGGTAGTTGTCCGCCGCCCAGTCGACGCCGGCCCTGGTCGGCTCGAGGTCGACGTGCTCGGAGACCACGAAGGCGAGGGAGCGCGGCGTCGTCGGGACGTCGCCGCCCTCGGGGTCGGCGCGGTCCTCGGACCGGCCGCCGACGATCAGGACGGCGACCACGACAGCGACCACGACGGCGGCCAGGCCGGTGGCGAGCCGCCACGAGCGACCGGCCCTCACATCGCGTCCTCCCTGTTGATGAAGCGCGATCGTCTCATGCGGCCCGGCGGGCGATCGTGGTGGTCGTCGCCGAAGACGACCTTTCGAGCATGGGTGTGGCCCCGCCGGCCGTGGTCGGCGGGGTCCTGGTCAGTTGATATGTCGCCGGCCGTGCGGGTCGGTCCACACGAACCCGGTGCCGGGTTCCCAGTGGTAGGTCCACGGGGTGTGGGTCTTCAGGCGGTGGTGTCCCCGGCAGAGCGGGGCGAGGTTCCAGGTGGCGGTGGGGCCGAACGGCCAGGGGATGACGTGGTCGAGGTCGCAGTGGCCTGATGGCCGGTGGCAGTGCGGGAACACGCACTCGGGGTGGCGCAGCCGGACCTGCTCGGCCAGCTCGTCGGTGGGCCGGTAGGCCTCGGTGGACAGCTCCTCGTTGAGGTCGATCACCGGCTTCACGGTCACCTTCGTGCCGGCCTGCTGGCACCAGTCCTGGAGGTGGCCGGGGGTGATCATGGTGCGGGTGTTGTCCACGTCGACCATGGTCTGGTCGGGGCGGACGTGGGCATAGAGCACGACCTCACGGCTCGCGCCGGTGTCGGTGTCGGTGTCGGTGTCGGTGTCGCCGAGCATGCCGGCGGCGGCCGCACGCCGCACGTCCAGCGGCAACGCGGGATCCAAGGTGGCGGCCTTGGCGGCGATCCGCTCGTCGAGGGCGACCGCGTCGGCCAGGTCGAGCATCCCGGTGACCGGGACCAGCCCGTCGTGGGTCATGTCGCGCAGGTGCACGTCGAAGCGCCGCTGCTCCGCGGCCTTGCGGCGGCGTTCCTCGGCGGCCTCGGGGTCGAACTCGGCGCGGGCCTGGTCGACCTGCCGGTCGATCTCGGCGAACGAGCACTTCCGCAGCACGAAGTACAGGGCCCGGTCCACGAACGCCGCACCCGCTTCGGGGAGGGAGCGGGTGGCCTGGGCGACCTTGCGGGCCTTCCACACCGGCACCACCCCGGCGGTGACCTTCGCCCAGATGCGGGGGAGCCGGTGGTGCAGCTCGACCGCGTCACCCAGGTACAGCCGCCCGGAGTCAGTACTGACGCCGATCGCGAGGGCGAACTCCGCGACCGCGCCCTCGTCGATCGTGGGTGCGCCGTCGCCGGCGATCTCCAGGTCCCGCATCCCCCACTCAACGGTGGTGTCGACCTCGTCGCCGGGGTGCAGCTCCACCCACTCGACCGCGAGCTGGAGCTTCTCGATCTCGGCCCAAGTCACCGTGGCCTGGCGTTCGCGGGCAGCGTCGATCACCAGTTGTTCGCGGGTGACCGGCGGAGTGTTCATGACACCTACTCAAGCACTGGCCACCGACAGTGGGATGCGGAGAATCCCCTGCATCCACAGGGAATGTGGCCCACTTCGAGAAGTTCGTCAGGCAAAGTTTCGGGCGCTCGCCGGGTGGTGGTTTCGAGGCTCGTCGCTGGCGCTCCTCGCACCTCAACCACCGATGCCCTGCGGTCCGCGGGCAGGCACCCGGCTTCCGGGGTCTCGACGAGCTCGACCAACGCAGCGGCCGAACCGCGAGGCGGGCGCCGACCGCAACCACCCACCCATCGTCCCGCTCTGCTGCCATAGCGGTCGCAACCGAAGACCAGCGGCGGGTGCCGGCCCGCCGGGACGACCGGTTGGCGGACGGCCGAAGCACCCGGGCAGCCCGGGCAGCCCGTGCCGTCATGGTCGCCGTCGCGCGTCTGGCCAGATACCCGACCAGGGGTCTGCCGGGTCGAGTGTCAGATCCTGTCCGGGCCCGATGACGACGTCGATCGACAGGCCGAGCTCTCGGCAGAAGTCGAACACATGCGTCGACAGCAACCGGTCTCGGAGATCGGTGAGGTGACCGGTGGCTGAGCCGAGCTGCGAATGCGAGAAGGACGCGACGGCAGCACCCGTGTCTCGCCTGAAGACGATGACGTCGCAGAACCTCGGCGGGTCGAAGTCGCTCGACAGGATGCCCCACGAGCCGAGCAGGACCAGCCAATGCCGAGCGGTCAGCACCGCCATCCGGCGTCGGCTGACCAGCTCGAACTCGCCTCGCACGCCGAACCACCTGGCTGCGAGCGCTGCTTCCTCAGGCATCGCCGAGATCGTGCCCGTGCGTCGAGGTCGCGAACCACGTCCACGTCGGGCACTCGAGGACGGCGCGGTCTCGTGGCTGCCGCGACGAATCGGGAGCCGGGAGCCGGGAGCGACCACCCGCAGGAAGCGGGGCATCTTCCGGGGTCTCGACAAGCTCGACCAACGGCAGAAGTCTCGACAAGCTCGACCAACGGCAGGGGTCTCGACAAGCTCGACCAACGGTGTCACCGCGGCCGGGCAGCCCCGAACGCCGAGCCGAGGGCGACGAGCGCGAGGCCGAGCAGGGTCACCCAGAACCCGGGCTGCAGCCCCGTCTCGACCATGAACCCGGACGGCAGGACCAGGTCGGCGGTGTAGACCTGCCACGACATCACCAGCGCGAGGGCGCCCGCGAGCAGCGGCGCGACGCAGCGCAGCAGGAGCGACCACGTGGCGTCCGTCCAGCCGGCGAGGAGGGCGGTGACCGCGCACGCGGCGAACAGGACCCACACCAGCAAGGTGTGCCGGCCCGCCGGATCGTCGAAGACGATCACCCACGAGCTGTGCGAGGAGGCCGCCCGGGCTGCGTCGTGGTGCACCCAGGGCAGCCCGACGAGCGCGACCAGCGTCACGGCGATGCCGACGACGGTGGCGGTGAGCGCGACCGGCCGCAGCCGCCGGTCAGCCACCGGCGCTGTCGCCCTGCTCGCGCTTGCGGCGCTCCTCGTAGGCCTTGCGCTGCGCCTCGGCGCGCTCGCGCACCTGGCGGAGGAACTCCTCGTCCTTCTCCGGGTCGACCGCCGCGGCCCGGCCGGGCCGGTCGTACTCCGGGAACGCCGGCTGCTCGCGCTCGTACGCCGCGCGGCGCGCGGCGCCGTCGTCGGGCCGCCCGGCGACGAGCCAGGCGATCGACCCGACCAGCGGGAACAGCAGCACGATGACGACCCACGCCACCTTGGGCAGGTTGCGGATCCGGTCCGCCGGGCTGCCGATCGCGTCCACCAGGCAGAACACCCACAGGGCGAACGCGACGACCCCGAGCAGCCCTTCGATCTTGATCACGGATCGAAGTGTCACCCGCCGACCCGCCCGGCGTCAGCAGATCGGCCGTGGTTGACTCGAGGGCATGGACGCCGATCGGGTCGGCGACGCGTTCGCCGCGGTTCCCCGCACGTGGTTCCTGCCGCCCTCGCAGCAGCCGCGCGCGTCGTACGACGGCCCGCTCGACATCGGCCACCGCCAGACCAACTCCCAGCCGCGCACGGTCGAGAGCATGCTGCGGCTGCTGGACGTCCGGCCCGGCGACCGGGTCCTCGACGTCGGCTCCGGCTCCGGCTGGACCACCGGGCTGCTCGCGCACCTGACCGGCCCCGAGGGCGAGGTCCTCGGGCTGGAGCTCGAGCCCGACCTCGTCGAGTTCGGCCGCACCAACCTCACCCACGGCGGCTGGCCGTGGGCGCGGATCGAGCCGGCCCGGCCGGGGGTGTACGGCGACCCGGCCGGCGCGCCGTACGACCGGATCCTGGTGTCGGCGGAGGCGCCCGAGCTGCCCACCGCCCTGGTCGACCAGCTCGCACCGGCCGGCCGGATGGTCATCCCGGTGCACGGCGTGATGCTGCTGGTCGAGGCCAGGGGCGACGGACAGCCGGAGGTGAGCCGGCACGGGTACTACCGGTTCGTGCCGCTGCGCTGACTCCGGAGTCAGTGCGAGTACAGGTTGGCCACGAAGTGGGCCTGGTGCCCGGAGTTGGGGTCGTTCCAGGTGCCCTGGAACTCCGTGTCCCAGCTCCAGTGCCCGCGCACGCACTTGCGCGTGTGGCTGTCGCACTTGTGGTGCACGGTCACGCCGCTGACCGGCGCGCTGCTCACGATCAGGTGCCCGTTGACGGTGACGTGCTGGATGTGGCTGCCGTTGAAGTAGAACTTCACGGTCCGGTGGTGGCCGTCGGTGCCCATGTAGTGGCCGTGGTAGGGCAGCACGGACCGGGCCTCGAAGCCCGCCTGGGCGGCGTCCGCCGGTGCGGACGCGGTGAGCCCGACCCCGGCGGCCAGGAGGACGGCGGCGACGGACGCCCCGATCTTGCGCAGCATGAGGTTCTCCCCTCGAAGGATGCCCCCCGGGCTTGCCACGCTAGGGCGGGCGGCCGGCGGCGAGCCATCGCCTGACCGGGCCCCTCGGCCACTGGGGTCACCGCCGGACCCCCCTATCCTGCGGTCGTGACCGACGCGCCCACCGAGCTCCTCCGGCTCGCCTCCGCCGACAACTTCCGCGACGTGGCGGGCACCGGCGCCGGCTACCCGGCCGGGGACGGCGGCCGCGTGCGCCGCGGGGTCTTCTACCGCTCCAACGAGCTCCAGCTCACCCACGCCGACGCCGCCGCACTGGCCGGGCTCGGCATCACCGCCGTCCACGACCTGCGCAGCACGCCCGAGGTCGAGGCGCACCCCGACGTCGAGGTCCCCGGCGCCGCCTGGCACCACGTCGAGGTCGCGGGCATCCCGATGGAGATGGTGGACGGCCTGGCCGACACCGCGGCCGCCGAGCGCGTGATGCGCGAGGTGTACGACGGCTTCGTGCGGTCGGCCGACTCACGGGCGGCGTACGGCGAGCTGCTCCGCGCGCTCGCGACCGGCGGCGTGCCGCAGCTGTTCCACTGCACCGCCGGCAAGGACCGGACCGGCTGGGCGGCCGCGCTGCTGCTCGAGATCGCCGGCGTCGACCGCGACACGATCGTCGCCGACTACCTGCTCACCAACGAGGTCTCCTCGGCGACGCGGGAGAAGTACCTCGCGCTGGTCGGCGAGCATCTCGGCGAGCACCTGGTGGAGGTCTACGAGCCGACCATGGTCGTGGCGCCCGAGTACCTGCAGGCGGCGTACGACGCCGTCGCCGCGGACCACGGCTCAGTCGCGGGCTACCTCCGCGACGGGCTCGGCCTCGACGACGCGACGATCGCCGCGCTCCGCGCGCGGCTGGTCCACTACGACGCCTGATTCCCGGCGAGCACGACCGGCGGCGGCGCGTAGTACAGCGAGGGCTCCTCCGGCACCGGCACGTCCCAGATGCGGCTGGCCCGCTCGCAGACCCCGTCGAGGTCACAGCGGATGATCGCGGCCCCGCCCTCCTCGCCCTGCGCGAGCGTGAGGAAGTGGGTGTCGTCCTCCCACACCGCGTCCCAGTCGAGCCGGCCGGTGATCATGCTCCGGGGCGCCCCGGTCCGGCCGTCGACGACCCACCACCGGTCGGTGCCGGCCGCGTCGAAGTACGACCAGCTGGCGAGCGCGAGGCTCCCGTCCGGCGACCACTGGTGGGGATAGCGGCCGCAGCCGCGCCACAGCGTGTGGCCGGGCCGCGAGAGGACCGCCACCCGCAGGCAGAACTCGCCGCGGTCGGTCCGGTCGAAGACGACCCGGTCGTGCCGCACGTCGGCGCCGAGCGCCGCCTCGTCGTACAGCCGCCACCGCCGGTCACGGTCGTAGTTCCACCACACTGTCGCCGGGTCGTGCCAACGGGCCCGCTTGCCGAGCAGCACCCGGTGGTCGGTCACGGCGGCCAGCGTGACCAGCCGCATGGTGCGGCTGGCGACGACCCGTCCGGTCGCCGGGTCGGACACCGTCACGACCGACCGGAGCAGGCCGGGGCCGGTCGCGTGCTCGGTCGCCACGCGCTCCCCGCTGGGCGAGGCCGCCACGTCGATCCAGTCCCGGGAGCGCGCAACCACCCGCCGCGCGCCGGCAGGGTCCACGAACACCACCACGACGTGGTGGGGGTGGCCGACGTTGTAGTCCCGCAGCAGGTAGCCCCCGGAGACCACCCACAGGGCGTCGTGCCGGCCCCGCTCGGTCGCCGGCACCCGCAGGGCGCCGTCGTGGATCGTGTCGCGCACCAGGTGCACCACTGTCGGGTCGGCCCCGCGGGACAGGGCCGCCGGATCGACCGGGGACGGCGCTGCCGCGACCGCGGGCCGCGGCAGCACCGAGATCAGGGCCCCCGCCAGCATCACCGTCGCGAGGCGGGCCACCCGGGCGGCCGCGCTCATGCCCTCACCGCTTCCGGCTCATCCTGTCCATCTCGCGGGCGATCTGGTCCTCCGTCGGCTCGCCGCCGCCGTAGGCGTCCCAGGCGTTGGCCACCACGCCGACCCCCCAGCCGACCAGGATGAAGATCGGCCAGAAGAACCCGTGGCTGGTCATCGCCCACACGGAGACGATCATCGCGTTGATCATCAGGTAGATCGCCAGGTGCACGTGGAACTCGTGCTTCTTCTTCAGGCGCCGCAGCGCCCGGTCGCGCAGGTCCATGCTCTCCGGTGCCCCGGTGCTCATCTCGCCCTCCTCCTGGACGGCACGCCTCGACACCTTCAGCGTCGCTCGCCGCGCCGCCGCCGGACACGGCACTAGGTCCCCGGCTCGCCCGGACGTTCGCCCCTGCCCGGTGGCCGCCGGCCGGCGGAGACTCGGCCGAGACGAGCGTGGAGGTCCGCATGGACGAGCGCCAGAACCTCGCCGCCGCGATCGGCGGCTGGAGCGTGCGCCACCGCGTCCTGGCCGTCGTCGGCTGGCTGGTGTTCGTGGCGGTCGCCATGGTCGTCGGCGCCCGCGCCGGCCAGGTCCAGATGACCGAGGACCAGTACGCCGAGGGCGACTCGGCGCGCGTGGAGCAGGTGCTGGGCGACGCCGGCCTCAGGACGCCGGCGACGGAGATGTTCCTCGTCACCACCGACGCCCCGGTCACCAGTCCCCCGTCCCGCGCGGTCGTGGCCGACCTGGTCCGCCGGCTGGAGGCCACGTCGGTCGTGGAGCAGGTCACCGAGCCGTTCGCCAACGGCATGGTGTCCGAGGACGGCCGGTCCGCCCTCGTGCAGGTGACGATGTCCGGCGACCCGATGACGTCCGGCGACCGCGCCCAGCCGCTGCTCGACGCGGCGGCGGCAACCCGCGCGGCGTACCCGCAGGCGCGCATCGACGAGTTCGGCGACGGCTCGGCCAACCACTGGTTCGACGAGACGATCCTCCAGGACTTCCGCCGCGCCGAGTGGACCGCCGTCCCCCTGGCGATCGGCATCCTCGTGGTGGCGTTCGGCGCGCTGCTCGCCGCCGTGCTGCCGGTGGGCCTGGCGGTCACGTCCTTCCTCGCCGCGAACGGCCTCCTCGCGCTGGTCAGCCACCGCCTGCACCTGGACAGCTCCACGAGCTCGGTGATGCTGTTGGTCGGCCTCGCCGTCGGCGTGGACTACTCGCTGTTCTACCTGCGCCGGGAGCGGGAGGAGCGGGTGCGCGGGCGCGACCCGGCCACCGCGCTGCGCATCGCCAGCGCGACCTCCGGCCGCTCGGTCCTCGTGTCCGGCCTGACCGTGGTCGCGGCGATGTCCGGGATGTTCCTCTCCGGCATGCTGCTGTTCGAGGGCTTCGCGGCCGCCACGATCCTCGTGGTCCTGATCGCGGTCGTCGGCTCCGTCACCGTGCTGCCGGCGATCCTGTCGCTGCTCGGCGACCGCATCGACCTCGGCCGCGTCCCCGGCCTGGCACGGATGCGGCGGCCCGGCGCCGACAACCGGTTCTGGAACGCCGTGCTCGCCCGCGTGCTCCGCCGACCGGGCGCGTCGGTCTCCGTCGCGGCCGGCGTCCTGCTGCTGCTCGCGGTCCCCGCGGCCGGGCTGCACACCGAGCAGCTGAGCCTGGACAAGCTGCTGCCCGCCGACACCAGCATCATGCAGAGCTACCACCGGATCACCCGGCAGTTCCCGGGCGGCCCGACCCCGGCGCACATCGTGGTCACCGCCCCCGACGTACGAGGCTCCGAGATGACCGCGGCCGTCGCCGACTTCCGCAGCCGCGCGCTCGGGGCCGGCCTCGTGCAGGCCCCGGTCCTGGTCACCGCCCACCCCGAGGCCGGCGTCCTGGAGATCACCGCACCGCTCGCCGGCAACGGCACCGGCCGCGCCTCCGTGCGCGCCCTGCACGCGCTCCGGTCCCAGGTCGTCCCGGACACGCTGGGCGCGGTGCCCGGCGCGGAGGCGTACGTCGGCGGCAACCTGGCCTTCTCGGAGGACTTCAACGCCCAGCTCGGCCGTTCGATGCTGCCGGTGGTCGTCTTCGTGCTGGTGCTCGCGTTCCTGCTGATGCTGGTCGCGTTCCGCTCGGTGACGATCGCGCTCGTCACGGTCGTGCTCAACGTGCTCTCACTGGCGGCGGCCTTCGGCGTCATGGTCGCGGTGTTCCAGCACGGCTGGGGCGCGTCCTTCGTCGGCGGCCGCGGGGTCGGGGCGATCGAGTCCTGGATCCCGCTGTTCGACTTCGTGATCCTGTTCGGCCTCTCGATGGACTACCACGTGTTCGTGGTGTCCCGGATCCGCGAGGCGCACGACCGCGGGCTCCCGACCCGCGCCGCGGTCTCGCACGGCGTCGTCACGTCCGCCGGCGTGGTGACCAGCGCGGCCGCGATCATGGTCGCCGTCTTCGCGGTGTTCGCGACGCTGTCGATGACGACGTTCAAGCAGCTCGGCGTCAGCCTCGCCGTCGCGATCCTGCTCGACGCGACCGTCGTCCGCGCGATGCTGCTCCCGGCCGTGCTGGCCGCGCTCGGCGACCGCACCTGGTGGCTCCCGCGCTGGCTGTCGTTCCTCCCCGACCGCTCCTACCACCCCGAGCCCGAGCCCGCCGGCCGGTCATGACACGTGGTCGGCGCCGTCGTCCTCGTCGCCGGGCAGCACCAGCCGCTGGTCGTCGAAGGTGATCTGGATCGTCTCGAAGCCCTTGTGGCGCTGGGCTCTGGCGTAGCCTGCGTACGCGCGGCGGTCGGCGTCGGTGAGCTCGACCCGGTCGGTGAAGGGGGTCAGCAGGGCGCGCGGCCACAGCCGGCGCTCGAGCACGACGTTGACCTCGATGCCGAGCACGCCGATGACGGCGGTGAGCCAGAGGACGCCGATCAGGCCGAGGACCAGGCCGAAGGTCCGGTTCATGGCGCTGGTCTCGGTCAGGACGTTGGTGACGTAGGCGGTGCCGATGGTCTGGAGCCCGATCCACAGCAGCGATGCGGTGACGGCGCCCGGCACCGACCCGGTCCAGACGTTGTGGCTGCGCGCCGCGCCGACGCGGAAGAGCGCGGTGAGCACGAGCGTGTTGACCAGGACCGTCAGGACGGTGATCGGCCACCGGTACGACGACACCGTCTCGCCGAGCACCTCGGTGTTCGCGGCGAGCGTGGACAGCACCGAGATCGTCAGCACGGCGACACCCGCGGTCATCAGCAGGAAGAGGCTCTTGAGCCGCAGCAGCACCGGGTTGGGCCGGCTGTTGCGGGGCACCGACCAGGCGACGTTGAGCGCGTTCTGCAGCGCCTGGCCCAGGCCGAGGGCGCCGTACAGGGCGACGAGGGAGCCGACGACGATCGCCGTCGTCGAGCCGGTCAGGCCCTCCGGCCGGCCCAGCTGGTCACCGATGATCGGGAACTGGGCGAGGGCCGAGTCGATCAGGTCCGCCTGCAGGTCGGCGTTGCCCTGCAGGAGGAAGCCGAGGATCGAGGAGCCGAGGAGCAGCAGCGGGAAGATCGCGATGAACGCGTAGTAGGTGATGATCGCGGCGATGTAGTTGCCCTGGTCGTCGAAGTACTTGTAGATCACCGCAAGCGGGTAGCCGAGCACCGACCAGCGCCGCTGCGCCCGGTCGGCGCCGTCGATGACCCGTCCCACCGCGACAGGCTACCGATGACCCGGCCCCACCACCGTGATCCTGCCGTCGGCGTCGGTCCGGAAGAGCTCGACGCCGTCGGTGACCGTGGCCGCGTCCGCGCCGAGGGCGACGGCGATCTTGTTGGCGGCGTTGCGGGCGATGTCGAGCACGACCTCCACGACCTGGGCGGGGGCGAGGTGCGCGTTGACGGTCTCGACGACCTCGGGCGGCAGGACGTACGGCGTCCAGATCATCGCGTCGGTCAGCGCCAACGCGGCCTTGGTGTGCTCGGCGAGGTCGCTGTCGGCGTACCGGTCCACGGCGTCGAACGTCGCCTCGTCGGCGCCGAGCTCGATCGCGGCCAGCGACCGGCGGGACTTGCAGAGCCGGCACTCGTGCTGGCGGGCGCCGCGCAGCCGGACCAGCTCGGTGGTGACCGGGTCGAGGGCGTCGAGCCGCGCGACCTGGCGTTGGAACTCCTCGACCAGCGGCCACAGCTCGGTCGGCGGCACCCGGTCGATGGTCTCCTTGAGCATCCGGCCGTCGCCGAGCACCTGGGCCGCCACGACCGCCATCCGCGGCCAGTAGTCGTCGACGTAGACGATCTGCGCGACCTCGAACGCGGTCGGCCCGGTCGCCTCGAGGAAGCGCCGCCGCATGTCGTCGTCGACCAGGGACACGTCGACGCCGAACTGGTCGGCGAACAGCTCCACGCGCGGGTCGAGCAGGTCCACGTCGAGCGCGGCCCGCGCGGCGAGGACCGCCATCAGCGCGGCGTGCGCCTGCGGGGCGTGCGCGCGGATCGGTTCGGCGGGGAGGTCCACGTCGGTCAGCGTAGGCGCGGGGTCGGTCCGGGGTCCGGCAGCGTCGGCATCTCCAGGCCGATGTGGCGCCCGACCAGGGCCGCCCGGGTGACCGATCGCGAGCCGAACCGGTCGCGGACCCGGTCCAGGGCCGCGTCCAGGCCGTTCTCGTGCACGACGTCGGGGAACAGCGGCAGCTCCAGCTGCCGGGAGCGGCCGTCGACGAGGCCGGAGATGGTGATGCCGAGGAGCGTGCAGCCGCGCTCCTCGATCAGCGGCCAGCTGTCGGCGAGCAGCCGCCGCCCGGTCTCCAGCCAGGTCGCCGTGGTCGCGGTCGAGTGCCGCAGCGTGGCCGACCGGGTCGCCCGGCCGAAGTCGTCGAAGCGCAGCCGGAGCGTGAACGTCTGGCCGATCCGCTCCCCCGCCCGCAGCCGCCGCGCCACCCGGTCGACGAGGCCGGCGAGCAGCCCGTCGAGCTCCTCGCGCGACTTCGGCTTGCCGGGCCGGCCCATCGCGCACTGCGACCCGATCGACCGGCGCCGGCGGCCGACCTCGACCGGCCGGGGGTCCATCAGGTTCGCCAGCGCCCACAGGTGCCGGCTCGCGGCCTTGCCGACCGCGGCGGCGAGCTCGACCTCCTCCCGGCCGGCGAGCTCGCCGATCGTGCGGACGCCGTCCGCGTGCAGCTTGGCCGCGGTGATCGCGCCGACGCCCCAGAGCCGCTCGATCGGCAGCGGGTGGAGGAACGCCGCCTCGTCGTCCGGCGGCACCGCGAGCAGGCCGTCCGGCTTGCTGACCGCGCTCGCGACCTTGGCGAGGTACTTGGTGCGCGCGATGCCGACCGAGATCGGCAGCCCGACCTCCTCGCGCACCCGGCGCCGCAGCGTCACCGCGATGTCCTCGGGCTCGCCCACCAGCCGGCGCAGGCCGCCGACGTCGAGGAACGCCTCGTCGATCGAGATCCCCTCCGCCAGCGGCGTGGTGTCGTCGAAGATCTCGAAGACCCGCTTGCTCGCCTCGACGTACGCCGAGAAGCGCGGCGGCACCACGAGGGCGTCCGGGCACAGCCGGGCCGCCTGGCGCCCGCCCATCGCCGAGCGGACGCCGTACGCCTTGGCCTCGTAGCTCGCCGCCAGCACCACGCCCGCCCCGACGATCACCGGCCGGCCGCGCAGCCGTGGGTCGTCGCGCTGCTCGACCGAGGCGTAGAACGAGTCGAGGTCGGCGTGCAGGATCACACGCCCCATGATCGAACAGATGTTCGATCATGCGCAAGAGGCTCACCGCCGCCGTCGGCGCGCCGGCGCGTACACCGCCACGCCGGTCGGGGACAGCAACCCGGCGCCCACCGCGGTCTGCGGCCCACCGTCCGCGGGCACCCGCACCACGCGGCCGTTGCCGTAGTCGGCGACGTACACGTCTCCCGCCGCGTCCACCGCCACCCCGCTCGGCTTGGTGAACCCGGCACCGACCGTGGTCTGCCCGCCGCCGTCCGCCGGTACCCGCACCACCTGGTCGGTGCCGCTGTCGGCGATCAGCACGTCCCCCGCCGCGTCCACCGCCACCCCGACCGGGAAGGAGAGGCCGGTGCCGACCGTGGTCTGCGGCCCGCCGGCCGCGGGCACCAGGAGCACCCGGTGGTTGTTGGTGTCCGCGATCAGCACGTCACCCGCGGCGTCCACCGCCACGGACGTCGGCCTGGTGAGCCCGCTACCGACGGTGGTCTGCGGCCCACCGCCCGCCGGCACCCGCACCACCCGGTGGTTGCTGGTGTCCGCGACGTACACGTTCCCCGCCGCGTCCACCGCCACCCCCGACGGGAACGAGAGCCCGGTGCCCACCGTGGACTGCGCACCGCCGCCCGCCCGGACCCGCAGCACCCGGTCGTTGCCGCTGTCGGCGATGTAGACGTTCTCCGCCGCATCGACCGCGACCGCATACGGGAACGAGAGCCCGGTGCCCACCGGCGTCTGCGCACCGCCGTCCGCCGGCACCCGTACCACCCGGCCGCCGCCGTAGTCCGCGATGAGCAGGTCGCCCGGGACCGGAACCAGAGCCACCGTGATCGTCACGGGGTCGGCCAGGGTGGCGTTCGCGGCGTTCTCGGTCTGCACGGCGAACGTGAAGCCGCCCGCCGTGGTCGGGATGCCGGCCAGGACACCGGCGGCCGGGTCGAGGGTGAGGCCGGGCGGCAGCTGGCCGGCCGCGACCCGGAACCGCGGCGCCGGCTGACCGGCCGCCGCGGCCGCGGTGTAGGTGTAGGAGTACGCCGCCCCCACCGTCGTCGACGTCGGCGGCGAGGACGCCGTGAAGACCGGAGCCGGCGCGTACACCGCCAGCCCGGCCGGGGTCCACGACCCGCTGCCCACCGTGGTCTGCGGCCCACCGTCCGCGGGCACCCGCACCACCCGGGCGTTGCCGTAGTCGGCGATGTACACGTCCCCCGCCGCGTCCATCGCCACCCCCATGGGCAGGGAGAGACCGGAGCCGACCGTGGTCTGCGGCCCGCCGTCCGCGGGCACCCGCACCACCCGGTCGTGCCCGAAGTCGGCGACGTAGACGTCCCCCGCCGCGTCCACCGCCACCCCGTAGGGGTACATGAAGCCGCCGCCCACGATGGTCTGCGGCCCGCCGTCCGCGGGCACCCGCACCACCCGGTTGTTCGCGGAGTCCCCGATGAGCACGTCCCCGGCCGCGTCCGCCGCCACCCCGATCGGCAACGCGAGCCCGGAGCCCACCGTGGTCTGCGCACCACCGCCCGCGGGCACCCGCACCACCCGCTCGTTGCCGAAGTCGGCGATGTACACGTCCCCCGCCGCGTCCACCGCCACCCCACGCGGGAAGTCGAGCCCGGTGCCCACCGTGGTCTGCGCACCACCGTCCGCCGGCACCCGCGCCACCTGGGCGTCGTCGTGACGGCCGTCGGCGACGAACACGTCCCCCGCGGCGTCCACCGCCACCCCGTTCGGGAGCGAGAACCCGGAGCCCACCGTGGTCGGTGGCCCACCGTCCGCGGGCACCCGCACCACCCGGGCGCCGCCCTGGTCCGCGATGAACAGGTCGCCCGAGGCCGGTGCGGCCGCCCCTCGGACACCGGGCATGGGGACCATCCCTCCTCGAGGACCGCCCGTCGTCTCGAGATGCGGTGCTCGGACTGGCTCCGACGGTAGAGGGCGGCCCGCGGAACGGACACCGCCCGGAAGGTCCACCCCGATGGGTCTAGCCAGGCCCTCGGGTCAGTACGACTTCGGCAGCCCCAGCGAGTGCATCGCGACGAAGTTGAGGATCATCTCCCGGCTGACCGGGGCGATCCGGCCGGCCCGGGTGGCGACGAGGAGCCCGGCCACGCCGTACTCCTGGGTGATGCCGTTGCCGCCGTGGGTCTGCACGGCCGCGTCGGCGGCGTGGCAGGCGGCCTCGGCGGCGGCGTACTTGGCCATGTTCGCGGCCTCGCCGGCGCCCATGTCGTCGCCGGCGTCGTAGAGCGCGGCGGCCTTCTGGGTCATCAGCCGGGCCATCTCGGTCTCGATGTGGCACTGCGCGAGCGGGTGCGCGATCGCCTGGTGCGAGCCGATGGCGCCCTGGAACACCGTGCGCTCCTTGGCGTACGCCGCCGCCTTGGCCAGGGCGTAGCGGGCCAGGCCGGTCGAGAACGACGCCGCCATGATGCGCTCCGGGTTCAGCCCCGCGAACAGCTGCACGAGGCCGCCGTCCTCGTCGCCGACGATCGCGTCGGAGGGCAGCCGGACGTCGTCCAGGAACACCTGGAACTGCAGCTCCGGGCTGACGATCTCCATCGGGATGGCCTTGTACTCGAACCCCGCGGCGTCGGTCGGCACGACGAACAGGACCGGCTTCACCTTGCCGGTGCGGGCGTCCTCGGCCCGGGCGACGACCAGGACGTTGTCGGCCTCGTCGACGCCGGAGATGTAGATCTTGCGGCCGTTGAGCACCCACTCGTCGCCGTCGCGCCGGGCGGTCGTGGTGATGTTGTGGGTGTTGGTCCCGGCGTCCGGCTCGGTGATCGCGAACGCCATCGTGCTGGTGCCGTCGCAGATGCCGGGCAGCCAGCGACGCTTCTGCTCCTCGGTGCCGTAGCGGCTGATGATCGTGCCGCAGATCGCGGGGCTGACGACCATGAGCAGCAGCGGGCAGCCGACGGCGGAGAGCTCCTCGCACACGGCCGCGATGTCGCCGATGCCGCCACCACCGCCGCCGTACTCCTCGGGGATGTTGATGCCGAGGTAGCCGTTCTTGCCGATCTCCAGCCACAGCTCGGTGGTCTTCTCGCCGGCGCGGGCCTTCTCGGTGAACCACTCGCGGCCGTACTTGCCGGCCAGCTTCGCCACCGCCTTGCGGAGCTCCCGGCGCTCCTCCGACTCGCTGAAGTTGTTGCTCACTCTCCCACCTCTTCCAACTCAGGCTCCACCACTGCGAGAACCTCCCCGGCCGCGACCTGCGCCCCGGGCTTCACGTCGATCTCGGACACCACTCCGCTGTGCGGCGCGCTGACCGTGTGCTGCATCTTCATCGCTTCGAGCACCAGCACCGGCTGGCCGGCCTCGACGCGCTGCCCCGCCTCGACGGCGACGCTGACGACCGTGCCGGGCATCGGCGCCAGCAGGCTGCCGCTGGCGACCTGCTCGGCCGGGTCGACGAACCGCGGCACCCGGGTCAGGCGGACGTGGCCGCGCGCGCTGTCGACGTCGACGGCGGCGCCGTGGACGGCGATCGAGTACGTCGTGCGCACGCCGTCGGTCTCGAGCGTGACCTCGGTCGGGCTCGCGGCCACCACCTCGTGCCCGTCGACGGCGTAGCCCGCGGAGCCGCCGAACCACTCGACGGTCGCCTCCTCGAAGACCGTGCGCTGCGGCTGCGGGACCACGTTGCGCCAGGCGACGGGGATGCCGCGCTGCACGGTGCGCGCCTGCGTCGCCCGCTCGGCCAGCGCGATCGCCGCCGCGACCGCACTGTCGGTGGTTGAGGAGGGACGAAGTCCCGTCTCGAAACCACCCAGGAAGTCGGTCGACACCTCGCCCGCGAGGAACGTCGGGTCCCGCAGGATCGACACCAGCAGGTCCCGGTTGGTGACCAGGCCGTGGATCCTCGCCCGGCTCAGCACCGAGGCCAGCTTGCGCGCCGCCTGCTCGCGGGTCGGCGCGTGCGCGATCACCTTGGCGAGCATCGCGTCGTAGTGCGTGGACACCTCGCTGCCCGACTCGAAGCCGGCGTCCACGCGGATCCCGTCCTCGCGCGGGATCTCGAACGTCGTGAGCGTCCCGCTCTGCGGCTGGTAGTCGGCCGCCGGGTCCTCGGCGTAGAGGCGGACCTCGATCGCGTGGCCCGTCGGCGGGTCGGTCCAGCCCATGTACCAGTCCGCCTCCGCCGAGGCGATCTGCAGCTTCACCAGGTCCACGCCGTGCACCAGCTCGGTGACCGGGTGCTCGACCTGGAGCCGGGTGTTCATCTCCAGGAACCAGAACCGCTCGGTGGCCGGGTCGTAGAGGAACTCGACGGTCCCGGCGCCGCGGTAGTCGATGGCCTCGGCGGCCTTCCGCGCGGCCTCATGGAGCGCGGTGCGGACCTCCTCGGGCAGGTTCGGCGCGGGCGCCTCCTCGACGACCTTCTGGTGCCGGCGCTGCAGCGAGCAGTCGCGCTCGCCGAACACCACGCTCCCGACGACCTGGACCTCGACGTGCCGGCCGCGCTCGACGTACGGCTCGACGAAGACGGTCCCGTCGCCGAACGCGGAGAGCGCCTCGGCCTCGGCCTTGGCGACCTCGCCGGCCAGGTCCTCGAGCCGGCGGACGACGCGCATCCCGCGGCCGCCGCCGCCGGCGGACGCCTTGACCAGCAGCGGCAGGTCCGCCTCGGTGGGCGACGCGGGCGCCTCGAGCACCGGCACCCCGGCGGCCTGCATGAGCTCCTTGGCCCGGATCTTCGACCCCATCGCCTCGATCGACTCCGGGGCCGGGCCGACCCAGATCAGCCCGGCGTCGACGACGGCGCGGGCGAACTCGGCGTTCTCCGAGAGGAACCCGTAGCCCGGGTGGACCGCGTCGGCCCCGGACCGGCGCGCGGCGTCGACCACCAGGTCGATGCGCAGGTAGGTGTCCGACGGCGCGCTGCCCGGCAGCCGGACCGCGTGGTCGGCCTCGCGGACGTACGGCAGCGCGGCGTCGGCGTCGGAGTGGATCGCGACGGTCTCGATGCCGAGCGCGCGGCAGGTACGGAAGACGCGGGACGCGATCTCGGCCCGGTTCGCGACGAGGAGACGGGTGATCGTGCGCTTCATGGCCTGAACACCCCGAACCGGTCGGTGCCGACGATCGGCTTGTTCTCGATCACGGACAGGCAGATGGCCAGGATGGTGCGGGTGTCGCGCGGGTCGATGACGCCGTCGTCGTAGAGCATCCCGGAGAGGAAGTAGGGCATCGACTGCTCCTCGATCTGCGCCTCGACGATCTCCTTGACGCCCTGGAACCCCTCGGCGTCGAACTCCTGCCCCTTGGCCTCCGCCGACTGCCGGGCGACGATCTCGAGCACGCCCGCGAGCTGCTTGGGGCCCATCACGGCCGACTTCGCGGACGGCCAGGTGAACAGGAACCGCGGGTCGTAAGCGCGGCCGTTCATGCCGTAGTTGCCGGCGCCGTAGGACGCGCCCATGATCACGCTCAGGTGCGGCACCGTGGAGTTGCTGATCGCGTTGATCATCATCGCGCCGTGCTTGATGATCCCGCCCTGCTCGTACTCCTTGCCGACCATGTAGCCGGTGGTGTTGTGCAGGAACAGCAGCGGCGTGTCGGTCTGGTTCGCGAGCTGCACGAACTGCGTGGCCTTCTGGGCCTCCTCGGAGAACAGCACGCCCTGGGCGTTCGCCAGGATGCCGATCGGGCGGCCGTGCAGCCTTCCCCACCCGGTGACCAGCGAAGTCCCGTAGAGCGGCTTGAACTCGTCGAACACCACCCCGTTGGTCTCGGAGACGCCGTCGCAGATCCGGCGGATCACCTCGCGCGGGTCGAACGGCTCCTTGAGGTCGGTGGGGATCAGGTCGAGCAGGCCGTCGGGGTCCTCGTCCGGCTCGACCCACCTCGCCGGAGGCGCCGTCGCCTTGCGCCAGTTCAGCCGCGCGACGATCCGCCGGCCGATCCGGATCGCGTCCAGCTCGTCCTCGGCGAGGTAGTCGGCCAGGCCGGAGGTCCGCGCGTGCATCTCGGCGCCGCCCAGCGACTCGTCGTCGGACTCCTCACCGGTCGCCATCTTCACCAGCGGCGGGCCACCGAGGAACACCTTGGCCTGCTCCTTGACCATCACCGTGTAGTCCGACATGCCCGGCACGTACGCGCCGCCGGCGGTGGAGTTGCCGAAGACCAGCGCGATCGTCGGCTCCTTGCGGGCGCTGGACCGGGTGATGTCGCGGAACAGCTTGCCGCCCGGGATGAAGATCTCCTTCTGGGTCGGCAGGTCCGCGCCGCCGGACTCCACCAGCGAGACGGTCGGGAGCCCGTTCTCCTCGGCGATCTGCGAGGCCCGGAAGATCTTCTTGACCGTCCACGGGTTCGACGCGCCGCCCTTCACCGTCGGGTCGTTGGCGGTGATCATGCACTCGACGCCCTCGATGACGCCGATGCCGGTCACCACGCTCGCCCCGACGGGGAAGTCCGAGCCCCAGGCCGCCAGCGGCGACAGCTCGAGGAACGCCGAGCCCTCGTCGACGAGCAGCTCGATCCGCTCGCGGGGCAGCAGCTTGCCCCGGGCGTGGTGGCGGTCGACGTACTTCTCGCCGCCGCCCGCGACCGCCTTGGCGTGCTCGGCGTCGAGGTCGGCGAGCTTCTCCAGCATCGCCTCACGATTGCTCACGCTCGACCACCTCCTTCATCCGCTCGAGCGTGGTGCGCATGCCCTTCTCGTTGGTGCGGCCGCGCAGCTTGCCCATCACCAGCCAGTAGGCGCGCAGGTAGAACGCCGGCTCGAGCCGGTAGTACTCGGTCACGACCGTGCCGTCCCCGTCCGGCTCGAGGCGGTAGCCCCAGTTGTTGACCGTGACGTCGTCGGTGCCGACGGAGAACTCGAACACCTCGTTCGGGACGCACTTCGTCACCCGGCACGGCGTCCAGTACGTCGGGCCGACGCCGTTGCGGCGCACGTGGCCCTTGAAGTACGCGCCCTCCTCGGGTCCGGTGGACCCGCGGGTCCACTCGGCCTCGAAGGTCTCCGGCGAGAACTCGCCGATCCGGGTCACGTCGGAGACCAGCGCCCACACCTTCTCGGGCGGTGCGGCCATCCGGACGCTCACCTCGCCGGACATGGTCATGCGTAGCCCAGCAGCTTGGCTGCGAGATCGGTCAGCACTTCGCTGGCCCCTCCTCCGATCGGCAGGATCCGGGCGTCGCGGTAGTGCCGCTCCACCTCGGTCCCGTGCATGTATCCCGTCCCGCCGTGCAGCTGGACGGCCTGGTCACAGACGTACGTCGCGCAGTCGACCGCGGTCTGCTTCGCCAGGCAGGCCTCGGCGACGACGTTCTCCCCGGCGGCGTGCCGGCGCGCGACCTCGCGGGTGTAGGTGCGCGCGACCTCGACCTGCCTGCGCATCTCCACGAGCTTGTGCCGCACCACCTGCCGGCTGACGAGCGGCTTGCCGAACGTGTCGCGGTCGCGGCAGTACGCCGCGGTCAGGTCGAGCGCCCGCGCCGCGATGCCGTAGCCGTGCACGGCCAGCGCGAGACGCTCCACCACGAACTGCTCGGCGATCTGCAGGAAGCCCGTGTTCTCCTCGCCGACCAGGTTCGCGGCCGGCACCCGCACGTCGACGAACGACAGCTCGGCGGTGTCGGAGCAGTGCCAGCCCATCTTGCGCAGCGAGCGGTCGACGGTGAAGCCGGGCATGCCCTTCTCGATCACCAGCAGGCTGACGCCGCCCGCGCCCGGCCCGCCGGTGCGCACGGCGGTCGTGACGAAGTCGGCGCGCACGCCGCTGGTGATGAAGGTCTTGGCGCCGTTGACGACGTACTCGTCGCCCTCGCGGACGGCGGCGGTGCGGATGCCGCCGACGTCGGAGCCGCCACCGGGCTCGGTGATGCCGAGGGCGCCGATCTTCTCGCCGGCCAGCGTCGGGCGGACGAAGCGGTCGACCAGGTCGGTGCCGCCGTGCGCGGCGATGTGCGGCAGCGCGATGCCGCCGGTGAAGAGGCCGGCCATCAGGCCGCTCGACGCCCCGGCCTCGAACATCCCCTCCTGGAGGTCGACCGTGTCCAGGACGTCGCCGCCCTCGCCGCCGACCGCCTCGGGGAAGGAGACCCCCAGCAGGCCCTGCTCGGCCGCCGCGAGGTGCAGCTCGCGCGGGATCTCGCCGGCGTCCTCCCACTCCTGGAGGTGGTCGACGACCTCGCGCCGCACGAACTCGGCGCCGACCTCGCGGATGCCCGTCATACGAGGTCCTCCTGCACGTGGACGTAGCGCGAGCGCACCCACTCGCCGAGCCCCTTGGCCTGCGGGTCGAACCGCGTCGACGCCGCGACGCCGTCACCGAGCAGCCCGCGGATGAGCACGTTCACCGCACCGAGGTTCGGCAGCAGGTACACGTCGACATCGAGGTCGGCCGCCTCCGGCACCAGCTCGCGGACCTTGCGCGGGGTGATCAGCTTCTGCAGCCAGGTGACGCGGGCGTCGTACTTCTCCGAGCCGTCGTGCGCGATCCAGAGCCCCAGGTTCGCGTCGCCGCCCTTGTCACCGGAGCGGGCGTGCACGAAGGTGCCGAGCGGCATCCGGCGGGTGCGCGAGTCGGTCGGGGCCGGGTACGGCGAGGGCCGCAGCCCCTGGGTGTCGTCGGGCACCGAGAACTCCGTGGGGTCCGCCACCACCTCGCGGCGGCCGTCGGCGTGCACGACCGTGTGCGTGACGGCCGAGCGGTCGACGTACTCCGGCCGGTAGACGCCGTACGGCGACGGCTGCGCCGGCGGGCCGGTCATCGTGAAGCCGGGGTACGACGCGAGCGCGAGCTCGACCGCCGGGCCGGTGAACGCGCGGCCGACCGGGTCGGGCTTCGGGTCCTTGACCGTGCAGCGGAGCAGGCAGGACGCGCCCTCCTCGGTGTCCGAGTCCGGCTGCGGGAGCGCGGTGAGCGTCCAGGTGACGTCGGCGGCGACCAGCGACGGCGTGAGCTGCTCGCGCACCCAGTCCGCCTTGGCCTCGATGTCGAGCCCGGTGAGCACGAACTCCGCGGTGTTGCGGAAGCCGCCGAGCTCGTTGACGCCGACCTTGAGCCGCTCCGGCGGCGCCTCGCCGCGCACGCCGCTGATCTCGACCCGGTCCGGGCCGGCCTCGCGCAGCCGGATCGAGTCGAGGTGGGTGGTGACGTCGGGGTTGAGGTAGCGGGTCGACTGGATCTCGTAGAGCAGCTGGGCGGTGACCGTGTCGACGGTGACCGCGCCGCCGGTGCCGTCGTGCTTGGTGATCACGCTGGTGCCGTCGGGGGCGATCTCGGCGAGCGGGAAGCCCAGCGGCGCCAGGTGGTCGGGCAGGGACCGGAAGCCCGAGAAGTTGCCGCCCGTGGCCTGGGTGCCGCACTCCAGCACGTGGCCCGCGACGACGGCGCCGGCGAGCTCGTCGTACGACGTGGGCGTCCAGCCGTGGTGCGCGACCGCCGGGCCGACCACGAGGCTGGCGTCGGTGACCCGGCCGGTGACGACCACGTCCGCGCCGGCGCGGAGCGCGGCGGCGATGCCGAAGCCGCCGAGGTAGGCGTTCGCGGTCAGCGCGTTCGCGAACCCGAGGGACCGGACGTCGTCGCCCTCGACGTGCGCGACGTTCGCGTCGAGCCCGAGTCCGCGCGCCACCTCGCGGATCCGGTCGGCGAGGCCGGCGGGGTTGAGGCCGCCGGCGTTGCTGACGATGCGCACGCCGCGCTCGAGGGCGAGGCCGAGGCAGTCCTCGAGCTGGCGCAGGTAGGTCTTCGCGTAGCCCAGCGACGGGTCCTTCATGGTGTCCTTGCCGAGGATCAGCATGGTCAGCTCGGCCAGGTAGTCACCGGTGAGGTAGTCCAGCCGGCCGCCCTCGAGCATCTCCCGCATCGCGGAGAGCCGGTCGCCGTAGAAGCCCGAGCAGTTGCCGATCCTCACCTCTTCGCACGCCCCTCGCCCGCGGGCCCGGCGAACGCCTGGGCGATGTCCAGCCATCGGTCGGCGTCGGGGCCGGCCGCGACCAGGTCCGTGTCGTCGCGGTGCACGCGCTGGGTCACCAGCAGGCAGAAGTCGTACGCCGAGCCGCGCACCGACTGCGCGGCGTTCTCGGGACCCCACGCCCACAGCTCGCCGGACGGCGCGGTCAGCTCGACCCGGAACTCCTCGGCCGGGGCGTCCAGGCCGTGCACCGAGAACGAGAAGTCCCGCGTCCGCACGCCGAGGTGGGTGACGTGCCGGATCCGGTCGCCCCCCTTGTCGGGCAGGGCGTCGGGCACCACCTCGAGCGCGTCGTACACGTCGAGCGCGTGCGCCCAGGTCTCCATGAACCGTGCGGTCGCCATCGAGGCCGGCGACATCGGCGGGCCGAACCACGGCATCTTCTGGCCCTCGGGGAACTCCCGCAGCGCCCGCGGCAGCGCCTCGCGCGCGGCGCCCCAGCGGGCGAGCAGCGCCTCGGGCCGCAGCCGCGCGACCTCCAGCGCCTGCTGGTCGACGAACCCGGTCGGGTCCTCGAGCGCCCGGAGCACCAGGGCGTCCCAGGCCTCCTTGTCGGTCGCGGCGACCACCGCGACCTCGTCGGTCCAGAGCAGGTGCGCGACCTGGGTCGCGATCGTCCAGCCGGTCGCCGGGGTCGGCGTCGACCACCCGTCGTCGTCGAGGCCCGAGACGACGTTCCAGAGCCGGTCGCCCTCGGCCTTCAGATCGTCGAGCAGCTCGTCCAGCAGGCTCATCGCAGCTCCTTGCCCAGGTGTTCGTCGAGCACGTCGGCCCAGCGGTCGAGGATCCGGCCGCGGCGGCGCGCGTCGTCGGTGATGGTGTTCGCGAGGCCGAGGCCCCGGACCAGGTCGAGCGTCGCCTGCACCAGCTCGCGGGTGCCCCGGGCGGACTCGTCGGCGCCGAGCAGCTCGACGGTCAGCCGGTGGGTCTCGCGGCCGACCCGCTGCTCCAGCGGCGCGACCGCGGCGAGCAGGGTCTCGTCGGTCCGGGCCGCGACCCAGAGCTCGAGGGCGGCGCTGAACACCGGGCCGGTGAAGTGGTCGGCGAGCATGTCGAGGACGGCGCGGGTGCGCCGCGTGCCGGCCGGCAGCCGCGCGGCGGCGGCCGCGAGCTCCTCCCCGCGCTTGGCGGTCAGGTGCTCGACGGCGGCGACGACCAGGTCGTTCTTGGTCGGGAAGTGGTGCAGCTGGGCGCCGCGGCTGACCCCCGCGCGCTCGGACACCAGCGTCGTCGACGTACCGGCGAAGCCGTGCTCCACCAGGCAGTCCACGGTCGCCTCGAGCAGCCGCGCCCGCATCAGCCGGGTGCGCTCCTCCTGGGGGACCCGGGTCCCGGCGGCGGTGGTCACCCGACCAGCATGGGGCGCCCACCAACAAACAGTCAAGACTGACTTTTTTGTGATAGTCCCTGACGGAAATGTCGTCGACACGCCGTCTTGACCGCGAAAAGGTCAGGGACTATCTGTCTGATCAGTCGAGCCGGGCGACCAGCGGCAGGCGGGAGCGGGTGGCCGCGCCGACGACGAGGGCGGTCACGAGCGGGAGGCCGAGCACGAGGCCGACGACCAGCAGCCACGGCACGTCGAGGTAGGGCCCGGTGTCGGAGTACGCCGACGACGTCAGGGGCACGGCGACCGCGAGCCCCGGGATGAACCCGACCGCCGCGCCGAGCACGGACCCCACGAAGCCGACGACCAGCGCGTACGACGCGGCGATCCACCGGCGCCGCCGCGGCGAGGCGCCCACGGCCGAGAGCGTCGCGAGGTCCGGCCGGGCGTCCGAGAGCGCCAGGAACGTCGCCGTCAGGGTGCCGCCGAGCATCAGGACCGCGCCGAGGGCCGCGAGCACCAGCTGCACGATGACCGTGCCCTGGTCGGCCTGGTAGCCGCGCTCGACGTAGAACCCGGCGTTCGTGGTCACCCCGGCCACGGCCTCGGAGACGTTCTCCCGCTGGGCCGCCGAGAGCTCGGCACCGCTGACCGCGAGCGCGACCGTGCCCGCCTCGGCCCCGACCCGGTCCACCGCGGCGGGCGACAGGACGGCCGCCAACGGCGCGTCCGGGCCGGCCTCGAAGTGGACGTAGGCGGCGGGGAGCGTGGCCCGCTCGGTCCCGCGCGTCACGACGGCGGCGTCGCCGTCCATCCGGTCGTCGGCGAACGCCACCACGCCGCCGCGCGCCAGCACCGCGTCGGCCCGCTCCCGGTCGGCGGCCGAGAGTCCCGGGACCGCGGCGGGGACCGAGTCGGCCACGAGCGTCGACGAGCCGAAGTTGACCGTCGTGGAGTCCACCAGCGCCCCGTGGTGGCCGGGCGCGGTCAGCTCCACCCGGTTCCGCCCGCGCTCGATCACCCCGGCGATCGGCGCGACGTCGGCGTGCGGCGCCTCGCGGCGCACGGCCTCCTCGAGCTCGGTCCACCTCGCGGGGCTCAGCCCGTACCCCGTCACCGCGGCCTGGCCCATGGCGAGGGTGGGCGTGTAGGTGTCCCGGTTCTCGGCCTCGTCGCTGGTCACCGCGATGCCGAGCGCGACCACGCCCGCGACCGTGGCCGCCACGGCGGCGACCGCGGGCACGGTACGGGTGCGGTGCCGGGCGGCGTCGCGCGCGGCGTACCGGGGCGACAGCGGCAGCCGGCCGGCGAGCCGGGCCACCCCTGCCACCACGACGGGCACGACGAAGATCATCCCGAGCACGGCGAGGATCGCGGCGCCGGCGATGAGGACCTCGCCGTTCTGCGACGCGCTCGCGCCGTACGCCGCCGCGGCGACGCCGGCCCCGAGCAGGACCAGCCCGAGGATCGGTGAGCGCACCGACGGCGGGCGGTCGGCCCGCCGCCCGGCGAGCACCGCCACGACGTCCTGCCGCGAGGCGATCCACGCCGGCACCACCGCGGCGAGCACCGCGCTGGCCAGCCCGAAGGCGGCGACCCCCGCGAGGTGCAGCCACGGCACGTCGAACGGGCCGAACCAGGTGCTCGACATCCGCTGCACCAGCGGGACGAGGAGCCACCCGGCCCCGATGCCGAGCCCGACGCCGAGCGCCGCCGCGGCGCCGCCGAGGACGACGCCTCCGGCGAGCACGACCCGGCGGCTCTGCGCCGGGGTGCCGCCACTCGCGGCCATCAGCGCCAGGCTGCGCGACTGGCGCCGCGCGCTCACGGCGAACGCCGGGCCCGCCAGCAGCACCACCTCGAGCAGCGCCATCACCACGATCAGGGCGACCGCGGCGAGGAAGGCGTCGTCGGTCCCGGAGCTCCAGGCCCGGATCTCCTCCGGGATCTCGGACGGCGGCGGCGGGTCCTCGATGACGGCCCGGGACAGCACGGTGGCGCCCATCGCGTTCAGCTTCGTCACGGTCTCCCACGACACCGGGCCACCGCCGGCCATCCAGGTCCGGCCCGCCGAGTAGCCCCCCGCGACGTCGAGGCTGCCGACCGGTCCCGCGGCGAAGGGGTAGTCACGCGCCTCGGGCGACTCGGCGACGCCGACGATCACCGGCGACGGCGCGTCCCTGCCACGCAGCTCCAGCCGGTCGCCCACGGCGTACCCCTTGTCGAGCAGCGCCTGGTTGACCACGACCTCCTCGGGCCGGTCCGGCAGGCGGCCCGAGGTCAGCTCGGCCAGCCCGGCCGCGATCGGGTCGCGCAGGTCGACCTGAGTGGTCTGCGCCCAGGCGGAGCCCTTGTCGGTGCGGACGTCGACGCCCCCGACCCGCTCCTCGACCAGGCGCGCCCCACCGAGGACGGCGGAGATGTCGGCCGCCGTGGGCGGATCCTGCTTCCGGCCGTGCGTCGAGCTGCCCTGCTCGGGGTCGAACGCCTGGATCATCGGCCGGCCCTCGGCCGGGACGACGACCTGGGCGGCCGCGGATCCCAGCCGGCGGTCCAGGCCCTCGACGCTGCTGACGTCCTGGGTCTGGAGGACGACGTCGGCCGCGGTCACCGCGAGCACGGGCAGCGCGATCATCACCAGCACGAGGACCGAGCGGCCCTTCGCCCGCAGCGCCTCGCGCCGGGCCATCCGCAACGCCAGACGCCACCCGGTGAGTCGGCTCATCGGGCACCCGAGTCGAGCAGGACGTCGGCCCGGTCCGAGCCGGTCTCGTCCACCACGACGCCGTCGCGCAGGAACACGACCCGGTCCGCCCAGGCGGCGTGCCGGGCCTCGTGCGTGACGAGCACGCCGGCGGCGCCGGCATCGCACCGGGCCCGGAGCAGCCGCAGGATGTCCTCGCCGGTCTCGCTGTCGAGCGCCCCCGTGGGCTCGTCCGCGAGGATCAGGCGCCGGTCCCCCACGACCGCCCGGGCGATGGCGACCCGCTGCTGCTGGCCGCCCGACATGTGGTCGGGGAACCGGTCGGCGAGGTCGCCGATCCCCACCTCGTCGAGCGCCTGCCGGGCCGCCGCGCGGGCGGTGCGGGAGCGGACGCCGTCCAGCTCCATCGGGAGCGCGACGTTCTCGACCGCGGTGAGGGCCGGGATCAGGTTGAAGTCCTGGAACACGTAGCCCACGGAGGTACGCCGCATCCGCGCCCGGCCGGCGTTCCCGAGCGTGGCCAGGTCGACGCCCTCGACCGAGACGGTGCCCGAGGTCGGGGCGTCGAGGCCGCCGGCCAGGGTCAGCAGCGTCGACTTGCCGGAGCCCGACGGGCCCATCACGGCGACCAGCTCGCCGGAGCCCGCGCGGAACGACACGTCCCGCAGCGCGCGGACCTCGGTGGCGCCCTCGCCGTGGACCCGGCTGACGACGTTCAGGTGCAGCACCGAGCTCATCGCGCGACCTCCGGCTTCTGGGACCGGGCCGGCGCGGCCGGGGCGTTCTCCCGCTCGATCGCGGCCCTCCGCAGCCGGGCCTCGCAGTGGTCGAGCCAGCGGACCTCGGCCTCGGCCGCGAACACCAGCGAGTCGAGCACCAGCCCCCACGCCAGGTCGGCCCCGCCCCCACCGGTGCCGGTGTCGCGCTTGAGCCGCGTGTAGTCCTGCAGCGCGGCGATCGTCGCCGAGCGCTGCTGCTGGATGACGGTGCCGACGTCGACGCCGGGCATCGTGACCGCGAGCGCGAGCTTGATCGCGAGCTCGTCGCGCGGCGGCTGGGTCCGCGCGACCGGCGTGGTGAACCAGGTCGCCACCTCCGCCCGACCCGCCTCGGTGATCCGGTAGGTCACGTGGCCCTCGCCGTCCTGCTCGCCCTCCTCGACGAGCCCGTCCCGCTCGAGGCGGGTCAGCGTCGTGTAGACCTGCCCGACATTGAGGGGCCACGTGGACCCGGTGCGCTGCTCGAACTCGGCGCGCAGCTGGTAGCCGTAGCGCGGGCCCTGCTCGAGGAGGGCCAGAAGTGCCTGCTTGACCGACATACCGAGTATGTATACCCGGTATGCACCGCGGTCGCAAGGCAGACTCGCGTCATGACGACCACCCGCATCCCCGGCTTCGTCCTGACCGACCACACCGTCGAGGTCCCGCTCGACCACCGCGATCCCGGCGGGCGCACGATCGAGGTCTTCGCGCGCGAGGTCGCGGCGGCCGGCCGCGAGCAGGACGACCTGCCGTGGCTGCTCTTCCTCCAGGGCGGGCCGGGCGGCAAGTCGCCGCGCCCGGGCGGCGGCGCCGGAGACGGCTGGCTCGCGGTGGCCACGCGGACCCACCGGGTGCTGCTCCTCGACCAGCGCGGGACCGGCCGCAGCACGCCGCTGACCGGCCGGACGGTCGCGGGGATGTCCGACGCCGAGATCGCGGCGTACGTCCGGCTGATGCGCGCGGACAGCATCGTCGCCGACGCCGAGGTGCTGCGCGACCGGGTGGCCGGCGGCCGGCCCTGGGAGACGCTCGGCCAGAGCTACGGCGGCTTCGTCACGCTGGCCTACCTGTCGCAGGCGCCGGAGGGGCTGGCCGCCTGCTACGTCACCGGCGGGCTGCCGGGGCTCACCGCGACCGCCGACGAGGTCTACCGGCGCACCTACCCGCGGGTGGCGCGCAAGAACGCCGAGTACTACGCCCGGCACCCCGGCGACGCGGCGCTCGTGCGCCGGGTCGCGAACCACCTCGAGGCGCACGTGGTGACCCTGCCCGACGGCGACCGGCTGACGACCCGGCGGCTGCGGCTGCTCGGCGGCGCGTTCGGGATGAGCGACGGCTACGAGCGGGTGCACTGGCTGTTCGAGGAGGCGTTCCACGGGCACGAGCTGTCCGACGTCTTCCTGGCCGGCGTGCAGGCGCTGACGTCGTACGTCGAGGGGCCGCTGTTCCCCCTGCAGGAGTACACCTACGGCCGGCCCGGCAGTGCGACCGCGTGGGCCGCCGACCGGGCGCTGGGGCAGCACCCGGAGTTCGCCGAGCACCGCGACCCGCTGCTGTTCACCGGCGAGATGTACTACCGCTGGATGTTCGACGAGATCCGCGCGCTGCGGCCGTTCCGGGGGGCGGCCGAGCTGCTGGCGGCGTACGACGACTGGCCGCCGCTCTACGACCTCGACCGGCTCGCCGCGAACGAGGTGCCCGTGCTCGCCGCCGTCTACTTCGACGACATGTACGTCGACGCGGACCTCCAGCTCGACACCGCGGCGCGGGTCGGCAACGTCCGGGCGTGGGTGACCAACGAGTTCGAGCACGACGGCCTGCGCGCCGACGCGGACCGGGTGCTCGGCCGGCTGCTGGACCTGCGCGCCGGCCGCGCCTGACGACGGCGCCGGACCAGCGCGGGTGCGACCCCGGCAGTCCGCGCGGAACGGCGCCCGGAGCTGGCTGCTCCGGGCGCCGTCCCTCAGTGCTCGACCGTCAGGAACCCGTCTTGACGTCGACCAGGGTCACCCGGTCGGAGTCCTGGTAGGCCAGGTAGCCGAGGTAGTGCGAGTTGGCGTCCAGACCGGACCACGACACCGTCACCGACGTCGCCTGGTTCTGGGTCACCGGCACCGGGTTCGGCGTGACCGTCAGGTTGCCCGCCGTCGCCGCCGGGTTGATGTCCCAGAAGTCGAAGGCGTACTCCATCGGCGACCCGGCCGTGCCGGCCGAGAAGCCGTCGATCTCGACGATGTAGGTGCCCGGGTCGGGGTCGGTGAGGGTCACCGCCTCGTCACCCGACGCCGTCGCCGACTGACCCACCAGCGCAAAGATGTCGTTCGGGTCGCAGGAGTCGCTGGCGTAGACGAACATGTCGAGGTCGGCGGTGTTGTCCGCCGCGTCGACCTGGAACTTCGCCAGCGAGCTGTTGTCGGCGACCGTCACGCACTCGAGGTCGTAGTCGTTCGGCGCGACGGAGTCCTGCTGCGTGTCCGACTTGGCCATGCCGTGCGGCGTGATGGCCAGGTCACCGGTGAAGCCCGCGGTGAGCGGGACGTCGACCGATCCGGACGTCGTGTCTCCCGACACCGAGGCCGGTGCGTCGACCGACAGCGGCTGGAGCGCCACCGGCAGCTTGACGGTCGTCGGACCGCGCAGGATCACCGACCCCGACACGTACTGGCCCAGCGGCGCAGTGGTGCGGGTGAAGGTGAACCGGATGTCCTCGAGGTCGCCCACGCGGGTGGCGTGCACCGAGCCCTTGTTGGTCGTGAGCTTGAACCCGGGGACGTGCGACTCGATCTTCCAGGTGCCCTTCTGCGACGCACGGAACGTGCGCGGGAAGGACGTCTCGCCGGTCACCGAGCCGTCGGCCATCGAGGGCAGGTTGACGTCCTTCGGGTCCACGGCCGGGTAGCCGGTGTCGAGGCCCTGCTGGGTGAGGAAGCCGCGCCACTGGACGGGACCCGACTCGACGAACAGGCCCGGGTCGAAGAACCTCTTCGGCGTGACGATGCCGGCGCCCTGGGCGAGCGCGTCGGTGGACGCCTTGCCGTCCTCGGTCTTCGTCGCGGATGCCGTCGTCATCATCGCGGACTTGATCTGCATCGGGGTCCACTGCGGGTGCTGGCCCAGGAGGAACGCACCGAGGCCGGTGATGTGCGGCGCGGCCATCGACGTACCGGAGTAGAGGTCGTAGTCGCGGTCGTGGTTCGACGGCGGGGCCACCGCCGCGAGGACGCTGACACCCGGCGCTGCGATGTCCGGCTTGAGCATGTCGCCGTCGCCGACCAGGATGGGTCCGCGCGAGGAGAAGCCGGCCACCTGCGGCAGCGGAGCGTCGTGGTGGGTCAGGTTGCCGAGCTTGAACGACGCGGTCGCCGAGTCGCCGGCCGAGGCCAGGTAGTTGTAGACCTTCGGCCCGTCGGTGTCGGAGATGTGGATGGTCGGCACCGAGTGGAAGTCGGCGTCGAGGCTGTTCGGCGACGGGTTGACCAGGACCATCGCGATGCCGCCCGCTCGGGCGACCTCGGCGCTCTTGGCGACCCGGTCGTACACGCCCCGCAGGCAGACGACGATCTTGCCGCCGACCGCAGCCGGGTCGAGGGTGTCCGGACCGCAACGCACCAGCGCGTCCGGGTCGGCGCCCACGACGCCGCTGTCAGCGGCGTCGACGAGCGGGCTGCTCGGGACCGGGGTGGTCGAGATCGACGCACCGACGATCTTCTTGCCGTTGCCCAGCACGAGGGTGTTCACGAAGTTGGTGTACGTCGTCGCCGCCACCGTGGTCTCCCACGGGCTCGGGTGGTCGAGCGTCGAGGCGCCCGGGCCGGAGTTGCCGGCCGACGTCGAGACGAAGATTCCGGCCTCGGCCGCACCCTCGAAGGCGAGCTCGGAGGCGTCGAGCGTGGGGCTGGCGTCGCCACCGACGGAGAAGTTGATGACGTCGACGCCGTCGATCACGGCCTGGTCGATCGCCTGGACGATGTCGGCGTTGTTGCAGCCGCTGTCGTCGGGGTTGGCGGCTTCCCAGCAGACCTTGTAGACCGCGAGGCGGGCGGCCGGGGCCATGCCGCTGATCGTGCCGAAGTTGCGGCCCTCGGTGGTCGCCTTGGCGACCTTGTTGCCCGCGGCCGTGCTGGCGGTGTGGGTGCCGTGGCCGCCACCGTCACGGGCCGAGACCTGCTCGGTGTCCGCGAGGTCCTCGACCGGGACGGACTGCAGGAAGCTGTCGCCGTAGTAGCGGGCGCTGATGATCTTGGTGCTGCAGTCGCTGGCGTCCCAGCCGTCGCCCGGCTGGCACGCCCCGTGGAAGACCGTGCCGTCGGCCTTCTCCATGCGGGTGGAGTCACCGCTGCTGGAGATGTCCCACTGCGTCTTCGGCGTCGACGAGAGCGGCTTGCCCGTGAAGGACTTCGACTCCGGCCAGATGCCCGAGTCGAGGTCACCGACGACGATGCCGGAGCCGGCGTTCGCCTGGCCGCCGTGCATCTGCCAGGCGCCCTTCTTGCCGGTCATGCCGAGGAACTCCGGGGTGTTGACGTTGTCGAGCTTCAGCGTCTTCGACGGCTCGACGAGCAGGACCCGGCGGTCCGAGGACAGGCCGATCGCCTGCTCCTTGGTCAGGTCGGCAACGAACCCGTTGCTGGCCACCGTGAAGTCCGCGACCGGCTTCGCGCCGTACTGCTTGGCGATCGAGGCGTGCGTCGAGCGCAGGTGCTGGGTGTACGCCGCGACCCGGGAGCCGCGGGCGTCGAACTGACCGCTCGTCGCGCGGGTCGCCTTGAAGCGGGGGTTGCCGCCGGCGTAGGTCGCGGCAGCGGGGGCCTTCAGCATGACGAGGTAGCGCCCGTTGCTGAAGTGCAACGCGGGGGCCGCGGAGGCGTTGCCACCCGGCGCCGCGGTGGCGGCCGGGTTGCTGGCGAGGAGGCCGGCGACGACCACCCCCGCCGAGAGCAGGCCGACGGCGCGCCTGCGCGTCACCGAGCCTGAGGAACGTGATGTCACGGTGGTGCTCCATCCGAGTGAGTGCTGACGAGAGATGTTGCGGTCAGTGACGCAGATCACGGCCGACGCGCAGCGTCGTCCACCCAAGGTCAGAAGGTGCACCTACGTCAAGAGGTAAGCGCCGAAGATCTTCCTTCGGGGGAGATCCGGCCTGAGGGGCCCCGGGCGGTGCTGGACAGGCACGCCGGCCGCGCCGATGATGGCGGCATGGTCTGGATGGTCGTCGCCCTCGTGGTGGTGCTGCTGGGGCTCGGGTACTGGTGGAGCGCACGCCGCGGCCGCGGCGTCGACCGGCAGGCGCTGTACGAGCTGCGGGTGAGGGACGCACGCAAGACGACGGACCCGAACACGCCCGGCTCCTTCATGTGACCGGCCCCGGGCGAGCGGCGGGCCCGGTCAGCGATAGGTCAGGTGCTCGCCCTCCAGGTGCGGGTGCTCGTTGAACGTGAGCATGCGGGCGCCGGTGGAGCCGACGACGACCCGGGTGAACGACGAGTTCACGATCGTGGTGTTGAAGCGGCTCCACAGCCGGCCGAACGTCGCGTCGTCCGCGTCCGGGTCGAGCAGCGCCGCGCAGGCGGCCGCGATCGGGCCTCCGGAGGTGACCACGACCGCGGTCCCGCCGGGGCCGGCCTGAGCACAGACGTCCCGCAGCGACGCGGTCACCCGGGCGCGGAACGCCGGCCACGGCTCGTCGTACTCCGCGTCGTGCTCGCCGGCGGTCCAGCGGGCGGTGGCGAGCTCGAAGACGCGCTGGAACTCGCGGTTGCCGAGCTCGCCCTCCGGGGGGTCGGGGTAGCGTGCCACGACGCCGAGGTGGTCGAACTCGTCCCACCCGGGGTCGACCACGGCGTCGGTCCACCCGGCCGCCTCGGCCGTCTCCCGGTGCCGGCGCATCGAGCCGCGCACCAGCGCGGTCGGCTTGTCGGCCTTCGTCCGCAGCCAGTCGCCCAGCAGGCGGCCCTGCTCCCAGCCGGTCTCGGACAGCACGTCGTAGTCGTCGGCCCCGAACGACGCCTGCCCGTGGCGGACCAGGATCACCACACCCATGGGTCGGACCCTAGACGGAAGGCCCGTCCGGGCCATTCCCGGTCCCGGGCCGCGGGCCTACGGTCGGAGGATGTTCATCCAGGTGTTCCAGGGCACGTGCACCCGTCCGGACGAGCTCAAGGCGGTCCTGGACCGGTGGCCGGTCGAGCTCGGGCCCGGGGCGGACGGCTGGCTCGGCGGGACCTACGGGTTCACCGACGACGACTACTTCGTCGCCGTGGTGCGCTTCGAGGACCGGGCCGCCGCGGAGGCGAACTCCCGCCGCCCCGAGCAGGGCGCCTGGGCCGAGCAGCTGATGGCGGCCTTCGACGGGCCGGTGGAGTTCCACGACTCCGACGACGTCACGCTGCTCTTCGACGGCGGCTCGGACGAGGCCGGCTTCGTCCAGGTCATCCAGGGCCGGGTCGACGACCCCGAGCGGCTGCGCCGCGTGATCGCGTCGGATCCGGCCGAGCTGCGCCGGCTGCGGCCCGAGATCATCGGCGCGACGCTGGCGTTGGAGCCCGACGGGTCGTTCACCGAGACCGTGGCGTTCACCGACGAGGCGAGCGCCCGGTCGGGCGAGTCCGCCGAGCTGCCGCCCGACGTCCGGGCCGAGCTCGACTGGGCGCTGGCCGGCGCCACGTTCCACGACCTGCGGGAGCCGTGGTTCGGCGCGCCGTAGGTCCCACCCGTCACAGGTTTCACCGGTTGACCGGGGAAACCCGACCGACACGCCGGGCGGGGACGGCGTGTCGCGCGGGTTTCACCGGCTGACCGGTGAAACCCGCGCACGGCGTCGATCAGGCCGGGAACGAGCCGCCCGAGGCGGCCAGGTCGCGCAGGTACGCCGACGGGCGGAACCGGTCGCCGTACCGCTCCGCGAGCTCGTCGGCGCGCTTGACGAACGCGCCGAGGCCGACCTGGCCGGCGACGTTCTCGTAGCCCTGCATGTACTGCGCGGCACCACCGGTCATGGCCGGGAAGCCGATGCCCATGATCGAGCCGATGTTCGCGGCGGCGGCGGACTCGATGACGCCCTCCTCGAAGCACTTCGCGGTCTCGAGCGCCTCGATGAACAGCATCCGCTCACGCATGTCCTCGATCGGCAGCCGCTCCTCGGCGAGGGGGAACGTCTCGGCCAGGCCCTTCCACAGTCCGGCGCGCTGGCCGTTCTCGTCGTACTCGTAGAAGCCGGCGCCCTTGAGCCGCGACGGGCGGCCGAGCCCGATCATCGTCTCGACGACCTGCTCGCCGGCCGACGGCTCCCACGTGCGGCCCTCGCGCTCGGCGGCCTCCCGGTTGGCCTTCTGGATCTTGGCCATCAGCTCCATGTTGAGCTCGTCGGTCAGCTGCAGCGGGCCCACCGGGTAGCCGGCCTGGGTCGCGGCCCGCTCGATCGACACCGGGTGGCAGCCCTCGGCGAGCATCGCCAGGCCCTCCATCACCTGGGTGCCGATCACCCGCGAGGTGTAGAAGCCGCGGCTGTCGTTGACGACGATCGGGGTCTTGCGGATCTGCTGGACGACGTCGTACGCCTTGGCCAGCGCGACGTCCGAGGTCTCCTCGCCCTTGATGATCTCGACCAGCGGCATCTTGTCCACGGGGGAGAAGAAGTGCAGGCCGATGAAGTCCGCCGGCCGGTCGACGCCGGTGGCGAGCTCGGTGATCGGCAGCGTCGAGGTGTTGGAGCACAGCAGCGCGTCGGCGTCGACGTACGGCGCGATCTCGGCGAACACCTGCTGCTTCAGCGACGGGTCCTCGAACACCGCCTCGATCACCAGGTCGCAGCCGGCCAGGTCGGACGGGTCCGCGGTCGGCGTGATGCGGTCGAGCAGCTCCTGGGACTTCTCCTCGGTCAGCTTGCCGCGCGAGACCGCCTTGGCGTTGAGCTTCTCCGAGTACGCCTTGCCCTTCTCGGCGTTCGCCAGCTCGACGTCCTTGAGCACGACCTGCATGCCGGCGCGGGCGCACGAGTAGGCGATGCCGGCGCCCATCATGCCGGCGCCGAGGACGCCGACCTTCGTCGCCTTGAAGGGCTCGATGCCCTGGGGGCGGAGCTTGCCGGCGTTGATGGCCTGGAGGTCGAAGAAGAACGCCTGGATCATGTTCTTCGACGACTGGTTGACGATCAGGTTCGTCAGGTAGCGCGACTCGATCCGCGAGGCGGTGTCGAAGTCCAGCGCCGCGCCCTCGACCGCCGCGGACAGGATCGCCCGCGGCGCCTGGTAGACCGCGCCCTTGGTCTGCTTGCGCAGCAGCGCCGGGAACGCCGGCAGGAAGCCGGCCAGCGCCGGGGACGTCGGGGAGCCGCCGGGCATCTTGTAGCCCGGCCGGTCCCAGGGGTTCTGGCTCTCGTCCGGGTTGGCCTTGATCCAGGCCTTCGCGGCCGGGACCAGCTCCTCGCGCGTGGCGACCAGCTCGTCGACGAGGCCCTTCTCCGCAGCGAGCGCCGGCTTGAACTGGGTGCCCGGGAGCAGCACGTCCATCAGGCCGGACTGCAGGCCGAGCAGGCGGACGACGCGGGTCACGCCGCCCCCGCCCGGCAGCAGGCCGAGGGTCGACTCCGGCAGCCCGATCTTGACGCTGTCGTCGTCGACGGCGATCCGGTGGTTGCACGCCAGGCAGATCTCGAAGCCGCCACCGAGCGCGGCGCCGTTGATCGCGGCCACCACCGGCCTCGGGTAGAGCTCGAGCTTGCGCAGGCCGGCCTTGACCGCCTCGCCCAGGGCGAACACCGCGGCGGCGTCGGCCTTGGTCGCCTGCATCATGTTCTTGAGGTTCCCGCCGGCGAAGAAGGTCTTCTTCGCGCTCGCGATCACCACGCCGGTGACGCTGTCCACCTCGTCGTACAGCCGCTGCACGGCGGCGGCCATCGACTCCTGGTAGAGCTCGTTCATGGTGTTCGCGCTCGCGGTCGGGTCGTCGAGCGTCAGGGTGACGATGCCGTCGGCGTCCTTGTCGTAGTGGACAGCGGTGCTCTGGTCGGTGCTGGTGCTCATCTTCGGAGGTCCTCTTCAGCCATTCGGATGTCTGTGGTGTCGGTGGTCTGTCGGCTCACCGGGTCTCGACACGCTCCTCGCGACTTCGCAAGCTCAGTCGCGTCGCTCGCTCGACCACCGTCGTATCGCGTCGACTCGTCGACGGTGGTCTGGCGGCTTCGCCGCTCAGACCACCTCGACGATCGTCGCGATACCCATGCCGCCGCCGACGCAGAGCGTGGCGAGGCCGCGGCGCAGGTCCCGGCGCTGGAGCTCGTCGATGAGCGTGCCGAGGATCATCGCGCCGGTGGCGCCGAGCGGGTGGCCCATGGCGATCGCGCCGCCGTTGACGTTGGTGATGTCGTGGCTGATGCCCAGGTCGCGCATGAACCGCATCGCGACCGCGGCGAACGCCTCGTTGATCTCGAAGAGGTCGATGTCCCCGACCTCGAGGCCGGCCCTGGCCAGCGCCTTGCGCGCGGCCGGCGCGGGGCCGGTGAGCATGATCGTGGGGTCGGCGCCGGACACGGCGGTCGCGAGCACGCGGGCCCGCGGGGTGAGGCCGAGCTGCGCGCCGACCTCCTCGGTGCCGATCGCCATCAGCGCGGCGCCGTCGACGATGCCGGACGAGTTGCCGGCGTGGTGCACGTGGTCGATCTTCTCGACCCAGTGGTACTTCTCGAGCGCCACGTCGTCGAACCCGGCGTCGCGCCCGATCTGCTCGAAGCTCGGCTTGAGGCCGGCGAGGCCCTCGGGCGAGGTGTCGGGCCGGATGGTCTCGTCGTGGTCCAGGACCGTGAGGCCGTTGATGTCCGTGACCGGCACGATGGCGTTGGCGAAGTAGCCGTTGGCCCAGGCCTTGGCGGCCCGGTGGTGGGACTCCGCGGCGTACGCGTCGACGTCCGCGCGGGTCCAGCCCTCGATGGTCGCGATCAGGTCGGCGCCGATGCCCTGCGGCACGAAGCCGGTCTTCAGCGCGGTGGCCGGGTCGGACGCCCACGCGCCGCCGTCCGAGCCCATCGGCACCCGGCTCATCGACTCCACGCCGCCGGCGAGGATCAGGTCCTCGAAGCCGCCGCGGACGCGGGATGCGGCCTGGTTGACCGCCTCGAGGCCCGAGGCGCAGAAGCGGTTCAGCTGCACGCCGGCGACGGTCTCGGGGTACCCGGCCTTGAGGGCCGCGGTCTTGGCGATGTCGCCACCCTGCTCGCCGATCGGCGAGACGACACCGAGCACGACGTCGTCGACGCGCTCCGGGTCGAGCGTGGGGTTGCGCACCCTGATCTCGTCGAGGAGCCCGACCATCAGATCGACGGGCTTCACCTCGTGGAGCGAGCCGACCTTCTTGCCCTTGCCGCGCGGCGTGCGAATGTGGTCGTACACGAATGCCTCTGCCATGTCAGCGATTGTGACACTATTACTGTCATCGTCAACAGGACGATCGGTGTGGTGCGGGTCACGAGGAGTGGGATGGACGGGCTGCTGACGCTCGAGGAGCTGACGACGCGGGTCGGCATGAGCGTGCGGAACATCCGGTTCTACACGACCAAGGGCCTGGTCCCGCCGCCGATCCGCCGCGGCCGCTCGGGCTACTACAGCGCCGACCACGTCGCCCGGCTCGAGCTGGTCCAGGAGCTCCAGGCCCACGGCTTCACGCTGTCTGCGATCGAGAAGTACGTCGCGCGCATCCCGGCCGACGCCACCCCCGAGGACATCGCGCTGCACCGCACGATGCTCGCGCCCTGGCAGGCCGACCTCCCCGTCGAGATGTCGCGGGCCGAGCTCGAGAAGCGCACCGGCCGCACGCTCAGCGACGACGACCTGACCACCTTGGCCGCCCTCGGCATCGTGTTCCGCACCAAGCGCGGCCGGTACGAGGTCGCCGTCTCCCAGCTGTCCGTCGGCCTCGGCCTGCTCGACCTCGGCTTCCCGACCGAGGCCGCGCTCGCGGCGGCCGACGTGTACGCCGAGCACGGCCGCCAGATCGCCAAGGAGCTGAACGAGCTGTTCCGCACCATGGTCTGGCCGGTCTACAAGGAGGCGGGGGCGTCGCCGGACCGGCTGCGCGAGGTGGTGGAGCGCCTCAAGCCGCTGTCGGTGGCGAGCCTGGTCTCGGCGTACGAGGCCGCCATGGACGAGACCCGCCGCGAGAACATCGCCCGCCGCGCCCGGTAGCGCGGTACCGAAGGGACGCGGTGGGTACGACGGACCCCGTGAAGACCGTCCTCGTCACCGGCGCCACCGGGTTCATCGGCCGCCACCTGGTCCCCGACCTCGTCGACCGCGGGCACACCGTGCGCGCGATGACCCGCCACCCCGAGACGTACGACGGGCCGGGCGAGCCGGTCGCGGGCGACGTCTCCGACCCCGGCTCCCTGGCCGCGCCGCTGGAGGGTGTGGACGTCGCGGTCTACCTCGTGCACTCCCTGGACGACGACGCGTTCGAGGAGCGCGACGCCGAGGCGGCGAAGGCGTTCGGGCTCGCCGCGGCCGCGAGCGGGGTGCGCCAGATCGTCTACCTCGGAGGGCTCGGCAAGGACGACGCCGACCTCTCCCCGCACCTGCGGTCCCGGCGGGAGGTCGAGCGGCTGCTCGGCGAGGCGGGCGTGCCCGTCACGACGCTGCGGGCGGCGATCGTGGTCGGCGCCGGTGGCATCTCGTGGGAGATGACGCGACAGCTGATCAAGAACCTGCCCGGGATGGTGGTGCCGAAGTGGGCCTCGACCCGGACCCAGCCGATCGCCCTGGACGACGTGGTCCGCTACCTGGCCGGCGTGATCGGCCGCGAGGAGGCGTACGGCCGCGCGTTCGAGATCGGCGGCCCGGACCAGCTCAGCTACGTGGACATGCTCCAGCAGGCCGCCGAGGTCATCGACGGGCACCGGGTGCCGATCGTGACCGTCCCCGTGCTGACGCCGCGGCTGTCGTCGTACTGGATCTCGTTCGTCACCAACGTGGACGCGACGACGGGCCGCAACCTGATCGAGTCGATGGGCACCGAGGTGATCGTGACCGACCACGCGATCCGGGACCTCGTGCCGGGCGAGCCGCTCACGTACGCCGAGGCGGTGCGGCGCGCGATCGCCGAGGACGCCGGCGGCTAGAACAGCGCCGGGAGCGCGAACAGCATCACCATCGACCAGGTGCAGTGGGTCAGCATCGGCGCGAGGACGCCGCCGGTGGCGCGGCGCTCCAGGCCGACGACCACGCCGAGGAGCGCCGCGGCGAGCACGAGCGTCAGGTTGCCCGTGGCGAGCGTCGCGATCGCGTAGGCCAGCGTGGTCCAGGCGACGGGGTGGCGCGGGATAGCGGCGAAGGCGGCGCCCCGGAAGAACAGCTCCTCGGCGACGCCGTTGACGAGCGTGACGAGGGCGACGAGCGGCAGGGACCCGCGGTCGGCGTGGTCGACCACGTCGCGGACCTGGTCGTGCAGGAAGTCGACCTGCCGGACGACCAGGGCGCCGACGACGAAGACCGCGCCGAGCCCGAGTCCCACCACCACCGGCAGGACGACGGGCCGCCGGAGCCCGTTGCGGGTGTCGACGCGGCCCAGGTGGAGCGGACCGGAGGCGAACGCGCCCGCCACCCAGACGCCGGCGAGCGCCAGCGTGGCGGGGTAGAACCAGGCGCTGCCCGGCTCGATGCGCAGGGAGAAGCCGAGCACCACGCCGCCCACCACGACGAACGTCGCGGTGACCAGCTGGCGGCGGCGGAGCGCGGCGGGGCTGTCGCGGTGGTCGCGCGGGACGACGTCCCAGAGCGCTCGCCGCACCCAGCTCAGCACCGCAGCTCCACCCCTTCCTCGCGCCGTCCGGGCCGCGAGCTCCGGGGCGACCGGGCTAGGAGGTCAGCCCGTCCTTGACGTCCTTGGCGGCGTCCTTGACGTGCTCCCCGGCGTTCTTGAGCTTGCCGGACGCCTGGTCGCCCTTGCCCTCGGCCTGGAGGTCACGGTCGCCGGTGGCCTCGCCGACCGACTCCTTGCCGTGCCCCTTGAGCTCTTCGGCCTTGTTCTCTGCCTTGTCCTTGAGTCCCATGCTCGCCTAGTGACCGCTGCGAGCGGGGCCGAAACCTCAGCGCCGGCCCGAGCTGAACGACGAGGCGCTGTGGCGGGACTGCCCGCCGGACGCCGCGGCGGGCCGCCGGCGCGAGCGGCCGCCACCACCGGCGGGCTTGGCCGCCGACTGGCCCGAACCCTGCTGGGAACCCTGCTGCTGGGTCGCGGGCTGGCCGCCACGCCGGCCGCGCGACCGGTTGCGCCCGCTACCGCCCTGGCTGCGTCCGCCGCCCTGGCGGGCCGGGGTCGCCGGGGCCTCGACCACGAGGCCGCCCGGGACCGTGACGCGCTCGCCGGGGGCGAGCTCGGCCAGCAGCGGGTGGCTGGAGCCGGAGATCCGGGTGATGGTCGGCTTGATGCCGGCCGCGCGGGTGAGGTCGCGGACGTCGCGCACCTGCTCGTCGGTCATCAGCGTGATCACGGTGCCCTTGGCACCCGCGCGCGCCGTCCGGCCCGAGCGGTGCAGGTAGGCCTTGTGCTCGACCGGCGGGTCGGCGTGCACGACCAGCGCGACGTCGTCCACGTGGATGCCGCGCGCGGCGATGTCGGTGGCGACCAGCGTGGAGGCCTTGCCGGAGTGGAAGGCGTCCATGTTGCGGGTCCGCGCGCCCTGGCTGAGGTTGCCGTGCAGCTCGACGGTCGGGACGCCGTTCCGGTTGAGCTGCCGGGTCAGCGCCTTGGCGCCGTGCTTGGTGCGCGTGAAGACGACCGTGCGGCCGGGGGCGCTGGTCAGGTCGGTCAGCACCGAGACGCGGTGCTCGCGGGCCACGTGCAGGACGTGGTGGTCCATGGTCGCGACCGGAGACTGCGCCGAGTCGGCCTCGTGGGTGACCGGGTTGCGCAGGAAGCGCTTGACGAGCACGTCGATCGCCTTGTCCAGCGTCGCCGAGAACAGCAGCCGCTGGCTCTCCCGCGGGGTGCGGTCGAGCAGCCGGCGCACGCCGGGCAGGAAGCCGAGGTCGGCCATGTGGTCGGCCTCGTCGAGCACCGTCACCTCGACGGCGCCGAGGTCGCAGTGGCCCTGGCCGATCAGGTCCTCGAGCCGGCCGGGGCAGGCGAGCACGATGTCGGCGCCGCGGCGCAGGCCCTGGACCTGCGGGTTCTGGCCGACGCCGCCGAACACGGTCTGGGTCGTCAGGCCGGCGGCCTTCGCCAGCGGCTCGAGCGACTCCTGGATCTGGCCGACCAGCTCACGGGTCGGCGCGAGCACGAGGGCGCGCGGCCGGCCAGGGCGGGCCCGACCACCGGACGCCGCGAGGCGCGCGACGAGCGGCACGAGGAAGGCGTAGGTCTTGCCGGAGCCGGTGCGGCCCCGGCCGAGGACGTCGCGACCCGCGAGGGAGTCGGGAAGCGTCGCGGCCTGGATGGGAGTGGGAATGGTGATGCCGCGGGTCGCGAGGACGGCGGCGAGGTCAGCGGGCACGCCGAGGTCGGCGAAGCCCGCAGCCGAAGCTACGGAAGACAAAGAGGATTCACTCACTGCTGGGGGTGTCTCGCCAGCATGGGATGGAGCTGGCGCAGGAGCGTGACGCTCGCGCAGGGCCCGAGGCAAGACGGAACGGGCTACGAGAAAGAGTGTACGGGAGTGGTGCCCGATTCAACGATTCAGCGGAACGTCAGCACCCCGTCGTCGAGCCGGTCGTGGTTGATCGACCGCACGTCCTTGAGGTAGTTCTGCCGCAGCTTCCAGGGTTCCCGGTCGCCCTGCCGGGGCAGCTCGTCGAGCGCCCGGAGGATGTAGCCCGAGCTGAAGTCGATCAGCCGCTCCTCGCCGACCGAGGGGTCGCGCGGCGCGACCACCCGGCGTACGCCGTGCTCGTCCATGTAGCTCAGCAGCCGGCACACGAAGTCCGCGACCAGGTCGGCCTTGAGAGTCCAGGACGCGTTCGTGTAGCCGATCGTGAACACGAAGTTCGGCACGTCGCTGAGCATCAGCGCCTTGTAGGTCATGGTGTCCTGCATCTTGACCTCGGCGCCGTCGACGGTGAGGTCCATGCCGCCCATCGCCTTCAGCGTCAGGCCGGTCGCGGTCACGATCACGTCCGCCTCGAGCTCCTCACCGGAGCGCAGCAGGATGCCCTTCTCGGTGAACCGCTCGATGTGGTCGGTGACCACCGACGCGGACCCGCTGCGCAGCGCCTTGAAGAGGTCGCCGTCCGGCACGAAGCAGACCCGCTGGTCCCACGGGTTGTACGCGGGCTTGAAGTGCTCGTCGACGTCGATGTCCGGCGGCAGCGCCTTCATGGCCTCCTTGCGGATGAAGCCCTTGACCAGCTCCGGGCGGCGCCGCGACAGCTGGAAGAACAGCGTGGCCTGGAGGATCGCCTTCGACCGCACGACCCGGTAGCGCAGCTTCGACGGCAGCCAGCCCAGGCGGGTCGCGACCGGGTCACGGCCGGGCAGCGAGAGGACGTACGTCGGCGAGCGCTGCAGCATCGTGACGTGGCCGGCGCCGGCGTTCGCCATCGCGGGCACCAGCGTCACCGCGGTCGCGCCGGAGCCGATGACCACGACCTTCTTGCCGGTGTAGTCGAGGTCCTCGGGCCAGTGCTGCGGGTGCACGATCGTGCCGCGGAAGTCCTCCTGGCCGGGGAACTCGGGCGTGAAGCCGCGGTCGTAGTCGTAGTAGCCGCCGCACGTCCACAGGAAGCTCGTGGTGATCTCCCGGTGCTCGCCGTCGACCTCGGCGTCGACGGTCCACAGGTTCGTGCTCGAGTCCCAGCGCGCGCCGACCACCCGGTGCCGGTAGCGGATCAGCCGGTCCACGCCGTACTCGCGGGCCACGGTGCGGAGGTACTCGAGGATCGAGGGGCCGTCGGCGAGCGCGACGTCGCCCTCCCAGTGCCGCCACTTGAACCCGAACGTGAACATGTCGGAGTCGGAGCGGATGCCGGGGTAGCGGAACAGGTCCCAGGTCCCGCCGCTGGCCTCGCGCGCCTCCAGGACCGCCACCGACCTCTCGGGGTGCTCGGTGCGCAGCCGGCAGGCGGCGCCGATGCCGGACAGCCCGGCGCCGATGATCAGGACGTCGACGTGCTCGGTCATGCGGGACACCTTACTGAATATCTGTCAACAAGCATAGAGCTCGACGAACCGTGACAGCAGCCGCGGCGGATGCTCCACGTGGCTGCGGCGCGCCATCGCCTGGATCCGCTCGGCCTCCTCGGGCGGGTCGAAGTAGCCGTGGTGGCGGTAGATGTCGATGCGCAGGCAGATGCCCTCGACGTCGAGCTCGGGGTGGAACTGCGTGGCGTAGACGTTGCGGCCCATCCGGAACGCCTGGACCGGGCAGGTGGCGCTGCCGGCCAGCCGCTCGGCGCCCGCGGGCAGCCGGGTCACCGCCTCCTTGTGGCCGAGGAACGCGTCGAACTCCCGGGGCAGCGCGCCGAGCAGCGGGTCGACCACGCCGGCCTCGGTCAGCGTGATGCGGGTCGCCTGGATCGGCTCGCCGTAGGTCCGGTCGACCAGGCCGCCGCGCAGCCCGCCGAGCACGCCGATGCCGTAGCAGGCGCCGAGGAACGGGAAGTCCTCGGCGAGCACGAGCTCGGCCAGCCCGCGCAGCTCGGCCTCGGCGCGCTTCTGGGCGGCGCTCTTGACCTCCTCCGGGTCGCTGGAGTTGAACGGGCCGCCGCCGAGGATGATCCCGGACCAGTCGGCGAGGTCGACCGGGCCGAGCGCGGCGGCCTCGAGCCGGTGCCGGCGTACGTCGCGCTCGTCGAGCCCGGAGCAGGCGAGGACCGCGGCGTACTCGCTGTCCGCGGCGGCGTCCTCCGCGCGGGTGCCCAGGAAGAGGAACGGCTTCATGCTTGTACGGCCGCGCCGCTCTCGATCAGGTCGTCGACGTCGTCGATCCCCCAGGCTGCGAGCGCCTCGCGGGTGCTGTCGCCCGCGGACTCGGCCAGCCGCCCGATCGTGGCCTCGGTGCGCGAGAACCGCGGGGCGGGAGCGGGCTGGAGGTAGCCGTCGTGGTGGACGAGCGTGCCGCGCGCCTTGATGTGCGGGTGCTCGGCGGCCTCGGTGAGCGGGAGGATCCCGGCCACGCAGGCGTCGGTGCCCTCGAAGACCTCGACCCACTCGGCCTGCGTCCGCTGCCGGAAGGTCTCCGCGATGAGCTTGCGCAGGGCGTCGGCCTGGGTCGCGTCGTACCGGTCCGGGGCGGTGTCCTCGATGCCCAGCAGCCGGACGAACTCGGCGTAGAACTGCGGCTCCAGCGCGCCGACGGACATGTGCCGGCCGTCGGCGGTCTCGTAGAGGTCGTAGTACGGGACCCCGCCGTCCAGCAGGTTGGCGGCCCGCTCCTCGCGGTAGCCGCCGGAGGCGAGGAACGCCGCCGTCATCGTGTTGAGGTGGGCGGTGCCGTCGACGATCGCGGCGTCCACGACCTGGCCCTGCCCGCTGACCCGGGCCTCGAGCAGCGCGGCGAGGATGCCGATCACGAGGTACGTCGAGCCGCCGCCGAAGTCGCCCACCAGGTTGCCCGGGAAGTGCGGCCGGCTCTTGTCCTGGCCGAGCCCGAACAGCGCACCGGTGATCGCGATGTAGTTCATGTCGTGTCCGGCGGCCTGCGCGAACGGCCCGTCCTGGCCCCACCCGGTCATCCGGCCGTAGACCAGGCGCTCGTTGCGCTCGCGGCACTGCTCGGGCCCGAAGCCCAGCCGCTCGGCAACGCCCGGCCGCATGCCCTCGACGAGGACGTCGGCGTCCTCGACCAGCTCGAGCACGGTCTCGACCGCCCGTGGGTTCTTCAAGTCCAGCGCGACGCTGGGCCGGCCGCGGTTGAGCAGCATGTGCGGCCCGCCGCCCGCCAGCGCCTGCCCGCCCGGCCGCTCGATCCGGATCACGTCCGCCCCGAGGTCGGCCAGGATCATGCACGCGTGCGGCCCCGGCCCGATCCCGGCGATCTCCACGACCTTCACGCCCCGGAGCGGTCCCGTCCCCTGGCCGAGTTCGATGCGCATGCGGTGATCATGACAGAGGCGCTGTCAGCGTTCCTGTGGACGGCCGGTCGCGGAACGGGGTCGGTCGGGGTGGACTGCCCGCGTGGAGAAGCTGCTGCGTGCCCAGGCGGGAACGGCGTCCCGGCGCCAGCTCGAGCAGTGCGGCCTCGACCCGCACGACATCGAGCGGCTGCTCCGACGACGTGAGCTGGTGCGGGTGCTGCCGGGAGTCTTCGTCGACCACACCGGCCCGCTCACCTGGCTGCAACGCGCGTGGGTGGGCACGCTCTACTACGCCCCGGCCGTCCTCGCCGGAGACTCGGCCCTGCGCGGCGCCATCGCCGGCTGGCGCTGCCGGGAGCACGCCATCTGGATCGCGATCGACGAGTCGCGGCGCCGTGACGAGGTCCCGGGATACCGGGTGTGCCGGGTCCGCGGCCTGACCGACCGGATCCAGCCGAACGCCTCGCCACCACGTCTGCGCCTCGAGGAGGCGGCGATCGACGAGGCGCTCCGGCAACCGACGGAGCTCGCCGCGATCGGACTGCTCGCCGACGTGTGCCAGTCGCGCCGCACCACCGCACGCCGGATCCTCCTGACCATGGAGGCGCGCCCCCGGGTGCGTCGACGGACGTGGCTGCAGGGCGTGCTCACCGACATCGCCGACGGGACCTGCTCGACCCTCGAGCACGGCTACCTCCACCGGGTGGAGCAGCCGCACGGCCTCCCGCGGGGGCGGCGCCAGGTCGCCGGGCGGGCCAGGTCCGGTGGGGCGTTGCGCGACGTCGACTACGACCCGCTGCCCCAGGTCGTCGAGCTGGACGGCCGGCTCTTCCACGACTCCGCCGGCCAGCGGGACCGGGACCTGGACCGCGATCTCGACGCCGCGGTCGACGGGCGGTCCACGATCCGCCTCGGGTGGGGCCAGGTCTTCGAGCGCCCGTGCTACACGGCGTCTCGGGTGTCCGCCCTGCTCGTCCGGGCCGGGTGGACCGGGCGCGGCCGGAAGTGCGGACCGTCGTGTGTCTTCTGACTGCGGAGTCTGTGACGTACCAGGTACGTCACAGACTCCGCGATCACAGCACCCGGCGCAGGAACTGCCGGGTCCGCTCCTCGCGGGGCGAGGTGAAGATCTCGGACGGCGGGCCCTGCTCGAGGATCCGGCCCTGGTCCAGGAAGCAGACGTGGGTCGCGACGTCGCGGGCGAAGTCCATCTCGTGGGTGGCGAGGATCATCGTGGTGCCGGCGGCGGCCTCGGCGCGGACGATCTCGAGCACCTCGCCGACCAGCTCGGGGTCGAGGGCCGCGGTGATCTCGTCCAGCAGCAGCAGCGTCGGCTCGTTGCAGAGGGCGCGGACCAGCGCGGCGCGCTGCTGCTGGCCACCGGAGAGCCGGTCGGGGTGCTTGGCCGCCTGGTCGGCGAGGCCGAACCGCGAGAGCAGCGACATGGCCCGCTCGGCGGCCTCGGCGCGCGAGACGCCGTGGACCTTGCGGGGGGCGAGCGTGCAGTTCTCGAGCACCGTGAGGTGCGGGAACAGGTTGTACGCCTGGAAGACCATCCCGATCCGCGACCGCACCCGACGTGCGTCGACCCGCGGGTCGGAGATCTCCTCGCCCTCGAAGGAGATGACGCCGTCGTCGATGTCCTCCAGCAGGTCGATGCAGCGCAGCAGCGTGGACTTGCCGGACCCGGACGAGCCGATCAGGCAGACGACGTCGTGGTGGTCGATCGTCAGCGAGACGTCGTCGAGGACCACCTTGTCCCCGTAGGCCTTCCGCACCCCGGACAGCGACAGCAGGCTCACAGCGCCCCCGCGAACTCGCGCCGCCGCGCGCGGGCCGCCAGCCAGTCGGTGAGCCGGGCCAGCGGGATCGTCATCGCGATGAAGAAGCACGACACGACGACGTACGGCGTGTAGTTGAAGTTGTAGTTGCCGTAGTCGCGGGCGACGAAGACGGCCTCGAAGACGCCCACGACCGACGCGAGCGCGGTGTCCTTCTGCAGCGAGACGAAGTCGTTGAGCAGCGGCGGTACGACGCGGCGCACCGCCTGCGGGACGACGACGTGTCGCAGGGTCTGGCCGCGTGACAGTCCCAGCGCGATCGCGCTCGCCCACTGCGACGGGTGGACCGACTCCATGCCGGCGCGGAAGACCTCGGCGACGTAGGCGCTGTAGGACACGATCAGCGCGACGGTGGCCCAGAAGAACGCGCTGATCGGCAGACCCTGCAGCCCCAGGCTCGGCATGCCGAACCCGAGCAGCAGCACCAGCAGGATCGTCGGGATGCCGCGGATCACGTCGGTGTAGACGACCGCGACCAGCCGGACCGGGGTCAGCCACGGGGACCGGCTCACCCGCGCCATGGCGATCAGCATCGCGATCACCAGGATGAACGCCTCGGCGATGAGGAACATCTTGACGTTCAGCCAGATCGCGCCCCAGATGTCCGGGAGCACCGCCCGCGCGTGGAAGCCGTTGAAGAACGCCTCGTGCACCCGCGGCCAGCCGGGCGAGCTGGTGAGGCCGACGACGACCAGGGCGAAGACCACGACCGTCATCAGCGTCGCGATCGCGGCCGACCGCGCGCGCAGCCGACTGCGGACCCGCCGGCGGTCGAGCTCGTGCCGGCTGGGTGACCACTGGCTCACTGCAGCGTCGGGACGTCGACCACGTCGGAGAGCCACTGCTGCTCGATCTGGGCGAGCGTGCCGTCGTCGCGCAGGGCCCCCAGCGCGGCGTTCACGCAGGGAACCAGCTCGCTGCCCTTCTCGAACAGCATGCCGAACTCCTCCTGCTGCCCGGTCTCCGGCTGGAACTGCCCGATGATCGTGCTCTTGGGGATCTCCACCGCGCTGATGTAGAACGCCGTCGGCAGGTCGGCGAGGATCGCGTCGACCTGGCCGTTCTCCAGCGCGGACTTGGCGGCGTTCGTGTCCTCGAAGACGGCCGGGTCGGAGTCGGGCTGGATGACGTCGCGGATCGCGGTCAGTGAGGTCGTGCCGGTCTGCGCTCCGAGCTTGAGCCCCTTCAGGTCGGAGAGGCTCGAGGCCTCCGCCCCCGCCGTGCCCTTGAGCGCGATGACGGCCTGGGCCGCCTGGTAGTACCCGTCGGAGAAGTCCACGACCTTCGCGCGCGCGGGCGTGATCGAGATCTGGTTGATGTCGAAGTCGAAGTCCTTGGGGCCCGGGGCGTAGGACTTGTTGAAGGGCACCTTGACCCAGGTGACCTGGTCCTTGCTGAACCCGAGCTGCTCGGCCACGGCGTACGCCACCGCCGACTCGTAGCCCTTACCGTTGGTGGGGTCGTTGCCGGAGAACCACGGCTCGTACGCCGGCGAGTCGGTGCCCACCGTCAGCTGGCCGGGCGTCCGCACCGGCAGCGAGTCGGTCGCGCACTGGTCGGCGGACGGCGAGCCGCCCGACGTGTCGGCCGCGGTGGTCGAGCCGCCGTCGGACGCGGGGGCGCAGGCCACGGCGGCGAGAAGCAGGGGCACGGCGGCAACCGCCAGGGATCCACGCAGACGCATGGCGGCAGCCTAGGGCTCCGCGCGGGCACACGTACCGTGATCCCATGCGCGGTGTGCTCACCGTCTCACTCGCCACGGTGCTGGCGATGGGAACCGCCTGCACCGACGAGCCGGCCGGCCGTTCCGGCCCACCGCCACCGGTGCAGACCACCCGGCCGGCGCCGACCAGCGCGGCGCCCACCCTCACCCTGCGGGAGTTCGACGCGGACCGGGCGATGGCCACCGTGCGGGTGCTCGCCGGCCGGCTGGGACCACGCCTCGCGACCGCGCCGGCGTACGCCGCGGCGGCGGACCTGCTCGCGCCCCGACTCGTCCGCGCCGGCTACGAGGTGCGGACCCAGCGCTTCCCGGTCCCGGCCGGCGACTCCTGGGGCGTGCCGGTCGACGCCGGGACGTCGTTCAACGTCGTGGCCGAGCCGCCCGGCTTCGACGCCGGCGCGCCGCACGTCGTCGTCGGCGCCCACCTCGACACCGTCGCGGTCGCGCCCGGGGCCGAGGACAACGCGTCCGGCGTCGCGGTCGTGCTGGAGCTGGCGCGGGTGCTGGCCGGCGAGCCGCCGGTGGTGCTGGTGCTGTTCGGCGGCGAGGAGCCGCGCGGGCCGGGCGACCTGCACCACTTCGGCTCGAAGCGGTACGTCGAGGACGCCGGCGACGTCGTCGCGATGGTCGCCCTCGACCGGGTGGGCGTGGGCGACCGGGTGCCGCTCGGCTCCATCACCGGCGGGCCGACGGACGTGCGAGACGAGCTGGCCGGCGTCGCCCGGCGGCTCGACATCCCCACGACCGTCGGGACGAACGACGCCAGCGACCACGAGTCGTTCGCCGACGCGGGCCTGCCCGCGGCGCGGGTCGGGAGCACGCCGTACGCCGCCTACCACTCCGCCGCCGACGTCCCGTCCGTCGTCGACCGGGACCAGCTGGCCAGGGTCGGCCGGCTGCTCACCGCGTGGCTGCGAGGCCGCTGAACTCCCAGAACAGGTCGAAGGTGTGCGCCGCCGAGGAGTACGGCACGACCCGCGGCGCGAAGGCGGGGTCGATCCGGTACGGCACGAAGTCCGCGGCCACCAGCCGGGTCCCCCAGAACGTCGCCTCGAGCATCAGCCCCTCCTGGGTCTCGGGCATGAAGTCCATGTCGAAGACGAAGTTGCCGAGCGAGTTCACGACCAGCGCGTCGCCCACCATCGACGCGCCCTGCACCCAGTGCGGGTGGCCGCCGACGACGAGGTCGGCGCCGGCCCGGACCAGCGCCCGCGCCACCACGCCCTGCACGGGCTCGGGCCGGTTCGTGTACTGCGTGCCCCAGTGCGGCATCACCACGACGACGTCCGCGCGCCGCGCCAGGCGTCGTACGTCGGACAGGACCCGGCCGAGCTCCGCACGGTCGAGCGGGCCGGTGCGCGGCGGCATGCTCACCGACACCGCCCCGGGCTGCCGCGGACCGGCGGCCGGCGTCTCGCCGATCGCGTTGAAGCCGAGGAACCCGAACCGGATCCCGTGCCGGGCCACCCCCACCGGCTGCCGCGCGGCCGCGAGGTCCGGGCCGGCGCCGAACGCCGGCAGCCGGGCCCGGTGGAGCAGCCGCACGGTCTCGACCAGCGCCCGGTCGCCGTAGTCGCCGACGTGGTTGTTGGCCAGGGAGAGCGCGTCGAAGCCCGCGTGCCGCAGCTCGCCGCGCACCGACGGCGGCGCGTGGAACGCGTCGTCCTGGGTCGGCGCGCCGTCGTCGGACAGCGTGCTCTCCAGGTTGCCGACGGTGATGTCCGCGGCCGCCAGCCGCTGCGCGGTCGGCCCCAGGGCCGGGCGGCCCGTCACGCCGCGGCCGAGCATGATGTCGCCGACGACGGTCATCGTGGTGACCGGCGGGTGGTCCGGCCCCTCGACCTGGAGCGGGTAGTCGTCGGGGTCGCGCAGCGGGTCGACGCCGGCCACGGTGATCGCGCGCACCGACGGCTCCATCGCGTCGGCCACCACCAGCGCGATGGTGTTCATCGGCAGGTGCCGGAGCGTGTCGGTGCGATCGATCACCCGCAGCGGCGCGGCCGGCTGGCCGAGGTCGCGCCAGTTCGTGATCGTCCCGTCCCGGATCCACCCGGCGACCGCCTTCCCGACGTCGATCGGCGGGCGCCGGGCGTTGATCGCCAGCACGAGCGGCCGCGTGGTGATCTCGACCGCCTCGGTGGCCCGGGTCGGCGCGGGCGTGGGCGGGGGCGGGTCCGGCCGCTCGTCGGCCGGGGTGCAGGCGGCCACCAGCAACGCCACGCCGAGCGCCGCGAGCCACCTCATCCCCACACGCTAGACGCAGTCGGTTGAATGGGCTCGTGATCCGCGACCTCACCGACGACCAGGCCCGCGCCGCGCTCCCCCTGAAGTGGGACGTCGAGCCCGGGGTGATCCCGGCCTGGGTCGCCGAGATGGACTTCCGGCTCGCCGAGCCGATCGAGGAAGCGCTGGTCCGGGCGATCCGCCGCGGTGCGGTCGGCTACCCGCCCCACCACGACGGCGTCGGTACGGCGTTCGCCGGGTTCGCCGACCGGCACTGGGCCTGGGAGATGCCGGCCGAGGCCTCGGTCCCGGCCGGCGGGGTGATGAGCGGCATCCGGCTCGCGCTCGAGGCGCTCTGCCCGCCCGGCTCCGTCGTGGTGCCGCAGCCCTGCTACCCGCCGTTCCGCGACGTGGTGGCGGTGACCGGCCGCGGGCTGGTGACCGTCGACCTGGACCCGGACGCCGAGGCGGCGACCATGGACCTCGACGCGATCGAGTCGGCGTTCGCCGCGGGCGCGCGCACGTTCCTGCTCAGCAACCCGCACAACCCGCTCGGCCGGGTCTGGACCCGCGAGGAGCTCGAGGCGCTCGCCGGCGTCGCGGCCCGGCACGGCGTCCGCGTCGTCTCCGACGAGATCCACGCCCCGCTGACGCTGCCGGGCGCGACGTTCACGCCGTACCTCACCGTCGACGAGACCGCGGTCGCGGTGACCAGCCCGTCGAAGACGTTCAACATGCCCGGCGTCCACGGCGCCCAGCTGGTGATCCTCGACCCGGAGCTGCGGGCGCGCGCGGCGGCGCTGCCGATCCCCGCGCAGAACAGCTGGTCGTCGCTCGGCGTGGTGGCCGGCGAGGTTGCGTGGCGCGACTGCGACGCGTGGCTCGCCGCGCTGGTCGACCGGCTCGCCGACAACCGCGCGCTGCTCGCCGACCTGCTCGCGGCCCACCTGCCGAAGGCCCGGATGCGGCCGCTCGAGGCGACGTACCTGGCCTGGCTCGACCTGCGTGCGTACGGCGTCGCCGATCCCGCCGCGGCGGCGCTGCGGCACGGGCTGCGGCCGGCGCCCGGGTCGGACTACCAGCCCGGCCTGGACGGGCACCTGCGGCTCAACCTCGCCACGAATGCCACCAGGCTTTCCGAGGGCGTTCGCCGCCTGGCCGCCGCGCTGTCATCTGCCGACGCCTGACTGGAGGCCGTGAGAGTCACGGTCGTCGGATGCGGATACCTCGGCGCGACCCATGCGGCCGCGATGGCCGAGCTCGGGTACGACGTGCTCGGGGTCGAGATCGACCACGCGAAGCGTGAGTCGCTCGCCGCGGGCAAGGTCCCGTTCTACGAGCCCGGGCTCGGGGACCTGCTCGCCGACCACGTCGCGGCCGGGCGGCTGCGGTTCACCAACTCCTTCGAGGAGGCCGGCGCGTTCGGCGACGTCCACTTCGTCTGCGTCGGCACGCCCCAGCGGCCCGACGGGCTCGGCGCCGACGTCCGGTACGTCGACGCGGCCGTCGCGTCGTTGGCGCCGCACCTGCGGGAGGGGGCGCTGGTCGTGGGCAAGTCCACCGTGCCGGTCGGCACCGCCGCGCGGCTGGCGGCGACGCTGCCGGCCGGCACCGAGCTGGCGTGGAACCCCGAGTTCCTCCGGGAAGGCCACGCCGTCCAGGACACGTTGCGCCCGGACCGCCTGGTCCTCGGCGTCGCCTCCGAGCGGGCCGAGCGCGTGCTGCGGGACTGCTACGCCCCGGTGGTCGCCGCCGGCACGCCGGTCGTCGTCACCGACTTCGCCACCGCCGAGCTGGTGAAGGTGTCCGCGAACGCCTTCCTGGCCACGAAGATCTCGTTCATCAACGCGGTCGCCGAGGTGTGCGAGGCCGCGGGAGCCGACGTGGTCGCCCTCGCCGACGCGATCGGTCACGACGACCGGATCGGCCGGAAGTTCCTCAACGCCGGCGTGGGCTTCGGCGGCGGCTGCCTGCCCAAGGACATCCGCGCGTTCCTGAGCCGGGCCGGCGAGCTCGGCGTCGAGGACACGATGTCCTTCCTCCGGCAGGTCGACGACATCAACCTGCGCCAGCGCACCCGGGTCGTGCAGATCGCGACCACGATGCTCGGCGGCAGCGTCGCGCGGTCGCGGATCGCCGTCTGGGGCGCGTCGTTCAAGCCGCACAGCGACGACGTCCGCGACTCCCCTGCGCTCTCGATCGCCGGCCAGCTGCACCTGCGCGGCGCGATGGTGTCCGTCTTCGACCCGCAGGCGATGGAGCCCGCGCGCGCGGTGTTCCCGACCCTCGACTACGCCGAGACCGCGCTGGCGGCCGCGCGCGACGCGGACCTGCTGCTGCACCTGACCGAGTGGCCGGAGTTCCGCGAGGTCGACCTCGACGTGCTCGGCTCCGTCGTCCGCCGCAGGCAGGTGGTCGACGGCCGCAACAGGCTCGACGCGGACACCTGGCGCGGTGCGGGCTGGACGGTCCGGGCGCTCGGGCGGTCCTAGACCCCCGCCTACACCTCGAGCCGGCCGAGCCGCCGCACCAGCGGCCGCTCCGCGTGCGGCAGCCAGGTGCGGGTGATGTGGTCGACGACGTGCACGCCGGGCGGCGCCTCGATGCGCTGCAGGCCCTCGACCTCCTCGCCGCGGCCCGCCGTCAGCGCGCTGTAGACCTCCCACTCGCGGCGCTTGCGCGGCGCCCGCGTGGAGTCCTCGAACGACGTGTGGCTCCAGTGCGCGAACTCGTCCGCGTCCAGCCACTTCAGCTCGACGCAGAGGCCCTCGGGGAGGATCAGCCGCTCGGCGGTGCTCGGGAACTCGCGCACCTCCCACTCGAAGGCCTTCACGAAGGTGTACTCGGGCCCCATCGGGTAGATCCACGGCTCGAGGAACCGGAAGCCCAGGTCGATCCACGCCACCGACTCGCTCTCGATGGAGACCGGGTGCCGCGGCACCAGGACCACTGCACCCGAGCCCTCGAGCTGCCAGGACAGGTCGGCCAGCGCCGCCACGCCCTCGCGGGTCAGCACCATGTCGCCGTCCCACTTCATCGAGTACGACGTGCGCACCTGCGAGAAGGACCAGTTGTAGAAGTGGGTGAGCGAGTGCACCGAGTCCGGCGGCGTGGCCAGGTGCTCGGGGCCCGCGCGGCTCACCCGGAAGGGGTACGACGTCAGCGTGAACCGCTCGGCGGCCCCGCACTCCTCCGCGACCCGCTGCGCGATCTCGGGCGTGCCGTCGTCCGAGCCGTTGTCGACCAGCACGACGTGCTGGACCGCCTCGAGCATCGGCGGCAGCACCCAGGGCAGGTTGCGCGCCTCGTTCTTGACGCGGAACACGCAGGTCAGGCCGGGCTCCAGGCGCCCGGTCGTCCAGGGCCAGGTGACGTCGTACGCCGTCTCGCCCTCGCGGTTGGCGATGCCGCCGGGGTGTTCCGCCATCGGCTCAGCGCTCCCGGCCGAGAGCCTTGCGCAGCCCGCGCCGGACGCTGCCGGGCACCAGCTTGCGGACGCCGTGCGGCACCCGGTCCACGCCGTGGCGCACCGCCGGCTCCGGCTGCTGGGCCAGGCCCTCGCGGCGCGCGGCGAGCGCGGTGGAGTGGGCCATCGCCTCGGCCTCGCCGTACAGCTCGGAGTACGCCGCGCGCAGCTGGTCGAGCACCTCGTGCACCGCGGGCACGTCACCGCCCTCGTCGGCGAGGCGGTCGAGGTGCTGCCAGCTCTCCTCGGCGATCTCGCGGAGCCGGTCCGGGACCTCCACGTCGTCCCAGGTGAGCTGCACCCGGCGCAGCGTCGGGTCGATGAACTGGTGCACGCGGCGGACGTCGTTCGCGGTCGCGGACTTCACCGCGTCCAGGTCGAAGGCCTGCCCGATCGCGAACACCGGGACGGTCCAGTCCTTCAGCATGTCGGCGTACCGGACGAAGCGGCGCGCCGAACCCCGGGTGGAGCGCTCGGTGTGCAGCATCATGTTCACCCACGCGGCGGTGCGCTGCACCTCGCCGGCCGATCTCTGGGCGGCGTAGTACCGCTGCTTGCTGCCGACGACCTCGGTCACCGGCCGCAGCATCGTCACGTACGCCGGCGTCGCGTCGCACCGCAGGGCGGCGGCGCGCCAGAGGCCGAGGAACCAGGCCAGCCTCGGGTCCTTGACGACCAGCTCGGGGCCGCCCTCGACGAACTGCTGCTCCAGCCAGTCGTGCAGCCGCTCGCGCAGCGGCTCGAACGCGGCGAGCTTGCCGGACTCGAACCACGCCGACGGCCGGGCGTCGGACACCTGGACGTTGCAGCGCCTGAGCAGCTCGTCGTGGAAGTCGACCACCCACTGCGGCTCGCCGAAGCCCTTGGGGTTGGTCTCGTCGGCGGCCACCTCCGGCTGCGGCACGTGCATGCCGAGCGTCCGGAGGGCGCCGGCCATCGTGCTCGTGCCGCTGCGCCCGGAGCCGACCACGAACACCACGCGGCGCTCGACCGGGATGGCCTCGGACAGGGGCGTCGGCTGTGCCTCGGGGGTCGGCATGGCCGACAGGCTAGTTGGAGGTCGCTCAGCCGAGTGACCTGGTCTGCGCGGCGACCACGTCCCCGAACCAGTCGAACGACCGCTTCGGCGTTCGTGCCAGCGTGTCGTAGTCGACGTGCACGAGCCCGAACCGCTGCGTGTACCCCTCGGCCCACTCGAAGTTGTCCAGCAGCGACCACGTGTAGTAGCCGCGGACGTCGACGCCGCGCTGCACGGCCGTCGCGACCGCGCGCAGGTGCGCGTCGAGGTAGTCGATGCGCGGCTGGTCGTCCACGACGCCGTCCTCGTCCGGGCCCATGTTGTAGGCGCAGCCGGACTCGGTGACGTAGATCGGGGGCAGCGCGGCGCGGTAGCGGGCGCGCAGCAGGATCAGCAGCTCCCGCAGCGCGTCCGGCACCACCGGCCAGCCGAAGTCGGTCGTCGGGTAGCCGAGCAGCTCCCGGAACTCGAACGGCATCTCGGCGTCCGCGCGGGCGGCGCCGATCTTGAACGGGTTGTAGTAGTTGAGGCCGTAGAAGTCGAGCGGCTGCCGGATCGTCGCCAGGTCGCCGTCGCGGACGATCCCGTCGAGCAGCGGCTGGAGGTCCGCCGGGTAGCGCCCGAGCAGCATCGGCTCGGCGAACATGCCGTTCCAGAGTGCGTCGAAGAGCTTCGACGCGCCCACGTCCGCCTCGTCGTCGGAGGCCGGCCACATCGGCGCGTGGTTGTTGGCGCAGCCGACCGACGTGGCCCCGGCGGCCCGCAGCGCGATCGCGGCCCGGCCGTGGCCGAGCAGCAGGTGGTGGGCGACCGGCATCGAGTCGAACATCAGCGTCTTGCCCGGCGCGTGCAGCCCGATCGCGTAGCCCATGATCATCACGACGTTGGGCTCGTTGACGGGGATCCAGTGCTCGACCCGGTCGGCGAACCGCTCGCCCAGGATGGCGGCGTAGTCGGCGAACCGCTCGACGGTGTCCCGGTTCAGCCAGCCGCCGTCGTCCTCGAGCGCCTGCGGCAGGTCCCAGTGGTAGAGCGTGACCATCGGCTGCACGTCGTTCGCGAGCAGCTCGTCGACGAGCCGGTCGTAGAAGTCCAGGCCCTTCTGGTTGGGCGCCCCCGAGCCGGTGGGCTGGATCCGCGGCCACGACACCGACAGCCGGTAGCCACCGACCCCGAGCCGCTTCATCAGCGCGACGTCCTCGACGTACCGGTGGTAGTGGTCGCACGCCACGTCGCCGGTCGATCCGTCGGCGATCCGGCCCTCCTGGGCGGTGAACGTGTCCCAGATGCTCGGGCCTCTGCCGTCCTCGTGAGCGGCGCCTTCGATCTGGTACGCCGCCGTGCTGGTGCCGAAGCGGAAGCCGGGCGGGAGCTGGGGGAGGGGCACGGGCACAATCATGCAGATGAGCGTCGAGATCCGCCGGGGAACCGAGCGTTACCTCACCCGGGGTGAGGGCTATTTCACCCGGCACTCCTTCGCGTTCGGCGCGCACTACGACCCGGACAACGTCGGCTTCGGCCCGCTGGTCTGCCACGACGACCACCGCCTCAAGGCCGGCGCCGGGTTCCCCGACCACCCGCACCGCGACGTGGAGATCGTCACCTGGGTGCTCAGCGGGTCGCTGTCGCACTCCGACTCCGCCGGCCACTCCGGGGTGGTCCGGCCGGGCGAGCTGCAGGTGCTGTCGGCGGGCTCCGGCGTCACCCATGCGGAGATCGCCGGCCCCGAGGGTCAGGTGCGGTTCGTCCAGGCCTGGCTGACGCCGGACGAGCCGGGTACGCCGCCGGCGTACTCGATCACGCCGGTGGACCTCTCCCCCGGCGAGCTGACCGAGGTGGTCCGCGTCGGCTCGGGCGCCCGCCTGCTCGTCGCCCGGCTGGCGGCCGGCGACACCGTGACGCTGCCGGACGAGCCGCTGCAGCACGTCTTCGTCGCCGGCGGCGCGCTCACCCGCTCCTCGCTGGCGGAGCCCCTCGCCGACGGTGACGCGTTCCGGATCACGGATGACCCGGGCCTCGAGGTCACCGCCGCCGTCCCCACCGAGCTCATGGTCTGGGCCTTCAGCGGCGCCGGAGCACCTTGACCCAGAACCGCATCGCGGTGGTGTCGGTGCCGTCGGTCACGCGCAGCACGACCCGGTAGGTACCGGGCTTGGTGAACGCGTGCTGCACCGACCTGCCGCGGAGCGGGTCGGCGCCACTGATCGACCACGCGTACTGCAGCCGATCGCCGTCGGCGTCCTTCGCCCACGCCCGGAACCGCACCGGCACGCCGACCCGCGGCTTCCCGCCGCGGGCCCGGACCGCCACGTCGGTGATCGTGGGTCCGGCGTTCGGGTCCGGCGTCGCGGTCTCGCTGGGAGTCGGCGTCGCGGTCTCGGTGGGAGTCGGCGACGCGGTCTCCGTCGGGGTGGGCGAGGCGGTCTCCGTCGGGGTCGGCGTCGGCGTCGCGCTCGAGGTCGCGGTCGGCGTCGCGGTGGCGGTCGGCGTCGCGGTGGCCGTCGGCGTCGCGGTCGCGGTCGGCGTGGCCGTCGCCGTCGCCGTGGGCGTGGGCGTCGCGGACGGCGCGCGCTCGGCGCCGACCGTGTAGCCGCACCCGCTGGCGGCGGTGTCGGCGTCGGGCACGACCAGCACCAGCGAGCGCCGGGCGACGATCTGCAGCCCGGACAGCTGCTGGCCGGCGGCGATGCTGCCCGGCAGCGCGAGCTGGCGCCAGGTGGCGGCCGGCAGCGTCACCGAGATCTCGTCCTTGGCCGGGTCGAAGGACCCCGGGAGGCCGCTGGCGAGGGTCTTGCGGGTGGTCTCGAAGGCACCGAGGACGAACGTCTCGCCGTCCTCGAGCGTGCGGGTCGCGCCCAGGTAGTAGTCGCGGCCGCCGAGGGAGAAGTTGTAGTCGAAGTACTCGCCGGTGCCCTCCTGGCCGCCGGGGCTGTCCGCCAGGTCGGAGACCTTCCAGTGGAAGGTCACGTCCGAGGTGACCGGGTCGCTGCTGAACCACGACTCGGTGACGTCCAGGGCGGCGTCGCTGGGCAGCGGCGTCCCCGCGCCGAGCACGCTGGAGGCGTCGCCGGCCGGGTCGGTGAAGCGGCCGTCGGCCGCGCAGGTCGCCTCAGCGACGGGCGCGGCCGTGGCGCCGGAGACCTTCTCGACCGCCGCGAGCAGGTCGACCAGGCCGTGGCCGGCGTCGAACGACGTGCCGGTCGTCGCGTCGGGGTTGCGCGTGTCCGGGACGTAGGTGCGCGACGTCCCGCCGAACTGGTGGGCGGTGTCGACCAGCACGTCCTCGACCTCGGCCGGGGAGAGCAGGCGTCCCAGCGTGCGCTTCGCGACCTGCTGGAGCACGGCGACGTACCCGGCGATGTGCGGGGCGGCCATCGAGGTGCCGCTGATCGTGTTGTAGTTCGGGTCCGCCGTGTCGAGCCCCGTCGAGCAGACCGGCAGGTACGGACGGCAGGCGGAGGTGATGAACGCACCCGGCGCCGAGATGTCCGGGTAGGTGGCGACCGCGGACCGCAGCCCGCGCGACGACGAGGAGTCGAGGGCGTTGTCGCGGCTGCCGGTGCCGCCGTCGTCGTAGTTGGCGACCGAGAGGACGCCGCCGGTCGGGTCGACGGAGTACGGGTTGGTCATGTTGTCGCTGCCGTCGCCGCCGTCGTTGCCCGCCGCCCAGACGACCGTGACACCGGCGGCGACGAGGGCGCGCTGCACGAGCACCTGCGGCGCGTCGGCGCTGAAGTCGCCGCCGCCGCTCGGGCCCCAGGAGTTGTTGACGACCACGATCGGGGGGCAGCTCTGGTCGCCGCACGGGTCGGCGTGGTGCAGCAGCACCCAGTAGAGGCCGGTGGTCCCGCCGTACACGCTCAGGGTCGCGCCGGCGCTGACCGACACGATGTCGGCGCCGGGCGCGCTGCCGCGCAGGTGCCGCCCGGCGGCGTCGGTCACGCGGGAGCCCGCGGCGATGCCGGTGACGTGGGTGCCGTGGCCGCCCAGCGACGGCGTGTCGGTGTCGTTCACCGCGGTCGCGTCGACGGTGCACTCGTCGACGGTCGAGAAGTCGTCGAGGATCCCGACCACGTCGGAGCAGCCGATCTTCACGTTCTTCTTCACCCGGGACGTGCCGTCGGCGGCGGCGAACATCGGGTGGGTGCCGTCGGTGCCCGAGTCGACGATCGCGACCGAGAAGCCGGCGCCGTCGAACCGGTCCAGCACGCCGTCGCCGTCCACGTCCACGGCACCGTCGTGGACCGGTACGGCGCGCGTGGCGTACTGGTCGGTGTCGACGAGGTAGGACACCTTCTCGTCGGCCCAGTCCAGGCGGGTGATGCGCGCGTCGCGGGCCAGCGCTCGGACCTGCGCCGGCGTACCGGTCGCCGTGACGACGCCGATCCGGGAGAGCTCGACACCGGGCCGGAGCCCGTGGGCCCGCGTGGCGCGCTCGACCGCGCCGAGCCGGCCACCGGCCTGGGCCAGGACGCGGACCGGCGTCCCGGCCTCGACGGCGCGCAGGTGCTGCCGGAGCGAGGGCTGCAGGACCGGCCCCTCGTGCCCGACGGCGAGGGCCGCGGAGGAGGTCGAGGGGGTCGCGGCGGCGGGGCCGTTCGCCAGGAGGACGGTGGTCGGGACGGCGACCAGGCTCCCGGCGCAGAGAACGCCGGCGAGCAGGACGGAGATGCGGCTCATCGATCTCACTTCTCGTGGAAGGGGCGGCGCGGGAGCCTGGGTGGCGCTCCCGGCTGGCTCAACGACGACCGCTGGTCCGGGTTAGCCCCCGCCCGCGGCGCTCGGCGCGGGACAGACCACCGCGAGCGCTCCCGGCACGACCTCGACGAGCGCCGGCCGCTGGTTCAGGGAGGGCAGCGGGCCGAGCGGCTCGCCGTCCGCGCCGACCGGGATCGGGGCGCGGGCGGCGCCGCGCAGCTCGACGCGCTTGCCGGACAGCAGCGTCACCTCGGGCAGATCGACGTGGCCGCCGTCGTACACCTGGGGCAGCGACCGCATCAGCGACAGCCGGCCGGCGGCCTCGATCACCACGACGTCGAGCACGCCGTCCTCGACCGAGGCGGGCGGCGCGATCCGCATGCCCTTGCCGTAGTACGCCGAGTTCGCGACCACGACCGTCGCGGCGGCGTACTCGTGCTCGATGCCGTCGACCGCGACCCGGTAGCTCCCGGGCTGGTACGTCGCCAGCGCGCGCAGCGCGGCGTACGGGTACTGGAGCCGGCGCGGCACCCACCGGGCCCGGTCGACGATCTCGGCGGCGCGGGCGTCGACGCCCGCATACACGGACCCGGCGACCAGCCGCCGCTCGCCGCCCAGGCTGATCGCGAGGAGGTCGACCTGCCGCACCCCACCCGACAGCAGGAGCTCCGCCTGCGCCTCGGGGGTCTCGGGCAGGCCGAGCATCCGGGCGAAGTCGTTGCCGCGCCCGGCGGGCAGCACGCCCAGGGTGCCGCCGCGCGCGGCCACCGGCCCGGCGAGCGAGGACAGCATGCCGTCGCCGCCGACCGAGACGACCACGTCGCCGCGGCCCACCGCCTCGTCGACCAGCTCGACCATCGCGTGCGGGCCCGGCGAGTAGGTGACGTCGACGGTCGCCCCCGCCTCGCGCAGCAGCCGCGCGACCGCCACCACCGCCCCCGGCGCCGCTCCGCCGCCGGACGTCGGGTTGACCAGGAACGTAAAGGAGCGGATCACGGGATCATCACCCCCGGGTTGAGGACGCCGGTCGGGTCGAGGTCGGCCTTCACCGCGCGCAGCACCGACACCCCGAGCGGCCCGATCTCCCGGGCGAACCACGGCTTGTGGTCGGTCCCGACGGCGTGGTGGTGGGTGATCGTCGCGCCGGCGTCGATCATCGCGTCGCTCGCGGCCGCCTTGGCGGCCCGCCACTGTGCGAGCGGATCGTCGGCCTCCTTCGCGGCGACCGTGAAGTAGAGCGAGCAGCCGGTCTCGTACACGTGCGAGATGTGGCAGAGCACGAGCGACGGTTCCCCGAGAGCCGCGGTCAGCGCGGCCTTCACGTCGTCGTACAACCGCGTGACGTTCGACCAGAACGTCGCGGTCTCCAGCGTCTCGACCAGCACGCCGGCGTCCAGCATCGAGTCGCGCAGGTACGGCGCGTCGAACCGGCCGTGTGCCCACTTCTCGCCGGCGGCGGTGCCGGCGCCGGTCCCGCCCAGCCCGGCCAGGACCGCAGTGACCGCCGCGCGCTTGGCCTCGACGGCGGCGGGCTCGCCCTCGTAGCCGGTGATCATCAGGCAGGCCTGGCTCGCCTCCGCGCCGATCGCGGCCGGGTCGGCCAGGTTGATCGCGCTCTCGGTCTCGTCGGAGAGCCGCAGCACGGTGGGCAGCAGCCCGGACTGCGCGAGCGTGCGCATCGCCGCGGCCCCGGCCGCGAACGACGGCCACCGCCAGCCCTCGTAGACCTTCACCTCCGGCAGCTTCCGGACCCGCACCGTCACCGCGGTGATCACGCCGAACGCGCCCTCGGAGCCGAGGAACAGCTGGCGCAGGTCGGGGCCGGCGGCGTTCGCGGGCGCGGTGCCCAGGTCGATCCGGCCGCGCGGGGTCGCGACGGTGAGGCCGACGACCAGCGCGTCGAACCGGCCGTAGCCGGCGCTCGACTGGCCGCTGGACCGGGTCGCGGCGAAGCCGCCGATCGACGCGAACTCCCACGACTGCGGGTAGTGGCCGAGCGTCATCCCCTCCGCGGCCAGCAGCGCCTCGGCCTCCGGCCCGCGGAGCCCGGGCTCGAGGACCGCGGTCATCGAGATGTGGTCGACCGACACGAGCCGGTCCATCCGGACCAGGTCGAGGCTCAGCACGCCCGCGTACCCGTCCCGGCGCGCGACCAGGCCGCCGGTCACCGCCGTACCGCCGCCGAACGGCACCACCGCGAGGTGGTGCTCGACCGCGATCGCGAGGACGGCGGCGACCTCGTCGTGGCTGCCCGGGCGGACGACGGCGTCGGGCGCGTCGGTGAGGTCCCCGGCCCGGGCGCGGAGCAGGTCGGGCGTGGACTTGCCGCGGGTGCGCACCCGGCGGGTCTCGTCGTCGGTGCGCACGTTCGCGGGCCCGACGGCCCGCGCGAGCTCCGCCAGCACCGCCGCGTCGATCGCCACGGGAGGGAGGGGCGCCGCGTCCAGGGCGGGCCGGTCGTCGACGCCGAAGACCAGCTCGACCATGCCGCGGGCCCCGTCGGGGAGCGCCTGGGCGCGGGCCGGGTCGCCCCAGCGGGTGGGGTGCATCTCGCCGCTCTGCTGCTGATCCGAAGCCATGCGTTACACTGTGACACATGACGTCACTTCGTCACAACGCCGAGCCTCGGGATGTCTACCTCGACGCCGCGCGTGACTGCATCCTCGACGTCGGCTGGCGCCGCACGACGCTGACCGAGGTCGCCCGCCGCGCCGGGGTGTCGCGGATGACGATCTACCGCACCTGGGCGGACATGCCGCAGCTGCTCGGCGACCTGATGACCCGCGAGTGGGCCGGCGTCGTCGCCGACTCCCTCGCCGAGGAGGACCGGGACGCCCCGACCATCGAGCGCCTGGTCGGCGACATCGTCGGCACCGTGCAGCGGCTGCGCGAGAACGAGCTCTTCGTGCGCATCGTCGACCTCGACCCCGAGCTGATCCTCCCCTACCTCTTCTCCCGCCGCGGCCGGTCGCAGGACGGCATCCTCGAGCTCACCGTCGCCGCGCTGCGCGAGGCCCAGGCCGAGGGCACCGCCCGGGCGGGCAACCCGGTCGCCATGGCCCGGGCGATGCTGCTCGCCGCCCACGGCTTCGTGCTCTCGGCGCACACGATGGTCGACGACGAGGTGTCCCTCGAGGAGCTCGACGCCGAGCTGGTGCTCGCCCTGACGAGGAGCCTCCAGCCGTGACGGCGACCCGGATCCGGGCGGGGCTCGCGGACGCGCCCACGGACGTCGACCTCGTGGTGATCGGCCTGGGCATCACCGGCGCCGGCGTCGCGCTGGACGCGGTCAGCCGCGGCCTGTCGGTGCTCGCGGTCGACGCCCACGACCTCGCGTTCGGCACCTCCCGGTGGTCGTCGAAGATGGTGCACGGCGGCCTGCGCTACCTCGCCAAGGGCCAGGTCGGCGTCGCGCACGAGAGCGCCGTCGAGCGCGGCATCCTGATGGAGGTCACCGCGCCGCACCTGACCCGCCCGATGCCGATGCTGGTCCCGCTCTCGGCCGGCGTGAGCCGCGTCCAGACCGCGTTCACCCGCGGCGGCCTCTGGGCCGGCGACCTGCTCCGGCGCGGCGCGGGCACCGACGCGGAGACCCTGCCCCGGCCGCGGCACCTGAGCGTCACCGAGGCCCTCCGCCTGGTCCCGGCGCTGCGCCGCGACGGCCTGCGCGGGGCGATGGTGGGCTGGGACGGCCAGCTCGAGGACGACGCCCGCCTGGTCGTCACCGTCGCCCGCACCGCCGCGGCGTACGGCGCGCACGTCCGGACCCGGGCCCGCGTGCTGCGGGCGACCGGCACCGGCGTCGAGCTCCGCGACGAGCTGACCGGAGCGACCACCGCCGTCGCCGCGCGCGCCGTCGTCAACGCGACCGGCGTCTGGGCCGACACGCTCGTCGAGGGCATCACCCTGCGCCCCAGCCGCGGCACCCACCTGGTGCTCCGCCAGGACTCGCTGCCCGGACTGACCGTCTCGGTCTTCTGCCCCGTGCCCGGGGAGACGAACCGGTTCGTGATGGTCCTCCCCCAGCCCGACGGCACCGTCTACGCGGGGCTCACCGACGAGCCGGTCGAGGGCGCGGTCCCCGACGTGCCGCAGCCCTCGGAGCCGGAGATCGGGTTCCTGCTCGACGTGGTGTCCGCGGCCTTCACCAAGCAGCTGCACCGCTCCGACGTGGTCGGCGCGTACGCCGGCCTCCGCCCGCTGCTCGACACCGCGGACGGCTCGACCGCCGACCTCTCCCGGCGGCACGCCGTGCTCACCAGCCCCGAGGGCGTGATCACCGTCGTCGGCGGCAAGCTGACGACGTACCGACGGATGGCCGAGGACGCCGTCGACGCGGCGGTCGAGCACGCCCACCTGGACGCCACCGCGTGCCGGACGCGGACCCTACCGCTGCTGGGCGCGGCCTCCCGCGACGAGCTGGCCGCGCTGGAGCTGCCGTCGCGGCTCGTGCGCCGGTTCGGGACCGACGCCGCGCTGGTCCTCGACGACGCGCGCGCGGTCACCGGGCTGTCCGACGACGAGCTGCTCGCGCCCATCGCCGAGCACGTCCCGGTGACGCTCGCCGAGCTGGTCTTCGGCGTCACCCACGAGGGGGCGGTGGACGTCGAGGACCTGCTCGACCGCCGCACCCGCGTCGGCCTGGTGCCGGCCGACCGCGCGCTCGCCGTACCGGCGGCGGAGATTGCTCTCGCGCTGGCGATGAATTAGTCCGTCGACGCCGGTCCACCCAGCAGGCAGACTGAGAGGACCCATGGTGACGACGACAGAGCTCGACGACTTCCCGACGCTGACGCAGCGCTACCAGCGTGAGCTGCTCGCGCACTGCTACCGCATGTCCGGCTCCGTCCACGAGGCCGAGGACCTGGTGCAGGAGACCTTCCTGCGCGCCTGGAAGGCGTCCGCGCACTTCGAGGGCCGGTCGTCGGTGCGCACCTGGCTGTACCGGATCGCCACGAACGTCTGCCTGACGAACCTCGAGGGCCGGCCGCGCCGCCCGCTCCCCGCCGGGCTCGGCACCGCGGACGCGATGGCCGGCGACGCCCTCGAGTCCGACCACGAGATCGCCTGGCTGGAGCCGGTCCCGGACGCCGCGGTCGTCGTCGCGGAGCGGGACTCGATCCGGCTGGCGTTCGTCGCCGCGCTCCAGCACCTGCCCGCCCGCCAGCGGGCGGTGCTGATCCTGCGCGACGTGCTGCGCTGGTCCGCCGCGGAGGTGGCCGAGGCGCTCGACACCACCAGCGCCGCCGTGAACTCCGCCCTCCAGCGCGCGCACGCGCAGCTCGCCGACCGCGGCCTCACCGAGGACACCGTCGAGGCGGACCTGTCGCCGGAGCAGCAGCGGATGCTCGAGCGGTACGTCGACGCGTTCTGGCGCAAGGACGTCGACTCGATCGTCGGGATGCTCACCGCCGAGGCGACGTGGGACATGCCGCCGTTCACGAGCTGGTTCAAGGGCCGGGAGAACATCGGCTGGCTGATCGGCAACGAGTGCCCCGGCGGGGTCCACGACATGCCGATGCTGCCCACGCAGGCGAACGGCCAGCCGGCGTACGGCCTCTACATGCGCACCCCCGGCGGCGACTTCCTGCCGTTCCAGCTCCAGGTGCTCGAGCTGGACGGCGACCGGGTCAAGCACGTGACCGCGTTCTTCGACCAGAGCCTGTTCGAGACCTTCGGCCTGCCGCCCCGGCTCCCGGCCGACCACGTCCCGGGCCCTCGGTGACCGCCACGCTCGGCGGGTCCGTCGAGCTGCTGGAGCGGGCGCTCTGCTACACCCGCGGCCGCCTCGCGCGGGTCGACGACGACCTGCTGGACCGGCCGACCCCGTGCGAGGCCTGGTCGCTCGGCGACCTGCTCGCGCACATGGAGGACGCGCTGGACGCGTTCACCGAGGCCGCCGGCGGCGAGGTCGTGGTGCACGGCGGGACCCGGGCCGAGGGGCGGGTGGCCGCCATCCAGCAGAAGGCGTGCGCGCTGCTCGGCGCCTGGGGCGGACCGTCCCCCGGCGACGTGGTGATCGCGACCACCGCCGGCGGGCTGGACCTGATGAGCAGCGTGCTGGTGTCCACCGCCGCCCTCGAGGTGACGGTGCACGGCTGGGACGTGGGCCGTGCCACGGGTGAGGGCGCCGGGATCCCGGCCGCGCTGGCCCGCGACCTGGTCCCGGTGGCCGAGCGGCTGGTCCGGCCCGAGGACCGCGGGGTCCGGTTCGCCGCGCCGCGACCGGTCCGGCCCGAGGCGGCGGACGACGTGCGGCTGCTCGCCCACCTCGGCCGGACCTGACTGGACCGCTCCCCCGGTTCCGGCATTCCGGGGACTCGCCGCGGTGGCTGTTCCTAGGCTGCTCCCCATGCTGACGCCCCAGGCGGATCTCGCCGAGGCCTCGGTTCGGGACGACGTCCCCAGCCCCCGAGCCACGCTGTCGCGGGGATGCGCGCTGGCTCGGGCCGGGCGGCTCACCGCCGCCCTCGCCGACCTCGACGCGGCTCGCCGGCACGTCCAGCGACTCACCGACCTCGAGCGCGCCGCGCTGTTCACGACCTCCATCGACTGCCGGCTGGCCCGCGGCGAGCTGGCCGCGGCGGCGGCGGACGGCGAGGAGCTCGGCGCCCTGCTCGGTGGCCTCGGCATGACCGGCGCCACCGCGCACTACGGCCGTGCGGAGCTGGCCGCCGCGGCCGGCGAGGCCGAGACCGCCGCCGGACACTACGCCGAGGTCGGCCGGCTGCTCCACGTCGAGGACGTCGACCTGCTCCCGTGGCGCGCGAGCGCCGCCCTCACCGAGGTGCGCCGCGGACACCGGGCCCAGGCCGTCGCCCTCGCCCGCGAGCACCTGGGACTCGCGCGCGAGGTGCACGCGCCGTTCGCCACGGCGCTCGGGCTGCGCACGCTCGCGACCGTCGACGCGCACGCGGACCGGGTCGCCACCCTCCGCGAGGCGCGGGCGGTGCTGGCCACGACGCCGGCCGCGCGGCTCGCCGCGCAGGTCGACACCGACCTGGCCGGCCTGCTGCTGCTGTCCGGTCGTGCCGAGGACGCGCGCGAGGCGCTCGCGCTGCTCCGCTCCGCCGAGGAGTACGTCGGCCGCGAGGAGCAGTGGCCCCTGCAGAGCCGGATCCGGCGGCTCCTGGACCGGCTGGGCGAGCCCGCCCGCCCGGTGCTCGGCGAGGCCCTGCGCGCGCTGACCGCCTCGGAGCGCCGGGTCGCCCGGCTGGCCGCCGACGGGCTGACGAACCGCGAGATCGCGCTCCAGCTGGTCGTGACGGTCAAGGCGGTCGAGTGGCACCTCTCGCACGTCTACCGCAAGCTGGGCATCCGCTCCCGCTCCGGCCTGGCGACCAGCCTCGGCGTCGCCTGACGCCGACTCGGCGCCCGCGCAGGGCGGTCGAGTCGGCGCGAATGCAGGCCCAGGACCGGTCGAGTCGGCGCGAATGCAGGCCCAGGACCGCTCGAGTCGGCGCGAATGCAGGCCCAGGACCGCTCGAGTCGGCGCGAATGCAGGCCCAGGACCGCTCGAGTCGGCGCGAATGCAGGCCCAGGACCGCTCGAGTCGGCGCGAATGCAGGTGTTCACCCTGCATTGGCGCCGACTCGGCACCTCGCCGGCCTGCACTGGCGCCGACTCGGCACCTCGCCGGCCTGCACTGGCGCCGACTCGGCACCCCGCCGGCCTGCACTGGCGCCGACTCGGCACCCCGCCGGCCTGCACTGGCGCCGACTCGGCACCCCGCCGGCCTGCACTGGCGCCGACTCGACGGTCAGAGCCAGCGCAGCCAGGCCCCGTGGCCGTGGGCCAGCGCCACCGCCCGGCCGTCGATGCCGAGCACGAACCCGCGCGCGCCCTCCGGCACGTCGGCGGTCGCGGTGACCTCGGGCAGCACGTTCGGGGCCTCGTTGCTCACCCAGTGGCACGCGCCGTCGGCGACCAGCCCGGACATCATCGCGTGGAAGCGGGCCCGGTCCTCGACCGAGAGGTACGCCGCGACCGCGCTGTGGAACACCACCACGGGCCCGTGCGCCGAGGCCGCCGACACCAGCGCGGGCAGCTCGTCGAGCAGGTCGCCCCGCACGATCGCGGGCGGCTCGGTGCGAGCGATCGACACCGCCCGCTCCAGCCGCTCGCGGCGCTCGTCGTGCTCGGGCCAGACGAGGTGGGACAGCCAGCGCATCGCGTCGTCGTCGGTCACGTCGAGCGGGTTCAGGTCGACCCCGCCGCGCCAGGCGACAGCCGGCACCGACGCCGGCAGCGGCGCCGGGCCGCTGACCCGCGCGCCGAGCACCGGCCCCGAGCCGACGACGCCGGAGCCCCACGAGTACGAGTACCGGTCGGGGAACAGGTTGAGCCCCGCGCTCGCGCCCGCCTCGACCAGGGCGACCGGCTCGTCGGCGAGCAGGGCGAACGCCGGCAGCAGCGTCGCCAGCCGGCCCACCTCGTTGGTCTGCGTCGAGCGGGCCGAGATGGTGGCGACGATCGTCCCGTCGTCGGCCAGCAGCGCGGACCGGAAGGCGTCGTACGGACCCGGGGCGGGCACGCCGTGCCACCGGGCCGCGGCGAGCACCAGGTTCGGCTGTCTCTTCGCCGGCGGCAGCCGGTCCAGCCAGGCCAGCAGCTCCTCGTCCGCGGCGGCCCGGGTGCACCAGTCGTCGTAGCACGGCGAGTAGTCGCGCGCGTCGAGCGCGAAGTCCCGGTACTGCTCCGCGGTGTCGGCCGTCAGGTCCACCACACCATTCTCGATTCCCGCCCGCTGGCGGGGCAGGATGGGTCACCATTCTCGGCATGAGGACCTTCGGGGGGCGAAGGGCGGTGGCGCGTGCCCCCGTCCTGCTGGTGGCACTCCCGCTGCTCGCCGTCGCCGCCTGCAGCGGCGCCCTCGACCAGGCCCACAGCGTGCAGACCCGGCTGAACCGGATCGACGAGGTCGTCGCCTCCCGCGTCAGCACGCCGTCGCCGAGCACCGGCGCCGCCATCGAGGTCGTGTACGACGACGCGGACACGGTGCGGTCGCTGTCCCGGCTGGTCAAGGCCGTCGACGCCGTCGCGGACGACGAGGACTACCCGTCGTACCGCCTCGACCTGGTCCCGGCCGCGAACGAGCACGACCGGCTCACGGTGGACGACTCGTTCGGCGGGAGCACGGACCAGGCGTCCGTCCTCGACAACTGGCTCGCGACCACGGGCGCGCTGCTCGGCGACGTCCGGTACACCTTCGAGCCCGGCACCGAGGAGATCGACGTCGACTCCGGTGCCGGCATCGCCCACGACGTCGGGGAGGCGAGCCGGATCCGCTACGGCTTCCCCGGCACCGTCTGGACCTTCCGCGACGGCGCCAGCTCGTTCGTCGCGTCGGGACGGGTGTCACCCACGGACGTGCTGCTGTTCCAGGGCGCCCAGCGCACCGTCACCTCCGAGATCCTGCCGGCGCCCGCGTCGGCGTGGACCCTCGAGCGCCGCGACCGCCAGGTGCTGCTCGACCTCCACGTCGCGTTCCCCGGCGGGCCGATGCCGCCCGAGCGGCTCACGGTCCGGCGGTACGGCGACGCGGTCGCCCGGCTCTCCGACGCGGCGATGTCGGTGGTGCGGGTCGCCGGCCTCCCGGCCACGATCCGGCTGATCGCGGCCACCCCGGACGGGGACGACGACGTGTTCGGCTACTGGGTCTCCGACCGGCGCCCGGTGCGCGGCCGCGATCCCCTGGCCCGGGGCTGGGACCTGTGGCTGGCGCACCGGGGCGACGGGTTCGGCGACCGCCTCCGTCAGCCGGCCGGCAGCGCCACGTAGGTCGTCTCGAGGTACTCCTCGATCCCCTCGAAGCCGCCCTCGCGCCCGAACCCGCTGGCCTTCACGCCGCCGAACGGCGCCGCCGGGTTCGACAGCAGCCCGCTGTTGATCCCGACCATGCCGAACTCCAGCGCCTCCGCGACCCGGATGGTCCGGGCCAGGTCCCGCGTGTAGACGTACGACGCCAGGCCGTACTCGGTGTCGTTGGCCTGGCGGATCGCCTCGTCCTCGGTCTCGAACGTCGTGATCGGTGCCACCGGCCCGAAGATCTCCTGCACGTTGATCTCGGCGTCGGCCGGCACGTCGAGCAGCACCGTCGGCGTGAAGAAGTAGCCCGGCCCGTCCGGCGCGGACCCGCCGGTCACCACCCGGGCGCCGTCGTGCACCGCGTCGGTCACCAGCTGGCTCACGCTCTCGACCGCCTTCTCGTCGATGAGCGGTCCGACGTCGACCCCGTCGTCCTGGCCGCGGCCGACCGACAGCGCGCCCATCCGCTTGCCGAGCTTCTCGGCGAACTCCTCGGCGACCGAGCTGTGCACGAGGAACCGGTTCGCCGCCGTGCAGGCCTCGCCCATGTTCCGCATCTTCGCGATCATCGCGCCGTCGACGGCGGCGTCGACGTCGGCGTCCTCGAACACCAGGAACGGCGCGTTGCCGCCCAGCTCCATGCTGAGCCGCTGCAGCCGGTCGGCGGACTGGCGGACCAGGGTCCGGCCCACGCCGGTCGACCCGGTGAAGCTGACCTTGCGCAGCCGGTCGTCGCCCTGGAGGGCCTCGCTGAACTCGCTGTGCTTGCTCGTGGTGACCACGTTCAGCACGCCGCTCGGCAGGCCGGCCTCCTCGAGCAGCACGGCGAGCGCCAGCATCGTCAGCGGCGTCTGGCTGGCCGGCTTGACGACCATCGTGCAGCCCGCCGCGACGGCGGGGCCGATCTTGCGGGTGCCCATCGCCAGCGGGAAGTTCCACGGAGTGATGAACAGGCAGGGGCCGACCGGCTTCTTGATGGTCAGCAGCCGGCTGCCACCGGCGGGCGCCTGCATCCAGCGGCCGTGGATCCGCACCGCCTCCTCCGAGTACCAGCGGAAGAACTCGGCGCCGTACGCCACCTCCCCCTTCGCCTCCGCGACCGTCTTGCCCATCTCCAGGCTCGTCAGGTGCGCGAACTGGTCGGCGCGGTCGGTGATCAGCTCGAACGCCGTGCGCAGGATCTCGCCGCGCTCGCGGGGCGCCGTCCGGGCCCAGGACGCCTGGGCCTCGACGGCGGCGTCGAGGGCCTCGACGGCGTCGGTGACCGACGCATCCGCGACGTCGGTCAGCACCGAGCCGTCGGCCGGGTCGATCACGTCGATCCGCCGGCCGCCCTCCGCCTCGCGCCACTCGCCGCCGATGTAGAGGCCCCGATGGTCGGGGCCGAGGAGCTCCAGTCCGTTCATGGAGCCATCTTGCACCCGACCTGTGCGGAAACCGCTGACAGGTCGACCGCCACCGTGCGACTCTTGGAAGGTCGACTTCGGAGGGAGCACCTTGTCGTCGGCAAGAACCCCTTGCTGACCCCATGCAGCGAGGGGTTCGCCCTTATTCGGGCGCGCGCCGATGCACCCCCTCGCACCCGGAGCGCACGAGAGGCCCGAGAGGGGCGAGGGCCCCGGCCGCGCCGGGGCCCTCGCGCCGTCCACCCACCTCCACCAAGGGCCGACAGACCCTTGCGAATCCGGGCCGATCGGGTGTTGGTTCGGACCAGGAGGTACCGGCCATGGCGGACAAGGGAAGCACCAGGAGATCAGCTGGCCAAGATCTGGGGGCGAGCAGCCCGGACCGGATCCGGAACGTGGTGCTGGTGGGCCCAGCCGGGTCCGGGAAGACCACCCTCACCGAGACCCTGCTCGCCGCCTCAGGTGCGATCCCGCGCGCCGGCTCGGTGCGCGACGGCACCACCGTCACGGACTTCGAGGAGTCCGAGCACGCCCACGGCCGGAGCATCTCGCTCGCGGTCGCGGCGCTCCTCCACCAGGACACCAAGATCAACCTGATCGACACGCCCGGGTACGCCGACTTCGTCGGTGAGCTGCGCGCCGGGCTCCGCGCCGCCGACTGCGCGCTGTTCGTCGTCGCCGCGAACGAGGGCGTCGACGACGGCACCCGCTCGCTCTGGCGCGAGTGCGCCGCGGTGGGCATGCCGCGAGCGGTCGTGATCACCAAGCTCGACCAGGCCCGCGCCGACTACGACGGCGTGCTGCGCCAGGCCCAGGAGTCGTTCGGCGACGCGGCCGGGGGCAAGGTCGTGCCGCTGTACGTCCCGGTCCGCTCGGGGACCGACGTCACCGGGCTGACCGGCCTGCTCCGCCCGACCCCCGAGGCCGAGGAGACCGGCCTGCGGGGCGAGCTGATCGAGGCCGTCATCGAGGAGTCCGAGGACGAGACGCTCATGGACCGGTACGTCGGCGGCGAGGAGATCGCCGAGGACGTGCTGGTCGCCGATCTCGAGCGCGCGGTCGCGCGGGCGACGTTCCACCCCGTCGTCCCCGCCTGCTCGGTGACCGGGGTCGGCTGCACCGAGCTGCTCGACCTGGTCGTCCGCGGATTCCCCTCGCCCGCGGAGCACCCGTCGCCGGAGGTGTTCCAGCCGAACGGCGCCGCCGCCGACCCGATCAGCTGCGACAAGGGCGGGCCGCTCGTGGCCGAGGTGGTCAAGACGACCAGCGACCCGTACGTCGGGCGGCTCAGCCTGGTGCGGGTCTTCTCGGGGACGCTGACCTCGGACCAGTCGGTCCACGTCTCCGGCCACTTCTCGTCGTTCTTCGGCGCGGACGCCGGCCACGAGGACCACGACGAGGACGAGAAGGTCGGCGCGCTCTCGTACCCGTTCGGCAAGCAGCTGGCGCCGGCCGACCAGGTCGTCGCCGGCGACCTCTGCGCGATCGGCCGGCTGTCGCGGGCCGAGACCGGCGACACGCTCTCCAGCGTCGACGACCCCCGCGTGTTGAAGCCGTGGTCGATGCCCGAGCCGCTGCTGCCGATCGCGATCGTCGCGCAGACGAAGTCCGACGAGGACAAGCTCTCGCAGGCGCTCGGCCGGCTCGCCGCCGAGGACCCGTCGCTGCGGATCGAGAACAACGCCGAGACCCACCAGCTGGTGCTGTGGACGATGGGCGAGTCGCACGCCGAGGTCACGCTCGAGCGGCTCGGCGAGCGGTACGGCGTCCGCGTCGACCAGGAGCCGTTCGTGGTGTCGCTGCGCGAGACGTTCGGCGGCTCCGCGAAGGGCCTGGGCCGGCACGTCAAGCAGTCCGGCGGGCACGGGCAGTACGCGGTGTGCCACATCGAGGTGGAGCCGCTGCCGGAGGGGTCGGGCTTCGAGTTCGTCGACAAGGTGGTCGGCGGCGCGGTCCCGCGCAACTTCATCCCGAGCGTCGAGAAGGGCGTGCGCACCCAGATGGAGAGGGGCTGCCGGCTCGGCCACCCGATGGTCGACCTGCGGGTCACCCTCACCGACGGCAAGGCGCACAGCGTCGACTCGTCCGACATGGCGTTCCAGATGGCCGGTGCGCTGGCGCTGCGCGAGGCCGCGGCGGCCACGACCGTCACGATGCTCGAGCCCTTCGACACCGTGAGCGTGGTGGTCCCCGACGACATGGTCGGCCCCGTCATGAGCGACCTGTCCGCCCGGCGGGCGCGGCTGCTCGGCACCGACAAGGTCGGCGAGGACCGCACCCAGGTGCTGGCGGAGGTGCCGCAGACCGAGCTGGTGCGGTACGCCGTCGACCTGCGCTCCTCGACCCACGGCGCGGGCGTCTTCACCCGGTCCTTCGCGCACTACGAGCCGATGCCCGAGGACGTCGCCCGGACGATCCCGCCGCGGACCTAGGCGCGCGCGGCCCGCAGGAACGCCTCGAGGACCGGCCCCGCCGTACCGGAGCCGGACGAGCCGACGTCGACGAACACGGCGACGGCCAGGTCGCCCTGGGCCGCGATCATCCAGGCGTGGGTGAGGACCTTGCCGTTCTTCTCGAACTCCGCAGTGCCGGTCTTGGCGATCACCGGCGGGCCGGGCACGTCCAGCAGGCCGGTGCCGCTGCCCGAGGTGACCACGGCCCGCAGCATCTCGCGCAGTTGGCCGGCCTCCTGCTTGCTCAACGGCTCGGCCTCCTCCGGCACGGACACCTCGACGGAGTCGATCATCCGCGGCACGACCGTGTGTCCGGCCTGGATCGACGCGATCACGGTCGCCATCGCCATCGGCGAGGCGAGGACGGTGTCCTGGCCGATCAGGTCGGCGGCGGCCTCGGTCTCCGACGCCGGCGGCTCGACGCTGCCGAAGTACGAGGGGAAGCCGAGGTCGTGGTCGATCCCGAGCCCGAGCGACGCCGCCGCGGCCGCGAGGTCGCCGTCCTTCAGGCGGCCGGCCTGCGAGATGACGGCGGTGTTGCAGGAGTTCGCGATCGCGGTCCGCAGCGGGACCCGGCCCAGGGCGCCGCTCGGGTAGTCGTCGTAGTTCTCGAACCGCTTGCCGTCGACGACGATCGACGAGGTGCAGGGGACCACCGACGACGGGGTGAGCCCGGACCGCAGCAGGGCCAGGCTGCTGACGCTCTTGAAGGTCGACCCCGGCGCGAGCTGGCCGTAGGTCGCGAGGTTGTAGCCGGCGTTCCCCGGCCCGTTGGCGGCGGCGAGGATGTTGCCGGTCGACGGGCGGATCGCGACCAGGGCGCTGCCCGGCCCGATCCCGGCGAGCTGGTTCTCCGCGATCGTCTGCAACCGCTCGTCGAGCGTGATCCGGAGCGGGGTGCCCGGCCGGGCCTCGACCCGGAACAGCTGCCGCTCGCCCCCGGCCGCGCCCTCGGCGTTCACGACCGCGCCCTCGGTGCCCTGGAGCTGGTCGTCGTACCGCGCCTGCAGGCCGGAGAGCCCGGCCACGTCGCCGACCTGGTACTTGTCGGGGTCCTGCTTCACCATCTCGGCGGTCACCGGGCCGACGGACCCGAGGATCGGCGCGGCGAACTCCCGTGTGGGCGCCAGCGGGATGTCGTCGGGGATCGCCCGAGCGCCCTTGATCGCGGTGTAGCCCCGCGCGGCCGCGAGCGGCACGTCCTCCTTGCGGAGGACGATCGCCTCGACGAACGCCTGGTCGCCCGCCGCCTCGACCTCCTTGACGTACGCCGCGGCGTCGACGTCGACCAGCCGCGCCAGCCGGCGCGCAGAGTCGGCGGCCCGCGCCTTCGGCACGAGGGTCTTGTCGATGCCGAACCGCAGCACGGGGCGGTTGCCGACGATCTGGAACCCGCCGGCGCCGACGATCGGCCCGCGGACGGCGGCGATCGGGGTGACGTCGAGGACCGCGCCGTCGCCGAGGTTCGACCAGACCACCCGGTGCGACCAGCCGACCTGCCACTCGTCGCTCGCCTCGGTCAGCGTGGCCTCGGTCGTGTAGGTCCACTCGTCGCCGGCGACCGGCCAGGTCCAGGACAGCGGGACGGTCGCCGTACCGTCGCCCTCGTCGACGTCGCCGGCGCTGACCACCGGCTCGATCTCGCCCATCCCCTCGACGACCGTGCCGTAGTCGGTCGCCACGTCCTCGGGGGTCGCGTCGGTGAAGACCAGGCCGGAGAAGTCACCGGAGGCCAGCGCCCTCGCCAGCTCGTCCGCGGTGTCCTGCGGGTCGGGACCGGAGACCGGGTCCGAGGGGTCGCAGGCCGTGAGCGCGACGACCAGGACCGCAGCCGAGATGAGGGAACGCACCCCCCGGTTCTACCAGCCCCCGACGACCCCGACCGTTGAGTTGGGCAGGAGTCACCGTCGAGTTGGGCTGGATTCGCCCACGGCTGGGAACGGGGCCCAGCTCAACGGGGAACCGGGCCCAACTCAACGGGCAACGGGGCCCAACTCAACGGGTCTTGTGGCGGGGCTTCTTCTGGCGGGCGTCGGCGCGGGGGCCGCCGGAGTCGCGCTGGAGCTCGATCAGCTTGCCGGAGATGCGGGTGGTCCGGAGCGCGTCAAAGACCTCCTCGGCGAGCTCGGCGGGGAGCTCGACGAGCGAGAAGTCCGGGCGGATCTGGATGTGGCCGAAGTCGGCCCGCCGGAGCCCGCCCTCGTTGGCGATCGCGCCCACGATCTGGCGCGGCTCCACCTTGTGCCGCTTGCCGACGTTGATCCGGTACGTCGCCATCGGCTGGTCGCTGCCGCCGCGCGGCCCGCGGGTGGCCCCCCGGGTGGCGGAGCGCTCCGGCCGGTCGCGCTCCTCGCGCGGCTCCCGGACCGGCTTCTCCGCGGCCGGGTCGAGCAGCAGCGGGGTCTCGCCCTGCGCGACGACGGCGAGCGCGGCGGCGACGTCCACCTCGGGCACGTCGTGCTCGCGCACGTAGTGGCCGATGATGTCGCGGAACCGCTCGATCCGGCTCGTCTGGGTGAGCGCCTCGGTGATCGCGTCGTCGAAGCGGGAGAGCCGGGTCGCGTTGACGTCCTCGGCGCTGGGCAGCTGCATCTGGGTCAGCGGCTGGCGGGTGGCCTTCTCGATGTGCTTGAGCAGGTACCGCTCGCGGGGCGTCACGAACGAGATCGCGTCGCCGCTGCGCCCGGCCCGGCCGGTGCGGCCGATGCGGTGCACGTACGACTCGGTGTCGGTGGGGATGTCGTAGTTGACGACGTGGCTGATCCGCTCGACGTCCAGGCCGCGGGCGGCGACGTCCGTGGCGACCAGGATGTCGAGCTTGCCGGACTTGAGCTGGTTGACGGTCCGCTCGCGCTGCGCCTGGGCGACGTCGCCGTTGATCGCGGCGGCGGAGAGGCCGCGGGCGCGGAGCTTCTCGGCGAGCGTCTCCGTCTCGTTCTTGGTGCGGACGAAGACGATCATCCCCTCGAAGTTCTCGACCTCGAGGATCCGGGTGAGCGCGTCCACCTTCTGCGGGTAGCTCACCATCAGGTAGCGCTGGGTGATGTTCGAGGCGGTCGCGGTCTTGTTCTTGACCGTGATCTCCTCGGGGTCGTTCAGGTACTTCTGGGAGATCCGGCGGATCTGCGCCGGCATCGTCGCGGAGAACAGCGCGACGTTCTTCTCCGCGGGGGTGTCGGCGAGGATCGTCTCGACGTCCTCGGCGAAGCCCATGTTCAGCATCTCGTCGGCCTCGTCGAGCACGAGGAAGCGCAGCTCGGACAGGTCCAGCGTGCCCTTGTCGAGGTGGTCCATGATCCGGCCCGGGGTGCCGACCACGACGTGGACGCCGCGGCGCAGCGCGCTGAGCTGCACGCCGTACCCCTGACCGCCGTACACGGGCAGGACGTGGACGCCCCGGATGTGCGCGGCGTACCGCTCGAACGCCTCGCAGACCTGGAGCGCGAGCTCACGGGTCGGCGCGAGCACCAGCGCCTGCGGGGACTTCTGGTGGAGGTCGAGCCGCGACAGGATCGGCAGCGCGAACGCCGCGGTCTTGCCGGTGCCGGTCTGCGCCAGGCCGACCACGTCGCGCCCGGCCAGCAGCGACGGGATCGTCGCCGCCTGGATCGGCGAGGGCGTCTCGTAGCCGACGTCGTCGAGCGCCTTGAGCACCTTCGCGTCGAGCCCGAGGTCGGCAAAGGTGGTGCTGTCCGGGATCTCCTCGTTGCTCACCCGTTCCACGGTAGTGGCTGCGCCGCCCGGCGCCACCTTCGCCGTCGCGGTGGGCTGGCTCACTCGACGGTCACGGACTTGGCCAGGTTCCGCGGCTTGTCGATGTCGTGCCCGAGCCGCAGCGCGGCGTGGTAGGCCAGCAGCTGCAGCGGCACGGTCAGCAGGATCGGGTCCAGCTCGCGCTCGTTGCGGGGTACGACGATCCGCTCGGCCGCCAGGCCGCCCAGGTCGACCCCGTCGTGGGTGACGACCACGAGCGGCCCGCGGCGGGCGTCGATCTCGTGCAGCGCGCCGACGTTCCGGTCGGTGAGCTCGTCCTCCGGCACGATCGCGACCGTCGGCACCTCCGGTGAGATCAGGGCCAGCGGCCCGTGCTTGAGCTCCGAGGTCTGGTAGGCCTCCGCGTGCCGGTAGGAGATCTCCTTGAACTTCTGGGCGCCCTCGCGCGCGACCGGGAAGCCGCGCACCCGGCCCACGAAGAACAGGCTCTCGGCCTCGGCCAGCCGGCCGGCGAGCTCGGCGAGCGCGTCCTCCTGGGCGAGCACCTCCTCGATCTGGCCGGGCAGCCGCTGCAGGCCGGCGATCAGCCGGCGCCCGTCCGCGATCGAGAGGTCGCGCACCCGGCCGAGCTGGAGCGCCAGCAGCGCGAACCCCAGGAACATGTTGGTCAGCGCCTTGGTCGAGGCGACCGCCACCTCCGGGCCGGCGTGCAGGTAGATGCCGCCGTCGCACTCGCGCGCGATCGCGCTGCCGACCACGTTCACCAGGCCGATCACCCGGCCGCCCTTGCGCCGGATCTCCTGCACCGCCAGCAGCGTGTCGATGGTCTCGCCGGACTGGGACACCGCGACGTAGAGGGTGTCGGGCTCGATGATCGGGTTGCGGTACCGGAACTCGCTCGCGGCCTCCGCGTCGGCGGGGATCCGGGCCAGCTCCTCGACGAGCGACGCGCCCATCTGGCCGACGTAGTACGCCGACCCGCAGCCCAGGATCTTCACCCGGCGGATCGCGCGGGTCTCGCGGGCGTCCATGTTCAGGCCGCCGAGGTGCGCGGTGCCGAACCGCTCGTCCAGCCGCCCGCGCAGCACCCGCTCGGCCGCGGCCGGCTGCTCGAGCATCTCCTTGTGCATGAACGAGTCGTGCTCGCCGGCGTCGTACGCGTCCGGGTCGATGTCGAGGGTGACGGTCTCGCGGGCGCTGGTGAACCCGCCGGCGGTGATGGTGGTGATCTCGCCGTCCTCGAGGTGGGCGACCGTGGTGGTGTGCCGCACGAGCGCGGCCAGGTCGGAGGCGACGTACATCTCGCGGTCGCCGACGCCGACGATCAGCGGGCTCCCGTTGCGGGCGACGACCAGCCGGTCCGGGAAGTCGGCGTGCATGACCGCGAGGCCGTAGGTGCCCTCGACCGAGGACAGCGCGTCGCGGACCTTGGCCTCGAGGGTGTCGGCCTCGGAGCCCGCGATCAGGTGCGCGAGCACCTCGGAGTCGGTGTCGCTGGCCAGCTCGACGCCCTCGTCGGCGAGGCGCTGCCGCAGCACCGACGCGTTGTCGATGATGCCGTTGTGCACGATCGCCACCCGGCCCTTGCCGTCGGTGTGGGGGTGCGCGTTGACGTCGTTCGCGGGTCCGTGCGTCGCCCAGCGGGTGTGGCCGATGCCGACCTTGCCCCCGAACCGCTTGGGCAGCCCGTCGGCGAGGTCGCGCACCCGGCCGGCCCGCTTGGCGACCTTGATGCCGGTGCCACCGAGGACGGCGAGGCCGGCCGAGTCGTAGCCGCGGTGCTCGAGCCGGGTCAGCCCCTCGAGCAGGATCGGAGCGGCCTGCTGGCTCCCGATGTATCCGACGATTCCACACATCTGCTGTCTCCTCTTCGCTTGCTGGGTCTCGACACGCCGGTCGCGACTTCGTTCCTCAGTCGCGCGGCTCGCTCGACCACCTTCAGCGGAGCCGCTACGCGGCTCCGCTACCCGTAGACGATGCGCCGCAGCTGCCGCTCGGTGAGCTCCGGAGCGGCGACCACGCGGCCGGCCAGCTCCCCGGCGATCCGGGCGAAGATCTCGTCGTTCTTGGCGCCGTAGGTCTTCAGCTGCGCGTGCCGGCGCCGCACGTACTCCTCCACGGGCTCGTGGTGGAACGCGACGACGTCCTCCACCACCCGGGTCGCCTCGGCCGGCGAGAGACCGGTGCTGGCGGCGATGCGCTCCACCAGCGCGGGGTCGGGAACGGCGGGCACGGGGACGATCCTGCGCTCACGCCACCGGTTTGCGCAAATTCCTGCCCGCATTCGGGCAGATTCCCTCGACTTCTCGAACCCGCGGCGGCCTGCTCCGGCACGGTGGAGCGCCATCGCCGCTCTGGCGGCTCCAGGAGGCACCGAGTGGAGCGCAGAGAGCGGATTCACCGGTTCTTTGGACACCCCGGTGGGTATCGGCTACCTTAGGTGAACACACGGTGAACAACAGGAGTCCGAGGAGCGACACGATGACCAACAACCTGGTGCAGACCTGGGTGTCGGTGACGGACGCCGACGGCCGGACCCGCCTCGAGGCCCGGTGGACCCCGGCTCCGCAGAGCGGCGCCCCGGTGCACGTCGTCGACGCCGCCTGACCCGATCTCCGTCCGACCCCGCCGGCCCGCCGGCGGGGTCGACGCATGTCCAGACATTTCCTGGGATACCGGGGAATGAACCGGACTCTGGTCCGGTTAAGGTCGTCAAAGGTTCAACCAATCGACTACCCGCACCAGGAGCACTCCATGTCGTTCTTCAACCGCCAGACCACCGAGCAGTTCGACGCCCCCACCGCCGCCGTCGAGGACATCTCCGGCGACTACACGATCGACCCGACGCACACGCGGATCGGCTTCAGCACCCGCCACGCGATGGTCACGACCGTCCGCGGCCAGTTCAAGGAGTTCGCCGGCACCGCGCACGTCGACAGCCAGAACCCGGCCAACTCCCGCGTGGAGCTGACCATCCAGACGAGCAGCATCGACACCGGTGTCGCCGACCGCGACGCGCACCTGCGCTCCGCCGACTTCTTCAACGCCGACGAGAACAAGGAGATCACCTTCTCCTCGACCAACGTCGAGCGCGACGGCGAGGACTGGGTCGTCACCGGCAACCTCACCCTCAACGGCGTCAGCAAGCCGGTCACGATCACCTTCGAGCCCACCGGCTCGGCCCGCGACCCGTTCGGCAACCTGCGCATCGGCTTCGAGGGCGGCACCACCATCAACCGCAAGGACTGGGGCGTCACCTGGAACGCCGCGCTCGAGACCGGCGGCGTGCTGGTCTCCGAGAAGGTCAAGCTCGAGTTCGACGTCTCCGCGATCCGCAACGCCTGATCGCCACGTCTCCCCGAACGGGGCCGCCGGGAATCCGGCGGCCCCGTTCGTCATTTCCTGCTTCGATGTCGCGGTGACCGAGCTCGACCTGCCCGCCGGGCTGACCAGCCGCCCCCTCGCGATGTCCGACGCGACGGCCGTCTACGAGGTGATGGCCGCGCAGGAGCAGGAGGACGTCGGCAAGGTCGCGATCGAGGAGGCCGACATCCTGGCCGACTGGCAGCGGCCGTCGTACGACGTGAGCGCGGGCACCGTCGGCGTCCTCGACGGCGACCGGCTGGTGGCGTACGCCGAGCACATGGGCGGCGACAAGGGCGACGCGGCCGTGCACCCGGCGTACCGCGGTCGCGGCATCGGGACGGCGCTCGCGCGCTGGATGCAGGAGCGCGCCCGAGCCGCCGGCGCGACCGTGGTCGGGATGCCGGTGCCGCAGGGGTCGGCCGGTGACCGGCTGCTGGCGGCGCTCGGCTACCGCGTCCGCTGGGAGACCTGGGAGCTCTACCTGCCCGAGGGCGCGGAGATCCCGGCGCGGCCGCTGCCCGAGGGCTACGCGCTGCGCGAGGCCACGCCCGACGACCACCCGGCCTGCTGGTCGGTGCTGGAGGACGCGTTCCTCGAGTGGGCGGTCCGCGACCGCGAGCCGTACGACGACTTCCTCGCCTCGGTCGTGGGGCGGCAGGGCTTCGAGCCGTGGCACCTGCGCGTCGTCACCGACCCCGCGGGCGAGGTGGTCGGCGTGACGAACGTGCTGCTGTTCGGCGGCGACGAGGGCTACGTGAACAAGGTCGCCACCCGCGCCGACCAGCGCGGGCTCGGGCAGGCGATGCTCGTCGACGCGTTCGCCGCCGCCCGCTCGCACGGCGCCACCCGCTCCGGCCTGGCCACCGACTCGCGGACCGGCGCGCTGTCGCTCTACGAGAAGGTCGGCATGCAGGTCACGTCGACCTGGCTGAACCGCGCGATCGATCTGTGACGGGGCCGCGCGTCCAGCTGGTCCAGAGCGGCCGCCCGCTCGTGCGTCACGGCGAGCCCGGGCTCGTAGCCTGAGGCATGCGCGCCACCCTCGCCCTCGCCGCCGTCACCGCCACGACGCTGGTCGGACTCGGCACCGCCGCGCCCGCCGGCGCCACCGCCTGCGAGGCCCACTACCCCGGCTGGACGATCAGCCACCTCGAGCTGCACAACGGGGTGACCTGCGACCACGCGAAGCAGGTGGTCCACCACGCGATGCGGCGCGAGGCCCACAAGATCCACTGGCGGTGCAACGACCCCGCCGGGACCAGCCACAAGCTGTTCAGCTGCTGGTCGACCAAGAACGACCACCGGATCTCGTTCTACGCCTCGGAGAACGGCGCCACCGGGGGCTTCTAGCGGACGGTCGTCACGACGGACCGCCCCGATGTGGCCGCGCGGCCGTGCAACGAAACCTGAGAGCTGCACGCCCCCGACCATGACCCCACACGCCGCGTGCAGCCCTCGGAGTCGTCAGAGACCTGCGGCTGGTGTGCGCGATGGTCTTCCTCGCCGTGCGCAACCAACTGGTCTGGAACGCCGCCGAATCGCGAGCCGGTTCGTCGAGACGTTCCTAGCCTCGATGCATGCGTATCGCACTCCCCCCGGGCACCGGCGCGGGCACATCATTGGCCCTCGACCCGGCGGCGCCTGCCGACGCGAACGCGGGCATGACGCGTGCGCGCCACGAGAGCATCGAGCATCGCCACGTCGTCAGCTGTTGGTCGAAAGACGCCTCAGATGACGGCCAGACGTCCGTGGTCATGAACGTCAGGGCCCGGAGACGCACGCATGGGCGCTAAGAGCATGGACACCAGGACCCGCCTACTCCGGGTTGGGGCCCTGGCCTTTCTCGAGGCGCCGGGTCTGGATCCGTTGCGTGGAATGACTCTCTCGGATATCGCTGAGCGGGCCGGGGTGAGCCGATCGACGGCGTACCGCCACTTCGACAGCAAGGAGGCCTACCTGGCGGACGTCTCTCGGTTCCTCGTCGGTGATGCCGCCCTGTTCGACACCGAAAGCGCACACGTCACGCGCGCCTCGAACCAGGCCAGAGAGCTTCCTCTGCTCGACGGCCTTCTGCACGTGGCCACGGCGGACATCGAAGCACTCTCCTTGACGGACGTTTGGGCGGCTATGGAGGCGTTCGTCGTGGGGTTCCTAAGGATGCGAACCGATCTCCACGACGTCGCGGTCGACGGGTACGTCGAAGTCGACCGGCTCACCTACTCCTGGTACGCACCGGTGCTGCACGCTGCGGGGCGCCTACCGCGCCGCCCATTGACCACCGAGGACGTCGGGGTGCTCATGCAAGCCCTCGTGGAAGGCGCCGGCATCCGGGAAACCGTCCAAGCGATGGTGTTCCAGCGACCGATCGGCACCTCGGGCCCGGCGGGACTGTACGCGTACGGCGTCGCAGCCCTGCTCGCCGCGGTGACGAGAACCGAGGACGACGATCGGAACCTTCATCAGTATCTGGAGGATGTCTTCTCCTCGTAAATGAGACAGAACCGGCCATGACTGTTCTCCAAATCTGCCTGACGGGACGCGACTCTGGGTGAGCCGCAGTCACACCCGAAAGGCAGGACATGATGAAGCGCAGCAGCCGCATCGCCGGCATCTTCGTACTCGCCACGATCCTCGCGATCTTCGCGCTCGCGACGCCGCCCGCCGCGAACGCGGCATCCGTCAGTGTTTCCGGCACCGTCGCTTGCCGCAATGGCCTCCCCGTCGTCGGCGTCTGGGTCAACTCGACGGGCGGCGGCTCCAAGTTCGCCGGCTGGACCCGTCGCAGCGGGATGCCTTGGGTCGCCGACTACTCGACGACACTGTCGTCCGCCTCGTCGACGACCATCCGGCTCGATATCGGCTGCGGGGATGCTGGCGGGGGGCGATGGCTGTCCAACAACCGCACCGGCGACTACGGCGGGTCCGGGTCGCGAGTAATCAACGCGCTGTGCAACGAACCGAGCGGCTCTGCTTCGCCGGCGGTGCGCTGCTCGCTCTGGAACAACACAGTGCTCATCGGCATGCCGGCCTCGGGCTACTACGACCGGTTCGGCTACAGCCCCTTCAGTAGTCATCCCGGCGACGACGTGGCCACCGACATCTACCAGACCGACGGCACCGCCGCGGTGCTTCGCGCCGCCGCACCCACCTCTGCCAACCTCACGATGAAGATCGGCAGCCGCTACGGATCATGCTCTGGTGCAGCCGGCACCGGCCTGACCGTCAACGTCTACCGTAACGGCACCTACATCGGGTTCTACCGGGTCACGCACCTCAACAACGTCTCGCTCACGGCCGGCGCCGCGGTCTACAACGGCACCGTTCTTGGCACCTTCCACAAGTGGGACCTCCACAACAGCTGCTACGACGTGAGTACGCCCGAGGGTGTGCACGTTCACGTCGGCCTGTTCAACGCCGAGGGCCTCCATCAGGGTTGGGCCTGCTACTCGCCCTCCCTCAGTTCCAGGACGTGGTACACCGAGGGCCGATGGATCGGCAGCCTCGGCCCGAACGGGATCAGCACCGGCCACCAGCCGTGCCCGTAGCGCCGAGGGCCGACCTGGTCGGCGGGGTCGAGCCTGCAGACCCCGCCGACCGTGCGGCCGCAGAGCCCACCTAGATCTGGATGTCTCGGAACCCGCCCACCTCGGCGTGGGCGGTCCCGTCGAGCGCCCAGGACCGGTCGGCCAGCGCGATCCGCGCGGTCGCCCGCTCGCTGTTGCGGCACAGCAGCGGCGCGCCGTCGGGGTCCTGGTAGTCGACCTCGACGGTCTCGCCCGCAGGGAGGTCCACGGCGATCGAGAGCCGGCGCCGGCCGAGCCGGCCGCGTACGTCGAAGCCGTCGTCGCGCAGCGTGGCCCGCAGCCCGAGCGACGCGAGCAGCGGGTCGCCCGGCACGTCACCGCCGGCGAGCCGGAACCGGACCAGCGGCAGCGGAGGCAGCCGGTTGAGCCCGGGCCGCATCGAGACCGCGGCCACCACCTCGCAGACCTCGCCGTCACCGAGGTCGGCGTGCAGCCAGCCCCAGCGCCGCGCGTTGCCGTGCCCGTAGATCCGGGCGTCCGCCCCGGGCGCGTCGCGCAGCACCAGCTCGCGGTCACCGACCCGGACCACGCCGGAGTACCGCGCGACCGGTCGCGGGACCACCTGGGCGGCCGGCAGCAGCTCGCGCTGCCAGGCCCAGCGCGGGAACGTGAACAGCGTGCGGTCCGGGCCGGCGGACGCCAGCTCCCAGGTCACCGACCCGGCGCGGCCGGCCAGTGCGCCGTCGTACCGGACGGCACCGCACACGAAGCCCGACTCAGGGCGGTCCCACGGCGCCGGCCCGAAGCGCTCGAGCACCGGCGCGGCCCCGGGCTCGAACACCGCGACCCACCCGTGGCCCCACGCCTCACCGCCGTCACCGGGCGCGACCAGCTCGTGGTGGATCCAGAGGCCGGTGCCGGTCGCCGGGTCGGTGATCGTCGTGTACCAGACCTCCAGCCGCCCAGGCTGACCGCGCCACCGGCTGCGGAGGTCGGGCTCGGTTGCGGTCATCGCACCTCCTGCAGGTGGCTCGGGTTGAGGCAACCCTGTCACCGCGCGCCTCGCTGCGCCCGGTGAGGCCCGGTCACAGGGGCTCGTACGCCGCCCGCGTGACGCCTGGACCGTCCCTCCTCCTCCCCACGGCCCGTGCGGGGCCGCCCGCTGCGATAACGTTCTCAGCGTGACCGAGCCGGGCCGTCCTCCGACCATCCGCGACGTGGCGCGGGTCGCGGAGGTGTCGGTGGCGACCGCGAGCCGCGCGCTCGGCAACTACGGCCGAGTCAGCGCGGAGACCCGCGCCCGGGTGCTCGCCGCCACCGAGCAGATCGGCTACCGGCCCAACAGCCTGGCGCGCAGCATGATCACGCGGCGTACCAACTCCATCGGTGTCGTCTGCGCCGACATCGCCAGCCCGTTCTTCGCGGGCGTGGTCCGCGGGATCACCGACGAGGCGAAGCGCGCCGGCTTCGACACCCTGCTGGTCAACACGGACGAGGACGTCGCGACCGAGCGGGAAGCCGTCGCGCTGCTCATGGACAAGCGCGTCGACGGGCTCATCGTCTCCGCCGCCGACGTCCGCGAGGTCGAGCACCTCGCCGGTGCCCAGGAGCGGGGCACGCCCGTGGTCCTCATCGACCGCATCAGCTCGATGCTCGACGCCGACGCCGTCACCGTCGACGACGTCGCCGCGACCGAGGAAGCGGTCCGGCACCTGCTCGGTCTCGGGCACCGCCGGATCGGCGTCATCGCCGAGCTCCGGATCGAGCGTGAGGCGGACTGGGCGAACCTCCTGGGGCCCGACCTCGACCGCGATCGCGGTGAGCTGAACGCCAGCGCGGCGCGGTTGCTCGGCTACCTGCGCGCCCACCGAGCGGCCGGCGTTCCCGTCGACCCGAGCCTGGTCTGTCGGACCGGCTCCTACGACGTGGGCGGAGCGACCGAGGCCGCCCGTGCGCTGCTGACGCGGACCAACCGGCCCACTGCACTCGTCACCATCGACAACGTGATGACCGTCGGTGCCTTCCGGGCCGTCCGCGAGCTCGACCTCGACCTGCCCGGCGACCTGTCCTTCGTCGGGTTCGACAACCTGGACTGGACGACGCTCGTGCGTCCGGCGTTGACGCTCGTCGAGCAGCCGATGCACGAGATCGGCGAGCAGGCGGCGCGGAGACTCGTCGAGCGCATCAGCGGCGACGACCAGGAGCCGCGCCGCATCCTGCTCCCGACGTCGTTCCTGGTCCGCGGGTCGACCGCGGCCGTGGAGTCCTGAGCCGCCGGCGAGCTCGGCACCGCGTCAGCGGTGCTCGCCGCCGGCGGCCCAGGAGTCGAAGGCGGGCTTGTTGGCAAGCAGCCCGAGCTCGACGCGCAGCCCCAGCGGGCTGAGCAGGTAGCGGAACCGGACACGGCCGTCGTCCTCGAGGCCGTCGCCCTCGGTGCGGTAGCCCGCCTCGTGTAGCTGCGAGGTGGCCACCTCCAGGTCGTCGACCCAGTAGGTCAGGTGGTGCAGCTGGTGGTGGCCGCCGGTCGGAGCCCAGACGCTGCCGGGCGCGGACTCGATCAGCTTCACGTGTGCCGGAGCCGCGGCGGTGACGAAGCGCACCGGGCGTCGCTCGACCGACCCGTCGGCGAGCCGCACGGTGGTCTCCCACTCCAGGACGGTGCTCCAGCGGCCGACCAGCGGCAGGTCGGCCATCGCCGCCTCCAGGTCGTCGACGACGATGCCGACGTGCGCGACGCCGCCGAGCACGTCAGAACCGGATGCCGTAGTCGCCACCGCTGGTCCACTCCTCCCAGGCCGGCCGAGTCTCCGCGGCCCCGATCTCGATGCGCAGGCCGTTCGGCCCGAGCAGATAGATGAAGCGGGTGGCGCCGTGCTCGTCGTCGCCCCAGGCCTCGAGCCGATAGCCCTCCGCCTGGAGCTCGGCACTGTCGCCCGCCAGGTCGTCGCTCCAGTAGGCCAGGTGGTGCAGGCCACCGCCCGGGTTGGCCTCGACCGACCACAGCCCGGACTCGGCCTCGATCACCTCCCACTGCGGCGGCCCACCCCGAGACGCGGTCCACCGCACCCGGCTGCTCTGCTCACTACCGGCCTCGCCGCCCACCAGGTGGACGGCCACCTCGCGCTCGAGCACCGTCGACCACTCGTGACCGAAGGACCGCGCGAGCTGGTCCATGGCCGACTCGAGGTCGCCGACGACGACCCCGACGTGCCAGAGCTCGTCGAAGTCGACCGTCATCGGGCCGTCCGGTAGGCGTCGGCGCCGGAGGGGCTGACCCGCCCGTCCAGCACGTCCGCCTCGAGGTCGTCGGCCGGGCGGGTGGCGGGATCGCCGTACCCTCCGCCGCCGCCGGCGCGCAGACTCACGACCTGGCCCGGGGCCGCGACGCCCTGGCCCTTGACGGGCAGGGCGCTCTCGGCGCCGTCCTCGTCGATGAGGGCGAGCGACGCCGAGCGGCCGGGCCGGCCCCCGTCGAGACCGAGCGGTGCGTACTCCGGCCGGGTCTGCTCCGCCTCGGAGAGGAAGTGCAGCGGCTTCTCGGAGATGTTGCGGTAGTCGGCTCGGATCCCGAGGCCGCCCCGGTGACGGCCGGCGCCACCGGAGTCCGGGATCAGGGAGTACTGCTCGACCCGCAGCTCGTAGGACGACTCGATGACCTCGGCCGGGATCAACTGGCAGTTGGCCATGTGCACGTCGAGCGCATCGGCGCCGTCGCGGTCGGCGCACGCGCCGGCGCCGCCGGCGACGTTCGCCAGGAGGACGACGCCCTCGCCCGACTTCGGCGACCGTGACTCGCACACCAGGACGGGCCAGCCGACGAACCACTCGGCCGAGGCCCGCTGCGGCGCCGCCTCGGCCAGCGCACGGGTGACGATCGACGCCAGCCGCTGCGAGGCGAGGTGCCGGTCCCCGACCGCCGCCGGGAAGTCCGGGTTAACCGCGGTGCCGGCCGGCGCGTGGAACGTCACCGGCGCGAGGGAGCCCTCGTTGAAGGGGACGTCGGCGGGCATCAGGCACTTCACCGCGTAGTGGACGACCGAGCGCAGCGTGGAGTTCGGGATGTTCATCCCGCCCCTCATCTGCGGGTCGGAGCCGGTGAAGTCGAAGTGGATCCGGTCGCCCTCGATCGTGGCGGTGACCGCCAGCTTCACGGGGGAGTCCAGGTCGAGCCCGTCGTTGTCGAGGTAGCCCTCGGCGTAGTAGTCGCCGTCGGGCAGCTTGGCCAGCTCGGCCCTGGTCCGACGGACGGTGTAGCCGAACAGCTCGTCGATGGCGGCGAGCAGGACCCGGGTGCTGAACTTCTCGGCCAGTGCGGCGAAGCGGGTGCCACCCGAGCGGGCCGCCGCGATCTGGGCACGCAGGTCGCCGTGGTTCTGGGCGGGGTGCCGGACGTTGGCGCTCATGATGTCGAGCACGGTGGTGTTCGGCTTCCCCGCCACCTCGACCTTCAGCGCGGGCAGCAGCACACCTTCCTCGTACGCCGACTCCGAGCGCGCCGCGGCGGTGCCGGGCGTCCGCCCACCCCAGTCGGCGTGGTGGGCGATGACCCCGGTGAATCCCACGAGCACGTCGTGCTCGTCGAAGACCGGCACGAAGATGTTGATGTCGTTGGTCTGGCAGGCGCCCAGGTAGGGGTGGTTGTTGATGAAGACATCCCCCGGCTCGATGTCGTCCCCCCACTTGTCGAGGCAGGACTGGAGCGCCGGCGCCATCGACGCCAGCAGGCTGGGGATGTCGAGGGCGGCGGCGAGCATCCGGCCGTGCGCGTCGAACAGCGCGCACGAGTAGTCGCGCATGTCCTTGACCACCACGCTGAGGGCGGTACGCCGCAGGGCGGTGCCCATCTCCTCGGCGATGGTCTCGAGGGCGTGCCGGACGACCTCGGTCGTGATCGGGTCGGCGAGGCGCTCGCCGGCCGGGCCGGTGGGCTCGGTCGCAGTCGCGGTCATGGCGTCACGCCCCTTCGCGGTCGTTGTAGGTGATGAGCAGGTTGAGGTCGTCGTCGACCCGGACCGTGGTGTCGGGGATGACCACAGTCGTGGCCTCGCGCTCCTCGATGATCGCGGGGCCCGGGATGACCGTGCCCGGCGGCAGCGACGGCCGCAGGTAGACCGGCGTCTGCACCCGGCCCGGACCCGTGAAGTAGACCTCGCGGTGCTCGGCCGGCTCGGCGCTCCCGTCGACGGTGGCGACGACGCCTGCCGCGCCCGAGTCGAGGACGCCGTACGCCTCGAGCCCGACGGCGACGAGCTCGACCCGGTCCTCGGGGTTGCTGTGCCCGAACTCGAACAGGTGCTGCTCGTGGAACTGCTTGACCGCCTGGTCGAGCGCGCTGCCGTCGAAGACCGCGCCCTCGACGATGACCTCGACGTCGTTGTCCTGCCAGGCGTAGCGGAACCGGGCGAGTCGGATGTGGTCGATGCGCACCACGCCGGAGCCGGCGAACCGCTCCGCGGCGGCCTCGGCCAGGGCGGCGTAGGTCGCGTCGACCTCGGTGAGGTCCAGGTCCGACACGTCGGCGTCGACGACGCGGACGAAGTTGTACTTGATGTCCGAGCCGGCCATGCCGACGGCCGAGAAGGTGCCGGGGTTCGGCGGCACCAGCACGGCGCCGACGTCGACGAGCGCGCCCACGCTCAGGGCGTGCATGGGACCCGCCCCGCCGAAGGGCAGCAGGTGGAAGTCCCGCGGGTCGTACCCGCGGTTGACGCTCACGACGCGCACGCCGCGGGCCATCACCGCGTCGGCGACGTCGAGGATGCCGATCGCCGCGGTGTCGACGTCGACGCCGAGCGGGTCCGCGACGTGGGTCTTCACGGCCAGCCGGGCGGCCTCGAGGTCGAGGGCCATCTCGCCGCCGAGGAACGAGGTCGGGTCGATCCGGCCGAGGACGAGCTGCGCGTCGGTCGTGGTCGGGCGCGTGCCGCCGCGGCCGTAGCAGGCCGGGCCCGGCACGGCGCCGGCGCTCTCCGGCCCGACGTGCAGGCCACCGGCCTCGTCGACGTACGCGAGGGAACCGCCGCCGGAGCCGATCGTGTGGATGTCGAACTGCGGCACCAGCATCGGCCGGCCCTCGAACAGGCTCTCCCGCTCGACGCGGGCGCGCCCCTCGTGGATGAGGCAGATGTCGGTCGAGGTCCCGCCCATGTCGAAGGTGATCTGGTGGGGGTAGCTCGACTGCTTGGCGACCTGGGTCGCGGCGAGGACACCCGCCGCGGGGCCCGAGAGCACCATGCGGTGGGCGTTCTCCGCCGCCTCGGTCACCTTCATCACGCCGCCGTTCGACTGCATGATGAACGTCGGGCAGGTGACCCCGGCCGGCCCCAAGCCGGCCAGGATCCCTGCCATGTAGCGCGCCACCAGCGGCCGCAGCGCGGCGCTGACGACGGTGGTGCACGCGCGCGGGTACTCCTTGATCTCCGGGGCGACCTCGCTGCTGATCGCCACCGAGAGGTCCGGCAGCGCCGCCCGGAGGGCCGCGGCCAGGCGCTGCTCGTGCTCGTCGTTGCGGAAGCCGAAGAGCAGCGTGACGGCGCATGCCTCGACGTCGGCGGCGCGGACCGCCTCGACGACGCGCTCGATCTCGGCGTCCTCGAGCGGGGTGACCACCCCGCCGAGGCGGTCGACGCGCTCGTCGACCTCGATCACCCGCGACCGGGGGACGTAGGGACGCGGCTTGGCGACCCGGAGGTCGAACAGGTCGCTGCGCAGCTGGGTGCCGATCTCCAGGACGTCGCGGAAGCCACGGGTGACCACCAGCGCCGTCCGCGGGAGCTTGGACTCCAGCAGCGCGTTCGTCGCGACCGTCGAGCCGTGGCAGAAGACGTCGAGACTGCCGACGTCGACGCCGCGCGTCTCCTGGATCTGCTCGATGCCGTGCAGGATGCCGATCGAGGCATCGTGCGGGGTGCTCGGCACCTTCTCGACGACCCGGCGGCCGTCCTCGTGCAGGACGACGACGTCGGTGAACGTCCCGCCTACGTCAATCCCCAGTCGGGACACGGGCTACTCGCTTTCCGGCTTCACGTACAGGTACTGGCTGATCTCGGGGTCGTCGATGTTCTCCGGCGTGGCGATGACGACGTCGTAGAGGTTCTCGCTCTCCGGCTCGTCGCCGCCCCGCGCGTGCTCGACGAGCGCCTCGACCGCGTCCTTGCCCATGTCGTAGGGCTTCTGGACCATGAGGGCGTCGATCTGGCCCTGCTCGAGGAGCGCGACCTCGTCGGGCGAGGCGTCCACGCCGATCACGACGATGTCGTCGCTCTTGCCGGCCTGCTGGACGGCGTTCGCGGCGCCGATGCTTGCGTTGGTCCACGACGCGTAGATGCCGGCCAGGTCGGGCACGCGGGACAGCAGCGCCGAGGCCTTGGCGGCGTTCTCGGCGATGTCGGCGCCGGCGTACTGCTCACCCTCGTTCTCGAGCCCCTCGTGCTCCTCGAGCTGCTCGGTCCAGCCGTCGAGGCGGATGTCGACGCTCTGGATGCCCGGCGTGTAGCCGACGTAGCCGACCTTGCCCTCGCCACCGAGCAGCTCGGCCATCTCGTCGGCGGCCATCTCGCCGTTGACCTTGCCGTCGGACTTGAAGGTCGCCAGGCGCGCCGACTCGTCGTTGACGTCGCTGTCGACGGTCACGATCGGGATGCCGGAGTCCTGGACCTGCTTCATCGGGGCGACCATGGCGTCGGCGTCGAGCGCCGACATGATGATGCCGTCGGGCTTGGTGGCCGCGATGGACTGCAGCAGCTGGGTCTGGCTGGCCACGTCGAGCGTGGTCGGCGCCTGCCAGGAGAAGTCGATGCCGAGCTCCTCGGCCTTCTCCTCCGCACCCTTGACGAGGGTCAGGTAGTAGGGGTCGAACTGGTCGTTGAGCAGCATCACGATCTTGAGGTCGTCACCACCTCCCCCGCCGGTCGAGCCCGACGCCGAGCTGTCCTCCTGGGTGGAGCAGGCGGTGAGGGCCAGCCCGGCCAGGGCCAGGACGGCGGTCTTGTGCAAGGGGTGCTTCATGGTCGGTTCCTCTCGCTGGTCGGCCGACGGCTCGACAGTTGGATGTGGTGCGTGTCCGAGATCCCCGGTCCGTTGGTCACAGGGTGTTCACCGCCCGGCGTCGGTACTGGTCGACGAAGACGGCGAAGATGAGGACGCAGCCGATGGCGACGTTCTGCCAGAACGGCTGGAGGTTCATGATCACGAAGCCGCTCGTGAGCGTGGCCGGGATGAAGGCACCGACGACGGTGCCCGACATCTTGCCCCGGCCGCCCCACAGGGAGGTGCCACCGATGATCACTGCGGTGATCGCCTGGAGGGCGATCGTGGAGTACCCGGTCACCGACGCGGTGGTGAAGCGGGCGATGTCGATCATGCCCACCAGACCGGCGAGCAGCCCGACGAGCATGTAGAGCACGAGCAGGTGCCGGTCGACGTCGATGCCGGCCCGGCGAGCCGCCTCGGGGTTGGCGCCGATCGCGTAGGTGCGCATCCCGAAGCGGGTGCCGGCGAGGATCACCCACAGCAAGCCGGTCACGGCGAAGGACACGACGACCGGCCACGGGACGCCGAGTACCTTGCCGAGCCCGAAGGTCGAGCTGAGCGCGGGCGGCACGCCGCTGACGTTGATGCCGCCGGTCCACACCTGGGCCAGGCCCAGGATGATCGTGCTGGTCGCGAGCGTGACGATGAACGACGGGATCTTGGACTTCACGACGAGCAGGCCGTTGACCAGGCCCCAGGCCGCCCCGGTCAGCAGGCCGGCGCCGACGGCCACCGCGATGCGGAACCAGAGGTCGGCACCGCCCGAGGTCGTGTCGGCGAGCCCCGAGGTCAGGTTGACCATCAGCTTCACGGCCAGGACCGAGGAGAAGACCACGATCGCGCCGACGGACAGGTCGAGCCCGGCGGCGATGAGCAGGAAGGTGACGCCGGCGGCCAGCAGCAGGAGCTGCGAGCCGGAGAGCGCGATGCTCGTCAGGTTGAAGTTGGACAGGAACGACCCGCTGGGCGTGACGACGCTGAAGAAGACGACGATCAGGACGAGCAGTCCGAAGATCGTGACGTTGGAGAACCGCTGACTGGCCAGCAGTCGGGTGCCGAGGCCGGGCTGGTGCTCGGGCTCCGGCGTCGCGTCGTCGAGGCTCGGCTTGGGCTCCGTGGTGGCGGTCATGCCGCACCTCCCTGCGATGCGGGGGCGAGACCGGCGGTCATGCCGGTCATCGCCGCGATCAGGTCGTTGGTGCTGAGGGACGAGGTCTCGGCCGTCAGGACCGTGCGCCCGAGCCGCAGCACGGTGACCCGGTCGGCGACCCGGAAGACGTCGGGCATGCTGTGGGAGATGAGGAGGACCGCGAGGCCCCGCTCGTCACGCAGCCGCTCGACCAGGCGGAGCACCTGCTCGGTCTGGGAGACCCCGAGCGCCGCCGTCGGTTCGTCGAGCATGATCAGCGCGCTGCCCCACAGCGAGGCCCGGGCCACGGCCACGGCCTGCTTCTGGCCGCCGGAGAGCGAGCCGACCTCGTTGCTGAGGGACTGCACGCTGGCGCCCAGGGAGGTCAGCTGGTCCTTGGCCGACCGGTTCATCGCGCCCCGGTCGATGAAGCCGAGCCGACCGAGCAGGCCCTTGCGGGGGATCTCCCGGCCCAGGTAGAGGTTCTCGCCCGGCGTCAGGGTCGGCGCCAGAGCGAGGTCCTGGTAGACCGTCTCGATCCCGGCGGCCTGGGCCTCGGACGGGCTGCTGAAGCTGACCGCCTGACCCCTCACCGAGACCGTGCCCGCGGTCGGCGAGACCGCTCCGGCGATGATCTTCATCAGCGTCGACTTGCCGGCGCCGTTGTCGCCGACGAGCGCGTGGACCTCGCCGGGCCGCACCTGCAGGTCGACGCCGCGCAGCGCCTGCACGTGTCCGTAGGTCTTGGTCACCCCCACGACGTCGAGCACGGGGGTGGGCGGGGTCGTCACGGTCATCGCGTCGCCTCCTCGTTCGGCTGGTGGATGGGGACGGGGTGCCCGAACGCCCCGAAGTGCTCACAGACCCGGGCGGCGTACGCCGCCGCCTCGGCTGCGGCGACGTCAAGTGTGCGGTCCGTCCCGAGCGCGCAGAGCATCGCCGCCAGGTAGGCGTCCCCGGCGCCGAGGGTGTCGATCGGCCGGGCCGGGGCGGCCGGCTGGAGGTGCACGCCGTCGCCTTCGCGCCAGACCAGCGACCCACGCGCGCCCCGGGTGACGACCACGACGCTCGGGCCGTGGGCGCGCACCTGCTCGACGAGTGCGAGGCACTCGTCGTCGTCCCACTCACCGCGCGAGAAGAACGCCGCGGTGACGTGCGGCAGCACCGGCGCGGCCCACTCCAGGTCCTTGTAGGAGAAGTCGAAGACGACGGGCGCGACCGAGCTCAGCTTCGGCACCTCGGGCAGGGTGAAGCTGCTGTGCCCGGTGTGCACCCAGTCGCAGCCCCGCAGGTAGGCGAGGTCCTCGTCGTCGAGCTCGATCCGCCCGACCGGAGGCACGAACTCGCCGAACACCCGGTTGCCGTCGGCGTCGAGCGTCACGTCCGCGAAGGAGTTCGGATGCGGCTCGTAGCGCACGCGCGACACCTCGACGTCCTCGTCGAGCAGGGCTTTGAGGACGTGCGCGGCCGCGTCGTCGTCCCCGAGGATGCCGATGTAGCCGGCGTCGCCGCCGAGCCGCCGGGCGTGCACGGCGACGTTCGCCGCGCTCCCGCCCGGGTACATCAGCCCGGTCCCGAGATACCGGTCGACGACGTTGTCGCCGACTCCACAGATGCGTGTCATCGGCTCAGTACTCGACCTTGTACATGTACCGGCGGATGTCGAGGTCGTGGCCGGTCATCGGCTCGAAGTGGTAGGCGATCCGCGAGGCGACCGAGGCCATCGCGATGTGCGCGACCCGCGGCCGCGCCTCGTCGGGCACTCCCGGCAGGGCGAGGGACGCCGAGTCGAGCACGTAGTGGTCGCGGCCGTAGCGGCCGAGGAAGCGGTTGACCCGGTCCGAGATCGGGCGGGTCTCGTCCTCGCCCGCCAGGTGGATCACCGGCGTGCTGACCTCGTCGACCATCTCGAACGGGCCGTGGAAGAAGTCGGCGCTGTTGAAGTGGGTGGACTTCTGCCGCTGCATCTCGACCAGGTAGCAGACCGAGAGCATGTAGGCGAGGCCGAGGAGCCGGCCGGTGCCGAGCACGAACAGGTTGTCGGCGTCGTAGATCTTGGCGACCGCGGCGCGCGTCTGCTCCTCGGTGGCGTCCACGGCGGCGGCCGTCGCCTCCGGGATCGCGTCCAGGCCGGCCCGCACCGTCGCGACGTCGACATCGGCGCCGACCGCCTCGAACAGCGAGCAGGACAGCTCCTCGAGCAGCTCGTACTTCGCACTGGTCGCGGTCTTCTCGCTGCCGTACACCAGCTGGTGACGGGCGGCGTCGGCGAGCGGGTTCTCGTCGTCGCGGGCGACCGAGACGACCAGGGCGCCGGCGCGGGCGGCGGCCTGGGCCGCGGCCACGGTCTCCGGCGTGCCGCCGGAGTGGGACGAGGCGACGACCAGGCTCCGGGCCCCGACCCGGCCGAGGTGGGTGAGCACGAACTCGGCCGCGTTGACGTTGTGGACCGCGAGCCCGGTCGCCGTGCCCGCGAGCGTCAGGGTCGCGGGGACCGAGGAGGCCCACGACCCGCCCATCCCGACGAAGAAGACGGTGTCGACCTCGCGGCGCACGGCCTCGGCGGCGATCTCCTGGGTCAGGGCGCGCTGGCCGACGGTCGTGCGCAGCGTCGGGACGATGTCCGTCGTGACGGGGCGGAGGGGCAGGGCGAGGGCGGTCACGGCTCCACTTTCGGCTCGGGTGCGGTGCGCCGATGAACGCTGCGAGAACGTTCTCATCGGCGAAGTGCGATAACGTTCTCACTGAAGCACGCGGTCTGGCCAGAGCGCTTTGGTAACGGTTTGGTCACGACGTGGGCCGGATCACGTTTCCCCGCCCGTGGCGCTCGTCGAGCTCGGCGACGAGCACCGGGCTCCTCCGGCGCGACCGGAGGAGCCGGCGGCTCGTCAGCGGAACGCTGCGTGTCCGGTCATGGCCTGGCCCACGACCAGCGTGTGCATCTCGACGGTGCCCTCGTAGGTGAGCACCGACTCCAGGTTGTTGGCGTGCCGGATGACGGGGTACTCCAGCGAGATCCCGTTGGCGCCGAGCACGGTCCGGGCGGTGCGGCAGATCTCCAGGGCCGCGCGCACGTTGTTGAGCTTGCCGAGGCTGACCTGCTCCGGGCGGAGCCGGCCGGCGTCCTTGCGGCGGCCGAGGTGGAGGGCGAGGAGCAGGCCCTTGGTGTACTCCAGGTTCATCTCGACCAGCTTCTGCTGGGTGAGCTGGAACGCCGAGATCGGCTTGCCGAACTGGATCCGGTCGGTCGCGTAGTCCAGGGCCGCCTGGAGGGAGGACCGCGCCGCTCCGAGCGAGCCCCAGACGATGCCGTAGCGCGCCTCGTTGAGGCAGCTGAGCGGCCCCTTGAGCCCGGTGACCTCGGGCAGCACCGCGTCGGCCGGCAGGCGGACGCCGTCGAGCACGAGCTCGCTGGTGACCGAGGCGCGCAGCGACTGCTTGTGCTTGATCGCCGGGGCGCTGAACCCGGGGGTGTCGGTCGGGACGACGAAGCCGCGGATGCCGCCCTCGGTATGGGCCCACACGACCGCGACGTCGGCGATCGAGCCGTTGGTGATCCACATCTTCCGGCCGTCCAGCACCCAGTCGCCGCCGTCTTGCCGGGCGCGGGTGCGCATGCTCGCGGGGTCCGACCCGGCGTCGGGCTCGGTGAGGCCGAAGCAGCCGATCGCCTCGCCGGCCGCCATCCGGGGCAGCCACTCGGTCTTCTGCTCCTCGCTGCCCCAACGCCAGATCGCGAACATCGCCAGCGAGCCCTGGACCGAGACCAGCGACCTGATGCCGGAGTCTGCCGCCTCGAGCTCGAGGCAGGCCAGGCCGTACTCGGTCGCCGACATGCCGGCGCAGCCGTACCCCTCGAGATGCATGCCGAGCACGCCCAGGGCGCCGAGCTCCTTGGCCAGGCCGCGGACGTCGTCGATCTCCCCGCGCTCGAACCAGTCCGCGACGTGCGGCTCGATGCGCTCGGCGCACATCTGGCGCACGGCGGCACGGACCGCCTTCTCGTCGGCCGAGAGCAGGTCGTCGATCCCCGCGGGGTCGAGCGGCTCGAACGGGGGCAGGGCGCTGGTGGCGCTCATCGGTCACTCTCTTCTGTCAGCCAGTGTCGGACGTCGGTGTTGTGCTCCCCGAGGCGCGGCGGCGCTGCGTACCGCGACACCGGGGTCTCGCTGAAGGTGAGGGGGCTGCGGACCTGCCCGAGCGCACCGGGGCCCACGTCGACGACCGGCTCGAGCCCGAGCCGGGTCGCCAGGCCGAAGGCTTCGGCCACCGAGCCGACCCTCCCGGCCGGCACGCCGACCGTGGCGAGGCGGTCGACCCAGAAGTCCACGTCGTGCGTGCCGAGCTGTGCCTCCAGCAGCGCGACCAGCTCGGGCCGGTGCGCCACGCGGTCGGCGTTGCGGGCGAACCGCCGGTCGGTGCCGAGCCACGGGAGGCCGAGGACCGAGGTCAGCCGGCGAAACTGACCGTCGTTGCCGCAGCCGACGGCCAGGTGGCCGTCCTGGGCGGCCAGCGTCTCGTACGGCGCGATGGAGGGGTGCCGGTTGCCCATGGCCGACGGGCTCTCCCCGGTGGCGAGGTACGACGAGCCCTGGTTGACCAAGGCCGCCAGCAGGCTCGAGAGGAGGTTGACCTCGACCCGCTGCCCCCGCCCGGTGACCTCGCGCGCCCGCAGCGCGGCGAGGATCCCGACGACGGCGTCCTTGGAGGTGAGCACGTCGACCAGCGCGACCCCGACCTTCGTGGGGCTCTCCGGCGTGCCGGTGATGCTCATCAGGCCGCCGACGGCCTGCACCAGGAAGTCGTAGCCCGGCAGGTCCCGGCCCGCGCGGCTCCCGAAGCCGGTCACGGAGGCGTAGACGACGCCGGGGTTGGCGGCCGCGACGGCGTCATACCCGAGGCCATGGCGGGCGAGCGTACCGTCCTTGAAGTTCTCCACGAGGACGTCGGCCCGACGCGCCAGCTCGACCGCGAGCTCGCGGTCGCCGGGGTCGGCCAGGTCGAGCTCGACGGACTTCTTCGTGCGGTTGGCGGACTCGAAGTAGGAGCTCGAGTTGTCCGTCCAGGGCGGGCCCCACTGCCGGGTGTCGTCCCCGGTGCCCGGGCGCTCGACCTTCACGACGGTGGCACCGAGGTCGGCGAGCGTCGCGGTGGCCAGCGGGCCAGCGAGCACCCGGCTGAAGTCGGCGACCAGCACGCCCTCGAGCGGCCCGGTCACGGCGCCGTCTGGAGGACGCCGTCGACGCGGCGCGGCACCGACCAGGGGTTGTCGGAGCGGGCCACGGGCGGCAGCCACTCGTCGCGGGCCGACTGGTAGGCGACCGGCCGCACGAAGCGGTCGAGCGCCGCGGCGCCGACCGAGGTCGCTGCGGGCGCGGAGGTCGCCGGCCACGGGCCACCGTGCTGCTGGGCCCAGCTGTAGGCGACCCCGGTGGGCCAGTCGTTGACGGTCACCCGGCCGACCCGGGAGGAGAGCATCCCCATGGCCCGGCCGGCCGCCTCGTCGGGGCCGTCGGCGGTGAAGACGCTGCCGGCGAGCGAGCCCTGCAGACGACCCACCGCGGCGGCGAGCTCGCGCTCGTCGGCGTACTCGACCACGAGCGCGACGGCGCCGAAGCACTCCTCGAGGAGGCGGCTCCCTGGCCGGATCTCCCGGAGGGGCGCACCGAGCACGGCCGCGGGCGCGGCCCAGCCGTCGGCACCGGCCTCGACGACGCCGGCCACCTCCGCCCCGGCGGCGACGAGGGCCTCGAGGCCCGTGCGCACCGCGGCGGCGATGTCGGCGGTGAGCATGACGGGCCGGGGCGCCGCGTCCCGCAGCGCGGCCGCGACGGCGTCGAGCGCGCCCGACCCGGCGGGCGCGAACATCAGGCCCGGCTTGGTGCAGTACTGGCCCGACCCGAGCGTGAACGACCCGACGAAGCCGGCCGCGATCTCGGCCATCCGCGACATCGCGCCCGGCGTGACGACGACCGGGTTGACCGTCCCCATCTCCGCGAAGACGGGGACGACGCGCTCGCGCTCGTTGGCGAGCCGCCAGAGCGCGAGGCCACCGGCCTGCGAGCCGGTGAAGGCGACCGCCGCGATCCCGGGCGCCTGCACGAGGTCGATCCCCGCCTGCCGGCCCGAAACCAGGGCGAAGAGGCCGGCCGGCGCGCCGGCGGCGTCGAGGGCGCTCCGCGCGATCCGGCCGAGAGCCTGACTCAGCAGCGGATGAGCGGGATGGGCCTTGACCACCACCGGGCACCCGGCCGCGACCGCCGAGGCCGTGTCGTTCCCGAGCACGCTGAAGGCGAAGGGGAAGTTGCTGGCGCCGAAAACCGCCACCGGCCCGAGCGGCACCTGCACCCGGGCGAGGAAGGGCTGGGCCTCGCGCGCGTGATCGATGGTCACGCCGAGGTAGGAGCCCTCCGCCGCGACGTCGCCGTAGAAGCGGAGCTGTCCCGCGGTGCGGGCCAGCTCGGCCTCCAGGCGCGGTCGCCCGAGGCCGGTCTCGGAGTCCCCGAGCGCGATGAGATCGTCCGCCTCGGCCTCGAGGGCGTCGGCGACGGCGGCCAGCCAGGCCCGGCGTACGGCGGGCGCGGTGCCGGCCACCTCCTCGGCGACCTCGACCGCGCGCTCGACGGCGGCCAGGACCTCGGCGGGCGTGCTCTCCTCGAGCCGCCCGTTCTCGCGTCCGGTGACCGGGTCGTAGGAAACGACGCTCACGACGCCTCCCGGACGGCCGCCTCGAGCACTCCGACGCCGTCGGCGAGCAGGTCGAAGTCGATGACGAGCGGAGGCAGGAGCCGGATGACGTTGCCGTAGGTGCCGCACACGAGCGTGATGACGCCGGCGCGGTGGCAGGCCTCCGCCACGGCCCGGGCGGTCTCCGGCGCCGGGTCCGTCGACCCCGGTCGCACGAACTCGACCGCCAGCATCGCGCCGCGCCCGCGGACGTCACCGACGCTCGCGCAGCTCTCCCGCAGCGCCTCGAGCCGCGGCAGCACGGCCGCCTCGATGGCCCGGGCCCGCTCCACGAGCGAGTCCCGCTCGATCGTCTCCAGCGCGCCGAGCGCAGCGGCGCACGCGACCGGGTTGCCGGCGTACGTGCCGCCGATGCCCCCGGGTGCGACGGCGTCCATGATCTCGGCGCGGCCGGTGACCGCGGCGAGGGGGAGACCGCCGGCGAGGGCCTTGGCGGTCGTGACCAGGTCGGGGACGACGCCCTCGTGGTCGCAGGCGAACATGGCGCCGGTGCGGCCGAACCCGGTCTGGATCTCGTCGGCGATGAAGACGATGCCGTGCTCGGCGGCGAACTCCTGGACCCCGCGCAGGTAGCCGGCCGGCGGCACGATGAATCCGCCCTCGCCCTGGATCGGCTCGACGATGATGGCGGCGACGTTGTGCGCGCCGATCTGCGACTGCACCGTGTCGCGCAGCGCCGCGAGCCCCTCCTCCGCGGCCTTCTCGGGACCGCCGGGCCACCGGTAGGGGTACGGCGAGGGCACCCGGTAGACCTCGGCGGCGAACGGACCGAAGCCCTCCTTGTACGGCACGTTCTTCGCTGTCAGCGACATCGTCAGCAGGGTGCGACCGTGGTAGGCGTGGCCGAGGGCGACGACCGCCGGGCGACCGGTCGCGGCGCGGGCGATCTTCACCGCGTTCTCGACGGCCTCGGCGCCGGTGGTGAAGAGCGCGGTCCTCTTGTCGTGGTCACCGGGGGTCAAGCGGTTGAGCGCGGCGGCGACCTCGACGAAGCCGTCGTACTCGGTGACCATGAAGCAGGTGTGGGTGAACCGCTCGGCCTGGCGGGCCACGCGGTCGACCACGGTCGGGTCGGCGGCGCCCACGCTGGTCACCGCGATGCCCGACGCGAGGTCGATGAGGTGGTTGCCGTCGACGTCGACGACGACCCCGCCACCGGCCCGGTCGACGAACACCGGGACGGCGATGCCGAAGCCTCCGGCCACCTCCTGCCGACGGCGGGCGTGGAGCTCCTGGGACCTCGGTCCGGGGATGGCGGTCCTCAGGATGCGGCGCTGCTCGGGCTGCGACATGGGTCTCCTCGTCGGGGTGGGTCGGTGTCCCGACGGTAGGAAGGCGCGAGCGGTCACGCCTTGTGCGGATCGACGAGATCGCCCCCGGGCTCGGATGATCAGCACTACCGCTACGCGACACCCCGCGCGCGCATCAGCAGCCACAGCCGGGCGGCGACGTCGGGGTCGTCGAGGTCGAGGCCGGTGACCTCGCGCGCCCGCCCGACCCGGTAGCGCAGCGTGTTGCGATGCACGCCGAGGCTGCGCGCGGCCTGCTCCCACTGCCCGCGGTGGCGGAGGTAGGCGACGAGCGCCGCGACCGTCTGCTCACCCTGCCGGTCGACGAGCTCCTCGAGGGCCCGTCCGAGATCGGGGTCGGCCACCGGACCGGCCTGGTGCTGGGTCAGTCGACCCGGCGGCACGCGCGTGAGCGCGTCCTCGAGCCGGGTCCGGGTCGGCCCGACGTCCTCGAGCCGTGTGAGCTCGGAGACCATCGCGGCGGCCGTGGCGTCGGCCGCCGCGAGTGTCGCGTCGAGCTCCGCGGTCGGAGGGTGCGTCGTCGGCAGGAGGAACCACGCGCGGGTCCGGCCGGAGCTGACGCCCAGCACGCTCGGGCACCACTGCTCGACCGCGCGGGCGAGCCGGTCGCCGTCGCGTCCGGCGACCACCAGCACGCGCGCCTCCCGCCCAAGGGCCGGCAGCCCGAGGGTGGCTGCGAGCCGGCGGGCCGCGTCGACGTGGCCGAGGTCGACCAGGGTCGCGACGGAGCGGGCGTGGGCGTGGCGCTCCGAGGCGCTGCGGCGCCGGTGGAGGGCCTCGATGCTCAGCAGCGCGACGGCCGTCATCACCAGGCGCCGCTGGAGTCCGCTGAGCTGCGCCGGGGTGCCCACCGCCACGTACCCCACGATCACGTCCCGGACGGTGAGCGGGAACAGCGCCACGTACCGGTCGTGCGCGACGAACGACGCCGCCGAGTGCACGCCGGCGACCTCGAGACGGCGCACCTCGTTCTGCAGCGCCTCGGCTTCCTCGACCAGGCCCGCGGGGAAGATCTCCTCCACGGTGCCGGTCGCGCTCAGGCGCGCGGCCCAGCCGCCTCCGGTCCGGGCGAGGCGCTTGAGGATCTCCCCCGCCGGGTCGTCGGAGACCGCCGCGTCGATGAGCGCGCGCTGGGTGGCGAACGCGTCCTGCAGGGGCTGCTCTGTCGAGCGGGACCGGGCCGACCAGTACGCCGCGGTGATGGTGAGGAACGGCGTCGGCGTCGGCACGACGAGCAGCGTCAGCCCGTGGGTGCGGCAGGCGGAGACCAGCGCGGCCGGCAGCTCGGTGTACGTCGGGCCGAGCCCGACTCCGAGCGCCGCGATCCCGATGCGCGTGAGTCGCCCGACGTACTCCTCCCACCCGATCAGGCTGGTGGGCAGCGTGAGCCCGGTCGTGAGCAGCAGCTCGCCGCCGTTGACGTAGGCCGTCGGGTCGATCAGCTCCGAGACGTGGACCGCGGTGATCGGCGTCTCGGGCGCCTCGAATCCCGGTGCTGGCTGGAGGTGCTCCCCGAGCGTCCGGCAGAGGCCGCCCACGGTCGGCAGCGCCATTCCCCACCTCCGTCGCCGACGCCACCGGCGCCCTGCTCACGCCGCTTCGCTGCGAGCGATCGTAGTGCGGATCGACCGATGCAGCCGCAGACCGGACAGATCGTCCGAGCTCCGGCAGCCTGACCGGCAGACCGTCAACGGATGGGCGCGCCGGACACCGACCGGGCGATGACCAGCCGCTGGATCTCGGAGGTGCCCTCGAAGATCGTGTAGATCTTGGCGTCGCGGGCCCAGCGCTCGACGGGGTACTCGCGGGTGAAGCCGTTGCCTCCGAGGATCTGCATCGCGTCGGTGGTGACCCGCACGGCGGTCTCGCCGGCGAACAGCTTCGACATCGAGCCCTCGGCGCTCTCGAACTTCTTGCCCTGCCGCGCCATCCACGCCGCGCGCCACACCAGCAGCCGGGACGCCTCGATCGACATGGCCATGTCGGCGAGCTTGAACGCGATCGCCTGGTTCTCGATGATCGGCTTGCCGAACTGCTCGCGGGTCTTGGCGTAGTCCAGGGCCACCTCGTACGCCGCCCGCGCGATGCCGATCGCCTGCGCACCCACCGCCGGCCGGGTCCGCTCGAAGGTCGCCATGGACGCGTTGCCGCGGGCACCGCTGCCCTCGCGGGCGCGGGCCAGCCGCGCGTCGAGCTTCTCCTTGCCGCCGAGCAGGCACCGGCCGGGCACCCGGACGTTGTCGAGCACGACCTCGGCGGTGTGCGACGCGCGGATGCCGTGCTTGTGGAACTTCTGCCCCTGGCTGAGCCCCTTCGTGCCGGGCGGCACGACGAACGACGCCTGCCCGCGGGTGCGCAGGTCGGGGTCGACCACCGCGGTCACCACGTGCACGTCGGCGATGCCGCCGTTGGTCGCCCAGGTCTTGGTGCCGTTGAGCACCCACTCGTCGGTCTTCTCGTCGTACGTCGCGCGGGTGCGCATCGCCCCCACGTCCGAGCCCGCGTCCGGCTCGGAGGAGCAGAACGCGCCGAGCTTCAGGTCGCCGGGCGTGCCGTACATCGCCGGCACCCACTCGGCCACCTGCTCGTCGGTGCCGTTCGCACGGACGCCGGCCGCGGCGAGCGACGTGCCGACGATGGAGAGCCCGATGCCGGCGTCGCCCCAGAACAGCTCCTCCATCGTGATCGGGAAGCCGAGCCCGGTCTCGTCGAACGCCTGGGTGACGATGAAGTCCACGGAGTAGATGCCGGCCTTGGCCGCCTCCTCCACGACCGGCCAGGGGAACTCCTCCTTCTCGTCCCACTCGGCCGCGGCCGGTCGGATGACGTCCGCGGCGAAGCCGTGCAGCCAGTCGCGCAGGTCGAGGTGGTCCTGGTCCAGGTCGAAGGAGGGCGTCATGCCGACGAGGCTACCGACGGGTCGGAACACGTTCTACTGTGACGGCTGTGGCCTCCACCGCACCCGTCCGCGAGCTCCCGCCCCCGGCGAAGGGGCTGCCGGTCATCGGCCGCAGCCTCGAGTACGCCCGCGACCCGATGGCGCTGTTCCGCAAGCAGTGGGCGGCGTACGGCCCGGTCTCGCCGATGAGCCTGCTCGGCAAGGACCGCTGGGTGATGCTGCTCGGGCCGGACGCGTGCGAGGTCGCGCTGCGCAACGCGGACAAGGCGTGGGCGAACGGGCCGGCGTGGACCTACCTGGTCGGGCCGTTCTTCGGCCGCGGCCTGATGTTCCTCGACTTCGACGAGCACCACCTGCACCGCCGCATCATGCAGCAGGCCTTCACCCGCGACCGGCTCGAGAACTACACGGCGGCCATGCACCCGGCGATCACCGCCGGGCTCGCGACGTGGACGCCGGCGGCCGGGTTCCGGGCGTACTGGGCGCTCAAGCAGCTCACCCTCGACATCGCCACCGACACGTTCATGGGCGGCGCCGACCACACCTCGCGCGAGGAGATGGACCGGGTGAACCGGTCGTTCATCGCGTGCGTGCAGGCGGCCGCGGCGATCGTCCGGTACGACGTGCCGTTCACTCGCTGGCGCCGCGGCCTGAAGGGCCGCCGCCACCTCGAGGAGTTCCTGACCGGCTACCTGCCCTCGCGCCGCGCCGAGGCCACCGACGACCTGTTCTCCGTGCTGTGCCACATCGAGTCCGAGGACGGCGACCGGTTCACCGACGAGGACGTCGTCAACCACATGGTGTTCCTGATGATGGCCGCGCACGACACGTCCACGATCACGCTCTCGACGATGATGCAGCTCCTCGGGCAGCACCCGGAGTGGCAGCAGCGCTGCCGCGAGGAGGCCCAGGCGCTGGCCGACCGGGTCGGTACGACGCCGGGGCTGGCCGACCTCGAGAGCCTGACCTCGATCGACCTGGTGATGAAGGAGTCGCTGCGGCTGCGGGCACCGGTGCCGGTGATCCTGCGCCAGGCGGTCAAGGACACCGTCGTGCTCGGCACCCGGATCCCGGCGGGGACCTACGCCACCGTCGGGCTCCAGTACAGCCACCTGCTGCCGGAGTACTGGACCGATCCGGAGGCCTTCGACCCCGAGCGCTTCTCGCCGGAGCGCCGCGAGGACCGGTCGCACCGGTACGCGTGGGCGCCGTTCGGCGGCGGCGTGCACAAGTGCCTGGGCATGTTCTTCGCCGGAGCCGAGGTGACGGCGCTGATGTTCCACCTGCTGCTGGACTTCGAGTGGTCGGTCGACCCGGCGTACGTCGCGCCGATCAACAACCACTCACTGCCGTTCCCCAAGGACGGGCAGCCGGTGGACCTCAGACGGCGTTGACGTCCTCGCCGTTGTTGGTCGGGCAGTCGGGGTTGGTGCAGATCCGCTCGTCGACGGTGGGGTCGGCCTCGGCCACCCGGTCGCCGCCGCCGGTGCGCGCCTGCAGCTCGACCGGGGATCCGCAGACCGCACAGGGCTTGTGATCGGTGTACATCAGTCGCTCCTCGAGCCCCGCGCCGTCGCGTACGCCGGCTCGCGCAGCCGGCGCACCGACGGGTACTGGTCGAGGCCCGGCAGCTGGTGGACGACCGGGTCGAACGAGATCTCCTCGGGCACGCGCCGCGTCGAGAGGCGCAGGGAGCCGAAGGGCTGCCAGTCCCCGGTCGGCCGCGCCCAGGACAGCTCGAACGCCTCCACGCCGACCGGCTCGGCACTCAGCACCAGGGGGCCGGCCTCGGTGCGGTACGGCAGCAGCGTGGTCATCGGCTGGCTCCGGGACCCGCGGCTCGGCACCAGCACGAACCGGGAGACCGGTCCGCGGCCGGTGGTCGCGAACAGCAGGTCGCCGTACCCGCCGTCGAGCTGGACGCGGACGGCGAGGCCGTGGATGTCCGGCAGCGGGCCCGCCAGCCCGATCGCGCGGGACAGCCGGACCACCGCGTCGTCCTGCCCGGCCTCGTCGAGCCAGGCGACGCCGGAGGGCTCGGCCGAGCCGTTGCGGAAGACCCGGGCGGCGAGCACCTCGCCGGACGGGTGCAGCGGCTTGCGGGCGCGGCGCAGCGCGGCCAGTCCCCCGGTGGCGGCGGCGAGGACGCCGCCGCCCACCGAGGAGGCGGCGCGGGTGAGGATCGGCACGACCGGGCTGTACCCGCACGCCGGAGGATCAGGCGTGGACCGGCGCCTCCGCGTCCAGCTCCGGGTCGACGCCGGCGTCGCCGGCGTCCACGTGGTAGTCCTGCGGCGACGTCTGGTCCGCGCCCTCGGCGATGCCCATCGCGCGGAACGCCACGGTCAGCACCGCGGCGACCAGCAGGTTGAGCAGGAGCGCCAGCAACGCGATGTAGAACTTCGTCTCGGTGCCGGGGAAGTTCACCAGCGGGCCGCCGAAGTGCTGCTGCACCGGGGACGCGACGCCGTACGCGAGCCAGGTGCCCCACGCCATCCCGACCGCCCACCCGGCGAACAGCGCCCACCGGTGCATCCACCGCGTGTAGAGGCCGATCACGATCGCGGGCAGCGTCTGCAGGACCCACACGCCGCCGAGCAGCTGGAGGTTGATCGCGAAGTCCTTCGACAGCGCGAGCACGAACACCAGCGCGCCGAACTTCACCAGCAGCGAGGCGACCTTGCTCTGCCTCGCCTCCTCTGCGTGGGTGGCGTTGCGGTTGAGGAACGCCTTGTAGACGTTGCGGGTCCACAGGTTCGCGGCCGCGATCGACATGATCGCCGCGGGCACCAGCGCGCCGATCACGATCGCCGCGAACGCGACCCCCGCGAACCACGGGCTGAACTGCTCCTCGAACAGCTGGGGCACCGACTGCTGCGGGTTGTCGACCTTCACGCCCGCGGCGATCGCCACGAAGCCCAGCAGCGCGAGCAGCCCCAGCAGGAAGGTGTACGCCGGGAGCAGCGCGGCGTTCCGGCGGATCACCGACCGGCTCCGCGTGGACAGCACCCCGGTCACCGAGTGCGGGTACATGAACAGCGCCAGCGCGGACCCGAGCGCGAGCGAGGCGTAGGCCCACTGGGCCGCCGGCGGCGGCATCATCGCCTTGGGCGCCGCGTCGCCGGCCGCGATCGCGTCCGCGTTCTCCGTGTTGAAGGTGGCGAACGAGTCGCTCACCGTCGAGAAGATGTGGCCCCAGCCGCCGACCTGCGAGGGGATGTAGAAGACGGCGACCAGGATCACCAGGTAGATCAGCGTGTCCTTGACGAACGCGATCAGCGCGGGCGCGCGCAGGCCGCTGGAGTAGGTGTACGCGGCCAGCACGACGAACGCGACGAACAGCGGCAGGTCCTTGACGAACCAGTTGCTCGTCTCGTCGGCGCCGATGCCCATCACCTGGAGCACCACCTGCATGCCGACCAGCTGCAGCGCGATGTAGGGCATCGTCGCGAGGATGCCGGTGAGCGCCACCGCGAGCGCCAGCGGGCGGCTGTCGTAGCGGCCCTGCACGAAGTCGGCCGGGGTGACGTAGCCGTGCCGGTGGCTGACCGACCAGAGCCGCGGGAGGAACAGGAAGATCAGCGGGTAGACCACGATCGTGTACGGCACCGCGAAGAAGCCGACCGCGGAGCCGGCGTACAGGGTCGCGGGCACGGCGATGAACGTGTACGCGGTGTAGACGTCGCCGCCGATGAGGAACCAGGCGATGAAGGTGCCGAAGCCGCGGCCGCCCAGGCCCCACTCGTCGAGCGAGTCCATGCTCTCCGCGCGGCGCCACCGGGCCGCGGCGAACCCGAGCACGGTGACCAGCAGGAACAGGAAGACGAAGACGCCGAAGACGACGCCGTTCACGTGGCCGATCACCGGTCGACCTCCTCGCCGGGCGGGTCCGCCGGCAGGCCGTGGCGCTGCCGGTCCAGCCGGTCGGCGCCCTGGGAGAGCAGGAAGGCCGGCACCGTCAGGCAGACCGCGACGAGGATGAGCGCGAACTGGAACCAGAAGAAGAACGGGAAGTCGAAGAGCTTCGGGTCCTCCCGATCGTAGAGCGAGACCCACAGCGGCAGCACGACAGCGGGGGCGAGGAGCAGGCCGATCAGGCCCCACCGTGCTCGTGACGTCATTCGGTTACCTCCCGAGAAAAGGACCCTCTGTGCGTACCCAATCGCCCGCAGAATGACGCGCATGGAACCCGACCTCTCCCGGTACGACGACTGGCTGGCCTTCCTGCGCGAGCAGGGCGAGACCGACCCGGACCTGCACGTGATCTGGGTGGGCGGCTCCGCGGCCACCGGAGGCTGGGACCAGTGGTCGGACCTGGACGTCGACCTGCTGTGCACGCCGGGCACGACCTCCGCGGTCCACGACCGGCTGGTCGCCCGGAGCCGGGAGCGCTTCGACGTCGACCACGTGTGGGAGCTGCCGCTGACGACCTGGCCGGACGGCCGGCAGTGCTTCGTGAACCTCCAGCGGCGGCCCGGCGCGCTCGAGAAGCCGACGATGATCCTCGACCTGCACTTCTCCGACCTCACCGACGGCCACCGGCACCTCGACGTACGCCGGCACGGCACGCCGATCGTGCTGCACGATCCGGACGGCCGGCTGGTGCTGCGTCACGACGACCGGGAGGCGATAGAGCAGGCGATCGCGGAGGCCGTCGAGCAGGCGCGGCAGCGGCGGGCCACGGCCGAGTGGCTGGTGAACCGCGCGGTCGCCCGCGGGCAGCTCCCCGAGGCCACCGCGCTCTACCTGCGGTTCGGCCTGGGCGTCGTCGTGCAGCTGCTGCGGATCGAGCACTGTCCGTGGCGGCACGACTACGGGCTGCGCTACCTGCGCACCGACCTGCCCGCCGACGCCGCCGACCGGGTCTACGCGCTGCTGCCGGGCGCGGCGCCGCTCACCGAGCTGACCGCGGCCTGCTTCGCATGGCTGGACGAGCTGCTGTCGCGAGCAGCGGCGACGGGGGCGCCGGGGCAGGCGTAGGCCCCACCGGGCGGGACCCGCACTCCTGTCTGGCGCGTTCCCACCCGGTGGGGGGCTCGGGAACGCCGGAGCCCGCCCCGGTGAGGGGACGGGCTCAGGCGTTCAGCTCACGACCGGGTCAGCCCGTCAGGGCGCGACCTGCTTGCCGGTCCGGGCGCGGATGCACAGCGCGGCGAGGTAGTAGTCGCTGCTGCCCGAGCCGTCCCACCAGAAGCGGAACGCGCGCTGCTTGGGCCTCGGGTCCATCCCCATGAACCAGGTGTGCCACGGGTTGGTGAGCCAGAAGGCGCCGACCGCGGCCTTGTAGTCCTGGTAGCTGGCACCACCCGGGTTGTCGTCACAGTTGAGGCGGTACTCGCGGTTGCCGGACGTCAGGTTGCCGTGGAAGCCGTTGAAGCCGTCCGGGCGCCAGGACCAGAACAGGTTGTGGGCGTGTCCGTTGGTGGTGGCGGTCTTGATCTGCAGGCACTTCAGATACAACGAGACATCCGCGCCCGGGTCCTGGACGAGGAAGGCCCAGTGCCAGCTGAGGTAGTCGGGCGACAGCCAGCTGCGGTACTCGCGCACCCGGAAGTCGTCACCACTGAAGTTGAACCCCGGCGCGACGGCGAGCTCGGTGGAGTTGCAGCTCCCGTTGAAGTCCCACTCGTTCGCACCGAAGGCCGGGTCGGTGTCGACCGGCAGGGCGGTGTTCGTCGAATCGACGGGCAGGTTGCGAACCACGATGCCGTGCGTGTGGCCGTAGGCCTGCTCCACCGAGCCCCGGATGCAGGTCGCGAACAGCTTGATCTGCGCGTCGCCGTCGGCGTAGTTGTGGGCCCGGAAGTGCCACTTCGACTGGTCGGCCGTGTCGCCGTACGACGCCGTGAACACGACGTCCCGCTCGTCGCCGACGAACTCGGGCGGCTGGGCCTGGTCGACGTGGTCGACACGCCACATGCCGTCCAGGGCGATGTCGCCCGGGTCGCAGAACACGTGGTCGTGCAGGTACTGGTCCGGGAACTCCCCGGACATGGTCACGTGCTTCTCGACCTTGTAGATGTAGACCTCGTGCGGCTTGCCCGGTGCTGCCGACGCCGGGCTCGCGAACGCGGCCACGATGGCCAGCGGCGCGAGCAGGGCGGCAACGGCGGCACCGACGAGGAAGGTTCGGGACCGGTTTCGAGCCGTCATGACGACGATCTCCTTGCATTGACAGGAAATAGGGCGTGAGCACGTGCCCCGAGAGCGTTCCGCCGGTCCCCCCAGCCCGGTACCAGCCAGGCTAGGTCCGCTCGCGGGCGGCGCGTACATGGTCTACGCCGCTGGTCTACGCCAGCGGTCTGGTCCAGCGGTCTGGACCGGAGGCAGCCCGCCGGACGGGACGCGCACTCCTGTCTGGTGCGGTCCCGCCCGGCGGGGGTCCGGGAAGGCCTGAGCCCGCCCCGGTCGTCGGGACGGGCTCAGGACTCGGCTCACGAGTGGATGCCCGGAAGCGGTTCCACTACGGGAGCGGGAACGACGTCCGGCTGTTGATGCACAGCGTGCCGATCTTCGCCTGGGCCGGCGTGCCGTTGAAGTTCCAGAACACGTAGGCCCGGGTCTTGGGCCGCGGCTCCATGCCGAGGTACCAGCTGTCGTCCCAGTGGTTGCCCATCCAGAACCAGCCGACCATCGCCTTGTAGCCGTGCAGGCTGTTGTCGTCCTGGTCGCAGGAGTACCGCGACTCCTGCTGGTCGCCCAGCGGGACGGACACCGTGAAGCCGGACGCGAAGCTCGCGCTCGGCATGTGCTTCATCCCGACCGAGTGCCGCGGCGTCGCGCCGTCGAACACCCGGCGCTCGATGCACTTGCCGTAGAACCACGGGGCCGCCGCCGGCGCCGAGGCGCCGAACTCCCACTCCCAGCCGCGACCGGAGTTGGTCGGGTAGGTGGCGACGAGCCGGTGGTCGGCCAGGCCGGTCAGGTCGAACCCCGGGGCCACGAACATCTCGTCGGCCGTGCAGACGGCTCCGCGGTCGTAGACGTAGCGGTCGGTGTAGGTCGCGTGCGGGGCGGTGAACGCCTGGATCGGCGCGACGTTCCGCACCTTGATGTCGTGCCGGTGGGAGTTCGTGTACTCGGTGAAGGACCGGATGCAGGTGAGGAAGAGCTTCACCTGGGCGTCGCCGTAGGCCCGGTTGTCGAACTCGAAGTTCCAGCGGCGCGGGTCGAACTGGTCGGGGTACGACGACACCACGTACACGTCGCGCGCGTCGTTGTAGACGCCACCCGTCGTCGTCGGGGGCCCGTCCGGGTCCGGCGGCGGCGGGTTGTACTGGTCGACGTTCTTGATGCTCCACATGCCGTCGAGCACGATGTCGCCGGGGTCGCAGCTGAGCGTCTGGGTCGGCGAGTCACCGACGGTGTCGGTGCCGACGCCGGCCAGCCGGATGTACTTCTCGACCTTGTACTCGTAGATCTGGTGCTTGTGCGACGAGGTGCCCGCGTCCGCCGGTGCGGACGTGGTGGCGACCAGGGCCAACGGAGCGATCAACGCTCCGAGGGCGGCCGCGATCCGATAACGGGACTGAGCCGTCATGAGGACGATCTCCTTGCAGTGACAGGAAATGGGGCGTGAGCACGGATCCCGAGAACGTTCCTCACCGGCCCCCCCAGCCCGGGTGCGAGCAGGCTAGGCGGCCCTCTCGACGTCGAGAAGGTGGTCTACAACAGTGGTCTACCGCGCCGATCTGGACCAGTGGCAGCGGCGGCGACGCGCCGAGACGAACAGCAGCACCAGCACGCCGGCCAGGATCAGCGGCAGGTGGGTGACGACGGTCAGGACCAGCAGCACGGCCAGGACGGCGAGCACCGGGCCCGGCATGCCGTGGCGGAACGGCGGGCCCGGTGCCCAGGACGCCGGCCGGCGGCGCTCGGCCCGCGGCGCGACCGGGCCGTAGCGGCCGGGGAGGTCGCGGAAGACCGGCGCGAGCTCGCCCCGGGTGCGGCTGGCCCAGATCCGGTCCAGCCGCTCCGCGTGCTCCTCGGGGGTGAGCCGGCCCTGCGCGTAGTGCTCGCCGAGCTCGGCGGCGGCCGCCTCGCGCTCGGCGTCGCTGATCCGCAGCTGGTCGTCCATCACGCGTCCTCGGGCTGCTCGGGGTCGCCGTCGGCCAGCACGCCGTACAGCTTGCGGCGGGTCTCGACCAGGATGTCGACGGCCGCGCGGCGCTGCTGGTCGCTGCCGGTGGTGACGATCTGCCAGACCGCGCCCATCACCTGCCCGATCTCCGGACGCAGCTCGGGCATGCCGCCGCCGTCGTCCTCGCGCTCGGGCTCCTCGAACGGCGCCCAGACGGCCGCGAGCTCGTCGGCGTGCGCGTCGACGTACTCGCTGCCGGCGTCGGTCAGGCGCAGGCTGCGCCGGCCGTTGGTGTCCGCCGTCGCGACCAGGCCCTCGTCCTCGAGCTGCTGGATGGTCGGGTAGACCGACCCGGGGCTGGGCCGCCAGGCGCCGTTGCTGCGCTCGGCGATCTGCTGGATGACCTGGTAGCCGTTGATGTCCTCGCCGTTCCACTGCGCGGTGCGGACCACGTCCAGGATCGCGGACCGGACGTCGCCCCGCCGCACCCGCGGCCCGCGCTGGCGATCGCCCTGGGCCAGGCCGAACAGCCCCGCGACCCACGGCGGCGGGCCCGGGTTGCCCGGCCGGCCGAAGCCGTGCGGTCCCCACCCGCCCCACGGCGGGCCGCCCCAGCTGCCCCCGCGGCGGTGCTGCTGCCACTCCTGCTCCACGTGGGCGGCCCACTGCCGCCCGAACCCTCGGTGTCCCATCGCCGGACTCCCTCCGTGATCCGAGTATCGCAACTGTTTCGCGATATATCGCGACCGTACGCCGGGCGGGGTGGTGCGGCAAGGGGGTTCGGCTGTCAGCAGCCGATTCCCGCACGACACGCCGCAGGGAGCCGGCGTGTCGTGCGGGTTTCGGCTGTCAGCCGCCGAAACCGACGGCCCTCACCGCGCCAGCCAGGCGGCGTACGCGTCGAAGGTGTACGGCCGGCCGAGGAAGTCGGCGACCAGGTCGGCGGCGTCCCGGGAGCCGCCGGGGGCGAGCACGCGGTCGCGGTAGCGACCCGCGACCACGGGGTCGAAGAGGTCGGCCGGGTCGAAGGCCGAGAACAGGTCCTTCGCGATGACCAGCGACCACATGTAGGTGTAGTACGCCGACGAGTAGCCGGACAGGTGGCCGAAGCTGGCGAACATGTGGGTCCCGTCGATGTACGCGAACGGCGAGTACCGCTCCTGCAGCTCGCGCATCGCGGCGGTGAGGTCGTCGGGCCGGGAGGTGTGGAACCAGTAGGACATCGCGGCGTAGAACATCTGGGTCCGCGCCTGGTAGCCCTTCCCGAAGTCGTCGGCGGCGCGCATCCGCTCGACCAGGTCCGCCGGGATCGGCGAGCCGGAGGGCGAGACGGCGAAGGTTCGCAGCACGTCCGCGTCCCACGCCCACTCCTCGAGCATCTGGCTGGGCGCCTCCACGAAGTCCCACTCGGTCGCGACACCGGAGAACCGCGTCCACTCCCCCGCCCCGGCGAGCACGTGGTGCACCAGGTGCCCGAACTCGTGGAACAGCGTCACCACGTGGTCGTGCTCCATCAGCCCGCGGCTGAAGTTGCAGACCAGCACGCCCTCGGCGAGCTGCCGCCCCGCCAGCCCGTCGGCGAGCGTGAACTGCGCGGCGTGCTTGTACTTGCCCTCCCGCGGGTGCAGGTCCAGGTAGATCCGCCCGATCCGGGCGCCGTCGCGCAGGACGTCGTACGCCGTCACGTCGTCGTGCCAGACGACGGCGTCGGGGACGGCGTCGTACGAGATCCCGAACAGCCGCGACGTGACGTCGAGCAGTCCCTGCCGGACCCGCGCGAAGTCGAAGTAGGTGCGCACCTGCTGCGCGTCGACGTCGTGCCGCTCCTGGCGGACCAGCTCCTCGTAGTACAGGGCGTCGGCCGAGTCGATCGAGGCCGCGTCCGGTACGTCGCGGCGGTAGCGCTCCAGCAGCAGCTCCAGGTCGCGCCGCATCGGCTCGGCGGCGGCGTCGGCGATCCGGTCGATGAACTCGGGGATCGCCGGCCCCTTCTTGATCATCTTCACGTCGGCGTCGTACGACGCCCAGTCGGCGTACCCCACCAGCGTGGCCAGCTCCTCGCGCAGCGCGAACAGCTCGTGCAGCAACGGCTCGTTCTGCGGCCAGCCCCGCTGGAGGAACGCCACGGTGACCTCCCGGCGCACCGCGGCGTCGTGGGCGAACATCCGGACCGGGACCGAGTCGGGGTAGTCGGTGGTCACGGTGACCAGGCCGTCGTCGCCGGCGGGGTGTGCGTCGAGCCAGTCCTGCGGCATCCCGGCCAGCCGGTCCGGCGTCACCCGGACGGTGCGGACGTCGTCGCGGATGTTGCGGCCGAACTCCTGGCCGACCTCGGTCAGCCGCTCGTTGATCCGTGCCAGCCGCGCCCGGGTCTCGTCGTCGAGGTCCACGCCGGCCCGGCGGAAGTCGTCGAGCGTCTTCGTCAGCAGCCGCGCGGCCACCGGGTCGAGACCGTCCGGCGAGGCGGCGGCGAACACCTCGTAGAGCCGGCGGTCCTGCTTCAGCTCGGTGACGTACCGGTCCACCTCGACCTCGGCCTGCTCGCTGGTGGTGCGCGCGTCCTCGAGCGGGTGGACGTTCGCGAGCAGGGAGCCCGCCGCCGCGACGTTCGAGAGGTGTCGCGACACCTCGTCCCACTGCCGCAGCAGGTCGATCGTCGCCGCCGGCGGGTCGGCCCGCAGGCCCTCGGCCAGCTCGCGCGCGGCGGCCAGCCCGTGCCGCGTGCGGGCGGCGACCCACTCCTGCGCGTCGTCGGCCGAGGGGAGGGAGAGCGGCGCCGGGGCGGTCATGGCGCCAGACTGCCACGCCTCCGGGCGAGGTAGGCCCGCTCGGCGGGGTTCTCGGTGGCGGCCATCGCGGCGTCGTACGCCGCCCGCGCCTCGGCGCTCCGTCCGAGCCGGCGCAGCAGGTCGGCGCGGGTCGCGTGCCACGCGTGGTACGTCCCGAGGTCGAGCCGGTCGACCTCCGCCAGCGCCACCTCGGGGCCGTCGAGCTCGGCGATCGCGACCGCCCGGTTCAGCGCGACGATCGGTGAGGGCGTGACGGCGTACAGCAGGTCGTAGAGCTGCGCGATCTGGCCCCAGTCGGTCGCCGCCGCGTCCGGGGCGTCGGTGTGCACGGCGTTGATCGCGGCGAGCAGCTGGTACTGCCCCGGGCGCCCGAGGGAGAGGCACTCCTGGACCAGCGCATGCCCCTCGGCGATCAGCTCGCGGTCCCAGCCGCCGCGGTCCTGGTCGCGCAGCGGGACGAGCTCGCCGTTCGCGTCGACCCGGGTCGTCCGCCGCGCCTCGGTGAGCAGCATCAGCGCGAGCAGCCCGGCGACCTCGGGCTGGTCGGGCAGCAGCTGGCGCAGGATCCGGCCGAGCCGGATCGCCTCGGCCGTGAGGTCCTCGCGGATCGAGTGCTCGCCGGAGCTGGCCAGGTAGCCCTCGTTGAAGACGAGGTACACGACCGCGAGCACCCCGCCCAGCCGCGCGGTGAGGTCGTCGGGGCCGGGCACCCGGTACGGGATCCTCGCCGCGGCGATCTTCTTCTTGGCCCGGGTGATCCGTTGCGCCATCGTCGTCTCGGGCACGAGGAACGCCTGCGCGATCTCGGGGACGGTCAGCCCGCCGAGCAGCCGCAGGGTCAGCGCCACCCGCGCCTCGGGTGCGAGCGCGGGGTGGCAGCAGGTGAAGATCAGCCGCAGCCGGTCGTCCTCGACGATGCCGGTCGGCTCGTGAGGGGTGTCGTCCTGCATCATCAGGGCCGCCTGGTGCTTGGCGTCGCGGTGGGACTCGCGGCGGATCCGGTCGATCGCGCGGTTGCCCGCGGTCGTCGTCAGCCAGCCGCCCGGGTTGGGCGGTACGCCGTCGACCGGCCACCTCTCGAGCGCGACCAGCAGGGCCTCGGCGGCCGCCTCCTCGGCGAGGTCGAAGTCGCCGAAGCGGCGCACCAGCGAGGCGACCACCCGGCCGTACTCCTCGCGGTAGATCCGCTCGACCGCGGCGTCCGCGCTCGTCACGCAGGCGCCTCCTGGAAGGGACGCACCTCGACCTTGCCGGCGCAGGCCTTCGAGCCCTCGGCCGCCCACTCGAGCGCGGTGTCGAGATCGGGCAGCTCGAAGATCCAGAAGCCGCCCAGCCACTCCTTGGACTCGGCGAACGGGCCGTCGGTGACGACGCGTTCGCCGCCCGTGTTGTCGACGGTCCGCGCGCTCTCGATCGGCATCAGGCCACCGGCGAACACCCACACGCCGGCGTCCATCGCCTTCTGGTTGAACCGGTCGACCGCCTCGAAGATCGGCTGGATGTCCTCGGGGGCCGACGGCATCTCCTCGCCGGCCACGTGGTGGACGGACAGCAGGTACTGGGTCATCTGAATTCCTCCTGGGTAGGGGGCCCGGGTGGCCCGTCACCCTCTCCACGAACGGGGCGACGTCGATACGACACCCTTCCCGAAACAAATTCATCGTGCCTACTGTGAGCCGCATGTCGGCTCCCGGCTTCCGCCTCTCCTCGACCGTGCTCGGCAGCGCCGACCCGCGCGGCCTGGCCGCCTTCTACCGGGAGCTCCTGGGCTGGGAGCTCCGCATGGACGATCCGGAGTGGGTCGTCATCAAGCCACCCAGCGGTACGACGGGCCTCGCGTTCCAGCTCGAGGACGGGCACGTGCCGCCGACCTGGCCGGCGGGGCCGGGCGAGCAGCAGATGCAGGCGCACCTCGACATCGCCGTCGACGACCTCGAGGCCGGCGTCGCCCGGGCCCAGGCGCTCGGCGCCGGGCTGGCGGCGTACCAGCCCCAGGACGACGTCCGCGTGATGATCGACCCGGCCGGGCACCCGTTCTGCCTGTTCGAGCCGGTGCACTGACCGCCCGCACCGACCGCCCCGCACTAGAGTCCTGACATGACGGACTGGGGTGCGCTCTACCGCGACAACGTCGCCTCCGTCTCCGCGCTGGCCGGGGACCTGACCGACGAGCAGCTGGCCACGACCGTGCCCGGGACCCCGGCCTGGACGGTGCGCGACGTGCTCGCCCACCTCGCCGGCGGCGCGGCGGACGCGGTGACCGGCCGGACGGACGGGGCGCCCGGGCCGGAGTGGACCGCGCGGCACGTCGGCGAGCGCTACGAGCTGCCGGTGGCCGACCTGGTCGAGGAGCTGCAGTCGCACCAGGACGCGGTCGCCGAGTCGGCCGTCGACAGCCCGCGCCCGGCGATCGTCTGGGACGTCGCCGTCCACCACGCCGACCTGCACGAGGCGCTCGGCCTCGGGCCGCTGCCGGAGCGGTTGTGGTCGCCGGTGCTGGCCGGCGTCGCGGCGATGAAGTTCGGCACCGCCGGCGTCCCGGAGGACGTCGACCCGTACGAGCTGTTCCGCGCGATCTTCTCCCGCCGCTCCCGCACCCAGATGCAGGCCTGGGGCCTGCCGCTGTCCCCGGAGCAGCTGGACGAGCTCTGTATCTTCGGCCCCCGCGAGGACGATCAGCCCGTACCCTGAACGGGTGCTCCCTCGGACGTTCACCCTGCGCGCCGCCGCGCTGCTGGCCGCCCTCGCGATGGGCGCCGTGGGCCTCGTCGCGCCGACCGCGCAGGCCGAGCACGCCGACCGGAGCCCGGCGGTCAAGCCCGACCCGCGCAAGCGGCTCGGGCTGTTCGTGGACCCGAAGATGCCGGCGTACCAGCAGGGCGGGGTCTACCGCACCAGGATCGGCTCGAACGCCCAGGCCTTCTGGGTGATCCCGGAGGCGTACGACACCTCGTCCGTGAAGAGCAAGGTCGAGGAGTACACCGGCGACGCCGCGAACGCGCGCAAGACCCCGGTGCTGACGATCTACGGCATCCCGGGCCGCGACTGCGGCCAGTACTCCTCGGGCAACCCGCTCCAGACCGCGGCTCAGTACCGCGGCTGGATCAACCAGGTCGCGAAGGGGCTCGGCGGCACGCACGCGCTGGTGATCCTCGAGCCCGACGCGCTGCCGCTGTTCAGCAGCTCGGTGCAGGCCTGCCCGACCAAGCCCGACGGCTGGCTGGGCATGCTCCGGTACGCCTCCCGCAAGCTCAGCGGGACCGGCGCGTGGGTCTACCTGGACGCCGGGCACTCGAACTGGACGCCGTACGACGACCGGCCGAGGTTCCTCCAGAAGGCCGGCATCGCGTACGACCGCGGCTTCAGCACCAACGTCTCCAACTTCCGCCCAACCGCCGATGAGAAGGCCTACGCCGCGAAGATGCTCAGCGGCTTGCGCAAGCTCGGCGTCAAGGGCAAGCGCTACGTCATCGACACCTCGCGCAACGGGGCCCGGCCGCCGGACGGCAGTGGGTACGACGTCATCAACCCGACCTGGGCGCGGCTCGGCAAGCCGCCGCGGCTGGTCTTCGACGGGGCCTTCGACGGCAAGCTCTGGGTCAAGCACCCCGGCGAGTCCGACGGCCAGGTCAACGGCGGCGGCCCGTCCGGGCAGTGGTGCGACATGCTCGCCGACCGGCTGCTCGACCGCCCGTCCGAGCAGCCGTACTGCCCGTAGCCGCTCGCCGGCTCACAGAGTCACAGGAACGGGCGCACCTCGACCTTGCGGTTGCACGCCTTCGAGCCCGCGGCCGCGAGCTTGAGCGCCTCGTCCAGGTCGGCGGCCTCGAAGACCCAGAAGCCGGCCGCCCACTCCTTGGTCTCCGCGAACGGCCCGTCGGTGAACAGCCCCTTGTCGTCCCGGTTGTCGATGACCGTCGCGGTCTCGGGCGCGGCGAGCCCGCCCGCGAACACCCAGTGACCGCCCGCCCTCAACTGCTCGTTGAACGCGTCGACGGCGTCGAACTCCTCCTGGGTGCCGGACGCGGTGCGGTTGTCGATCACGGTGATCAGGTACTGCATGCGGATCATCTCCTGTGGCCGGGGGCCGCCCCTCGCGGGCGGCCTCTCACCCCCGCTACGAACGGGCCCGGGTCCATTCGACACCCGACGCCCGGGAAGATCCCGCCACCGGGTTAGGTTCGGTGATCGTGCGCAGACTCCGGGCTCTGGTGGCCGACACCCGACCGCTGCGCGACGAGCACTTCCGGCGGTTGTGGCTGGCCAACATCGTCACGGTGGTCGGCGCGCAGCTGACGGTCGTGGCGGTGCCGGCCCAGATCTACCAGGTGACCGGCTCGTCGGCGTACGTCGGCCTGACCGGGCTGTTCGGCCTGGTGCCGCTCATCGTGTTCGGGCTGTGGGGCGGCGCGCTCGCCGACGTGTTCGACCGGCGCACGATGCTGATCTGCACGACGCTCGGGCTGATCGGCACCAGCGCGCTCTTCTGGCTGCAGGCCGCGATGGGCAACACCAACGTGTGGCTGCTGCTCGGGCTGTTCTCGGTGCAGCAGGCGTTCTTCGCGGTCAACCAGCCGACCCGGAGCGCGGTGCTGCCGCGGCTGCTGCCGCCCGAGCTGCTGCCCGCGGCGAACTCGCTCAACATGACGATCTTCCAGGCCGGCGCGATCGGGGGGCCGCTGGTCGCCGGCGTGCTGATCCCGGTGCTCGGCTTCGAGTGGCTGTACCTCATCGACACGGTCACGCTGTTCGCGACGCTGAGCGCGGTGGTCCGGCTGCCGCGGCTGCCGGTCGAGGACGCCGCGAAGGGCACGCCCGGCCTGCGCTCGGTGATCGAGGGATTCACCTACCTCAAGGGCCACCCGGTGCTGCTGATGTCGTTCGTGGTCGACCTGATCGCGATGGTCTTCGGCATGCCGCGGGCGCTGTTCCCGGAGATCGCGCACGTGTCCTTCGGCGGCCCGGACGAGGGCGGCCTGGTGTTCGCGCTGCTGTTCGCGGCGATCCCCGCGGGCGCGGTCATCGGCGGGGTGTTCTCCGGCTGGGTGTCCCGCGTCGAGCGGCAGGGGTACGCCGTGATCGTCTGCATCGTGGTGTGGGGCGTGGCGATGACCGGGTTCGGCCTCGCCGTCGGGCTCGCCGACCGTTGGCAGCAGGTGATGCTCGGGATCGCGCTGCTGATGCTGGTGATCGGCGGCGCGGCCGACATGGCGTCCGCGGCGTTCCGCACGTCGATGCTGCAGACCGCCGCGACCGACGCGGTGCGCGGCCGGCTCCAGGGCGTGTTCATCGTCGTGGTCGCCGGCGGCCCGCGGATCGCGGACGTCGTGCACGGCGCCAGCGCCGCCATGGTCGGCACCGCCGCGGCCGCCGCCGGCGGCGGCATCCTCGTCGTGATCGGGACGGTCGCGGCGGCGATCGCCGTACCGTCCTTCGTCCGCTACCGGGTCACCCGGTCGGTGTCAGGCGTCCAGTAGCCCGCGCAGATAGGCCGCCTGCCCGACGTGCTGCGCGTCGTCGTCGGCGATGCTGACCAGCCGGACGCCGAGGCTGACCGGCGGGTCCCAGCGCTCGTCGACGATCCGGTCGAGGTCGAAGTCGGACAGCGTCCGCAGGTAGGCGACCGTCGCCTCGTGGCAGGCCCGCAGGTAGTCGGCCAGCAGCTCGCCGCTCGCCCGGACCTTGCCGACCTGCTCGCTGGTGTGGCCGTAGCCGTGGTCGTTCGGGTCCAGGTCCAGGCCGAAGCGATCCACCCAGCCCTCGGTGAACCAGACCTGCTCGGTGCCGGCCACGTCGGCGATCTGGGCGTCCTGGACGCGGGCGGCGTGCCACACCAGCCAGGCGATGGAGTTGGCGTCGGGGGTCGGCCGGTGGGCGAGCGTGTCGTCGTCCAGGCCGCCGACCACGGCGACGCCGTTCTCGAGGACGCGCTCGAAGAAGTCGATGTAGACGTCAGCGGGGGTCATGGGCCCGACGTTACGCCGCCGGTGAATGGGTACTCCGGCCCCATGACGAACTTCGGGTACACGCTGATGACCGAGCAGAGCGGGCCCCGCGAGCTGGTCCGGTACGCGGTCGCCGCGGAGGAGGTCGGCTTCGACTTCGAGGTCTCGAGCGACCACTACTCGCCGTGGCTGACCGAGCAGGGCCACGCGCCGTACGCCTGGACCGTGCTCGGCGCGGTCGCGCAGGCGACGTCCCGGGTGGGCCTGATGACGTACGTGACCTGCCCGACGATGCGCTACCACCCCGCGGTCGTGGCGCAGAAGTCCGCGACCCTGCAGATCCTCGCCGACGGCCGGTTCACGCTCGGCCTCGGCAGCGGCGAGAACCTCAACGAGCACGTGGTCGGTGAGGGCTGGCCGGCCCTCCAGGATCGCCAGGCGATGCTGGCCGAGGCGATCGAGATCATCCGCGCGCTGCACACCGGCGAGCTCGTCGACCACCGCGGCGAGTACTACCAGGTCGACTCCGCCCGGATCTGGGACGTCCCCGACGAGGGCGTCGACCTCGGGATCGCCGTCGGCGGCGACCGCGCGATCGAGGCGCTCGCCCCGCTCGGCGACCACCTGATCGGCGTCGAGCCCGAGTCGTCGCTGGTCGAGGGCTGGAACGCCGTCGACGGAGCCAAGAAGATCGGCGCCGAGGCCCGCGCCATCGGGCAGATCCCGATCTGTTGGGACCCCGACGAGGACACCGCGATCAAGAAGGCGCACGAGCAGTTCCGCTGGTTCGCCGGCGGCTGGCAGGTCAACGCCGACCTGCCGACCCCGGCCGGCTTCGCCGGCGCGACCCAGTTCGTGCGGCCCGAGGACGTCGCCGAGTCGATCCCGTGCGGACCCGACCTCGACAAGATCGTCGAGGCCGTCTCGGCGTACTGGAAGGCCGGCTTCACCGACATCGCGATGGTGCAGATCGGCGACGAGGGCCAGGACCGGTTCCTCGAGGAGGCCGCCGGCCCGCTGCTGGAGAAGCTGCGCGCCGCAGCGCCGTGAGGCCTACGCTCGGGTGGCGATGAGACAGCGGCACGGAGTCCTGCTCTGCGGCGTCGGCACAGCGGTGCTGTTCGTCGCCGGGGTCGTCGCGGCCCTCGGGCTGAGCCCGGCGGCCGTGGCCTCGCCGTACGACGGCGGCCTGTCGACGCCGCAGGAGGACAGCTACTACCCGGAGCACGGCGACCCCGGGATCGACGTCCTCCACTACGGCCTCGACCTGGCCTGGAACCGCCGCAAGGAGATCCTGTCCGGCACGGCCGACATCACGTTGCGGGCGACTGCGGACGACACGGCCTTCCAGCTCGACCTCGGCAGGACCATGGACGTCCGCCGCGTGGAGGTCGACGGCGTCCCCGTCCCGGCCATGCACCGCAACGCGGTCCTCCGCGTCGAGCATCCGGTCGTCGCCGACCAGCGGTACGACGTGACCGTGCAGTACCGCGGCAAGCCGCGCCCGGTGAAGGCGCCGACCAGCCGCAGCGACGAGCCCACCGTCGGCATGAGCGTCACCAAGGACGGCCAGCTGCGCACGATGCAGGAGCCGTTCGGTGCGTTCACCTGGTTCCCGTCGAACGACCAGCCCTCGGACAAGGCGCTGTTCGACCTCACCATCGCGGCACCGCGCGACTGGGTCGGCGTGAGCAACGGCCGCCTGGTCAGCACGAGCCGGACGGCGACGAAGACCGTCACCCGGTTCCACCTGGCGCACCCGGTGGCGACGTACCTGACGACGCTGGCCGTCGGCCCGTACGTCCACAAGAAGGCCACCGGCCCGCACGGACTGCCCCTCAACTACTGGCTCCCCCGCGGGACGGCGGCGCCGTACCTGAAGATGCTCCGGCACGTGCCCGCCGACCTGCGCTGGCTCGAGTCCAAGCTCGGCCCGTACCCCTTCGAGAGCGCCGGCGTCGTCGTCGTCCCGGGCGACTCGGCGATGGAGACCCAGACCCTGGTGACGTTCGGCCGGAAGACATGGAACAACCCCCGCCAGGACCCGCGCGAGGTGATGCTCCACGAGCTCGCACACCAGTGGTACGGCGACACCGTCACCCCGTCGGACTGGCGAGACCTCTGGCTGAACGAGGGCATGGCCATGTACCTCGAGGCGAAGTGGACGGTCGACCACGGGATGGCGACGTGGCGCGCGTGGCTCCGGTACTTCCGGTACTACAACAAGGTCGCCCGCGCCCAGGACGGCGGGCCGGGCAACTACGACAAGGACACCTTCGCCCAGGCCTGCCCGTACTACTGCACCGCGCTGATGTACGACACCCTCAGCAGGAAGATCGGCGAGCGCCGCTTCTGGAAGCTCGTCCGCCAGTGGCCGCAGTCCCGGCTCGACACCAACGTCGACCGCGCCGGCTTCATCGCCCTCGCCGAGAAGATCAGCCACAAGAACCTCGACCCGTTCTTCAAGGACTGGCTGAACTCGCGGACCTGGCCGCCTCGGTAGGGCACGACGGCTGACCCCGCCGGGCGTTCGTCCTAAGGTGGGGCGGTATGTCCGTCCACGAGTTCTGGGAGCCGGTCGGCCAGGGCTGGCCGCAAGTCGCGGAGCTGGGGCTGGCGTTCGTGCTGTCGTCCCTCGTCGGGGCTGAACGCGAGTACCGCCAGAAGAGCGCCGGGCTCCGCACCCACACCCTGGTGGGGGTGGGCGCCGCGCTGTTCGTCCTGGTGTCGAAGTACGGCTTCTCCGACGTGCTGGGCGACAACGTCACGCTGGACCCGTCACGGGTGGCCGCCCAGATCGTCTCCGGCATCGGCTTCATCGGAGGCGGACTGATCTTCGTACGCCGCGACGCCGTCAGCGGGCTGACCACGGCGGCCTCGATCTGGTTGACCGCGGCCATCGGGATGGCCGCGGGCGCCGGGTTGCCGTTGCTCGCCGTGCTGGCGACCGGCCTGTTCTTCGTGGCCGTCCCGGGCTACACCGCGGTCGTGCGCCGGCTGCCGCGGTCCCCCACTGCGCCGAGCGCGCTGCACATCGACTACCGCGACGGCGAGGGAGTCCTGCGCGAGATCCTCGCTGTCTGCACCCGCCTGGGCTTCGCGGTCCATCACCTCAGCTCGCGACGTCGCCCGGCCCTGGGCGAGATCGACGAGGCGTCCCCGGCCGTCGTCACCGTGCGCCTGGAGGTCCAAGGTCGCGGCGCCGTGGCGGATCTGGCCGCCGCCCTTACGGACTTGGACGGGGTCCTGGGCGTGGAGGCAGAGGACGTCAACGTGAACCGGGAATAGGCGGCCCTGCCCCCGGTGTCGCGCACCAGTGGTACAGCGACACCGTCACCCCGTCGGACTGGCGAGACCTCTGGCTGAACGAGGGCATGGCCATGTACCTCGAGGCGAAGTGGACGGTCGACCACGGGATGGCGACGTGGCGCGCGTGGCTCCGGTACTTCCGGTACTACAACAAGGTCGCCCGCGCCCAGGACGGCGGGCCGGGCAACTACGACAAGGACACCTTCGCCCAGGCCTGCCCGTACTACTGCACCGCGCTGATGTACGACACCCTCAGCAAGAAGATCGGCGAGCGCCGCTTCTGGAAGCTCGTCCGCCAGTGGCCGCAGTCCCGGCTCGACACCAACGTCGACCGTGCCGGCTTCATCGCCCTCGCCGAGAAGATCAGCCACAAGAACCTCGACCCGTTCTTCAAGGACTGGCTGAACTCGCGGACCTGGCCGCCTCGGTAGGCCCAAGGCGAGGGCGCTGTCGCACGGCTACCGCGCTGCCCCGACGGTGAGCAGGGCGCAACTCTGCTTCGGCGAGTTGGCGGTGCAGAGCCGGTAGCCGCCAGGACCTGCAGTGTCCGGAACGACCGCGATGTCCGGCCCGGCTCCGCCGACGCCGATGTCCACCCAGCCCCTACCCGTCCCATCGGCATCCCACCACGTCGGGTCGTGGTTGGCTCGGTACCCCGGCGTCACGGCGGCGATGTAGTACCTGGTCCTCCAGGCGGTCCCCGTCCAGGCGTCGAGGGAGTAGGCGATCCCCCGGAGCTGCTGACCCGGCCAGCGCACACTCAGCTCGTCGCCGGGCAGGTAGGTCCGCTGGTCGATCTCCATCCGCCCGAGGGACGCCGGTGCCAAGGAGGGCGTCGCGGTGCGCGACGACGTGGGCTCACTGCGAACCGAGGTCGCGCCAGCGTCGCCGTCCGGGGAGGTACAACCGGCGACCGATGAGGCGGCGACCAGGCCGACGACGGCCGCCACGTGGATGCGCATGACCGTACGACGCATCAGCTCGCACGGACGTTCCATGCCCGCTTCGTCACGTCCGCCTGTGGAAGGTGACGTCGCCGTTGGGGTGGTAGGTGGTGCGGTACTTCGGGTCGTGGGCGCGG
>NZ_BAAAJE010000027.1:0-11978 GCF_039526625.1 Nocardioides aquiterrae
CAGCAGCAATGCCCAGCCGACCGGTACTAATAGGCCGAGGGCTTGTCCCACAAACCCTCAACCAAGACAACACACCGCTCGCGTCCACGAGTCCAGAATGATCCAACCACAACAGAACAGTGGCTTTGGAGGTGCGCCGGCATTGCCGTGCCGCACTCCAGATAGAGTTACGGCGGCCATGGCGAAAGGGAAACACCCGGTCCCATCCCGAACCCGGAAGTTAAGCCTTTCAGCGCCGATGGTACTGCAACCGAGAGGTTGTGGGAGAGTAGGACGCCGCCGGACATACTTTTGTCGTAGGGGCCACCAACAGGTGGCCCCTACGATGCATTTGGGCCCTGTTCCTCCGACCCACACTCCCCGAGGAGATCACCGTCATGGCCGACCAGCGCCGTCCCCAGCGTCCTGCAGGCAAGGGCCGTCCCGCCAGCGGCGGCAAGTCGTCCGTGCGCGCGTCCGGGAAGTCGGCGTCGTTCGACAAGCCGCGCTCGGACAAGCCCCGCTCGGACAAGCCGCGCTCGGACAAGCCCCGCGGTGCGGCGGGCGGCCAGCGGCCGAATCGCAAGGGCGACTGGCGCAAGCCGGTCGAGAAGCAGACCACCCGGTCCGCCGAGCAGGCGGCGTACGACGGTCCGGACCTCCCCGCGGAGGTCACCGGACGCGAGCTGGACCGCGCCGTGGCGGCGCAGCTGAAGGGCCTGCCGGAGAAGCTGGCCGCGCGTGTCGGCCGGCACCTGGCCGCGGCGGGGCTGCTCATCGACGAGGACCCGGAGACGGCGTACCAGCACACGCTCGCCGCCCGGGCCCGCGCCCCGCGGCTTGCGGTCGTGCGCGAGGCGACGGGCGAGGCGGCGTACGCCGCGGGTCACTACGCGGAGGCGCTCGCCGAGCTCCGGGCGGCCAAGCGGATGAACGGCGCCACGGCGTACCTGCCGATCATGGCCGACTGCCACCGCGCCCTCGGCAAGCCGCAGGAGGCGCTGAAGCTGGCCAAGAGCCCGTCGGTCGTGAACTTCGCGCCGGAGGCCAAGGCGGAGATGACGATCGTCGAGGCCGGCGCCCGCCGCGACCTCGGCCAGCTCGACGCCGCGCTGCGGACCCTCGAGCTCGCGCCGCTCAGCTCGAAGAGCCGGTCGTCGTGGGTGGTGCGGCTGCGCTACGCCTACGCCGACACCCTCGAGGCGGCCGGCCGGGACCAGGAGGCGCTGGCGTGGTTCCACCGCACCCACGCCATCGACAGCGAGCAGCTCACGGACGCCGACGCCCGGGCCGAGGCGCTCGAGACTCGCCTGGGCTGAGGCTTGACCCGCTCCGCTCCGCGAGATTTACTGCCACGACAGGTCGCGAGGAAGGACCTCGATGCTGCGTTTCTCGGGTGCCGGCGTCAGTGACGTCGGCCTGGTGCGCGCGGACAACGAGGATTCGGCGTTCGTCGGGCCCTACGTCGCCGTGGTCGCCGACGGTGTCGGGGGAGCGGCGGCCGGTGAGGTCGCCTCGGCGACCGCGACCTATGCGATGGCCGCGACCGCGCTGGCCCGCTTCGGCGACCTGCCCGAGGTGATCCTACGCGAGGGCGCCGAGGCCGCGCGGGCCAGCGTCCAGCGCGGCGTGCAGACTGACGTGCGGCACCGGCTCGGGATGGCGACCACGCTGACCGCCCTGGTCTGCGACGGCGAGCGCGTGGTGCTGGGGCACGTCGGCGACTCGCGTGCCTACCGGCTCCGCGACGGCGAGCTGATCCAGGTCTCCCGCGACCACACCTACGTCCAGGGACTGGTCGACACCGGCCAGCTCGACGCCGGCGCCGCCTGGCGCCACCCCTGGCGCAACGTGGTGCTCCGCTCGGTCGACGGCGATCCCCTGGATCGGGGCGTCGACCTGGTCCCGGTGCCCGTGGAGCCCGGGGACCGGCTGCTGCTGTGCAGCGACGGGCTGACCGACCTGGTGCCGGACGAGCTGATCGCCCAGCTGCTCGGCGCCGGGGACCCCGACGCGGCCGCGTCCGTGCTGGTGCAGGCCGCGATCGCCGCAGGGGGCAAGGACAACGTCACCTGCGTGGTGCTCGACGTGGTCGACGGCCCGCCGGTGGTCGGGGACGGCCAGCTGCTCGGCGCGGTGCGCGAGATCGGCAACATCGTGGATCCCGGAGCGGTGCGCGCGCGCTGAGGTGCGACACTGGGCCGCATGAGCAACGTGCGGCGGCCGGCCCTCGAGGGGACCGTCGCCGTGCGCGACGACCGCAGGCTGAGCTTCGCCGAGTACGGCTCGCGCCGCGGGCCGGCGATCGTGTGGATGCACGGCACGCCCGGCGCGCGCCGTCAGATCCCGCTCGAGATCCGTGAGTACGCCGACCGGCAGGATGTCCGCATCATCGGGCTCGACCGCCCGGGGATCGGGTCGTCGACGCCGTACCTCTACCCGGACATCCTGGACTGGACCCGCGACCTCGAGCTCGTCCTCGACACGCTCGCGATCGACACCGTGCGGCTGATCGGCCTCTCCGGCGGCGGTCCCTACGCGCTCGCGGCCGGCGCCGCCCTGCCGGAGCGGGTGCACGGCGTCGGGGTGCTCGGTGGGGTCGCGCCGACCCAGGGCGAGGACGCCGCGGAGGGCGGGATCATCCAGCTCGCGGTGTCGCTGGCGCCGTTGCTGGTCCTCGCCCGGGTGCCGCTCGGCGTGGCGCTCACCCAGGGCATCCGGCTGGTGCGGCCGCTCGCCGGGCCGGCGCTCGACCTGTACGCCGCCGTCCAGCCGCCGGGGGACAAGAACCTGCTGTCCCGGCCGGAGTTCAAGGCGATGTTCCTCGACGACCTCCTCAACGGCAGCCGGTTCCAGACCTCGGCGCCCGTCAACGACCTCATCCTCTTCACCCGCCCCTGGGGCTTCGACCTGGCTGACGTGCGGGTGCCGGTGCGGTGGTGGCACGGCGACGACGACCACATCGTGCCGTTCCGGCACGGCCAGCACGTCGTGGACCGGCTCCCGGACGCCACCATGAGCGTGATCGACGGCGAGAGCCACCTCGGGGGCCTCGGGATCGCCCGGGAGGTCGTCGAGACGCTGATGAACCTCGGGCCGCGACGCGCCACCGCCGTTCGTCACTGATCACTGGTGTTCAGGCGCCCCATGCGCCACAATGGTGGGACAACTACATCGCTGTCACTTCGACCGCACATCTCTGCAGAGACCGCTGGGGAAGGCGCATCTCGCGCTGGAGATGAAGGAGGTCACGGTGACCGCACGCACTGCCACCCGCACCGCGACGAGGGGCGTCCTGTACGTCCACTCAGCGCCGTCAGCGCTGTGCCCGCACATCGAGTGGGCCGTCGGCGGTGTCCTCGGCGTGCCCGTGAGCCTGGACTGGACCCCCCAGCCGGCGCAGTCGGGCGCGTACCGCGCCGAGCTGTCGTGGACCGGCGACGTCGGCTCGGCGGCCGCCGTGGCGTCCGCGCTGCGCGGGTGGAACCACCTGCGCTTCGAGATCACCGAGGAGTCCACGGCCTCGTCCGAGGGCGCCCGCTACTCCTACACCCCCGAGCTCGGGGTCTTCCACGCCGTGACCGGCCTGCACGGCGACATCATGATCCCCGAGGACCGGCTCAAGGCGGCCGTCGTCAAGGCGGCGCTGGGGGACACCACGCTGCTGGTTGAGATCGACAAGCTGCTCGGCAAGCCGTGGGACGACGAGCTGGAGACGTTCCGCCACGCGGGCGACGGCGCCCCGGTCCGCTGGCTGCACCAGGTGGTCTGAGCCGCGGCCCGCGAGCGCAGCGAGCGGGGCGCGACGCGAAGAGGTCGAGCGAGCCCGCGGGTGAGCCTGCGAACCCGCGACGGCGGGTCGAGACCTTCTACGGCCGCCGCAGCCGGAAGTAGGTCGGCTCGAACCAGGCCACGTGCTCGCCGGCGTCGTTGTACCAGGTCAGCTTCGCGCGGATCTTGAACTTGCCGGCGTACGTCGAGTAGCGGCAGAAGCGGAACGTCCGACGGGCCTTCTTGGGGTCGGAGTCGGCCGCGAAGGCCCCCGAGGCGACCGTGTCGCCCGTGCGGTCGTCCAGGAACGTCTCGAGCGTCCAGTCGTTGCTGCGCACGGCGACGACGTACCGGTAGGGGTAGTCGTGGCAGCCGCGGCGCAGGACGCCGTCGCGGGCGCCGGTGTGCCCTCGCTCGTTCGTCGTGCGCTGATGCCGACCGCCGTCCTTCTGACCATGGCCGAGCACCTGACCGACCAGCCCCGAGACCGGGTCGGGTGGTGGATCTGCCTGGACAGGGACGGCGGTCAGCACGCCGGCAGCGAGCGCGGCGCACCCGAGCACGATCCCCGAGCGTGTGACGGGCGTCATGTGAGGTCCAACGGCGCACCCCGTCGCATGGTTACGGGGCGCTCACCTCAGAGCGGGATGTTGCCGTGCACGCCCCGGCGCACGCCGACGCTCTGCACGGCGTCCTCGATCGCCCGGGCGATCGTGCTGCGGGTGACGTCCGGCTCCACGACCTCGTCGACCACGCCGATCTCCACGGCCCGCTCGACGCCGCCGGCGATCCGCTCGTGCTCGGCGGCCAGCTCGGCCTCGACCTGGGGGCGGATGTCCGGAGCGACCTCGGCCAGCCGGCGCCGGTGCAGGATGCGGATGGCGGCGACCGGGCCCATCACCGCGACCTCCGCGCCCGGCCAGGCGAAGACCTTGGTCGCGCCGAGCGAACGGGCGTTCATGGCGATGTAGGCGCCGCCGTACGTCTTGCGGGTGACCAGCGTGACCCGGGGGACCACGCACTCGCCGAAGGCGTGCAGCAGCTTCGCCCCGCGGCGGACGACGCCGTCCCACTCCTGGCCGACGCCGGGCAGGTAGCCGGGGACGTCGACCACGACGACCAGCGGGACGCCGAGGGCGTCGCACATGCGCACGAAGCGGGACGCCTTCTCCGCCGAGAGGGAGTCGAGGCAGCCGCCGAGGCGCAGCGGGTTGTTCGCGACCACGCCGACCGTGCGGCCGCCGAGACGGCCGAGCGCGGTGACGATGTTCGGGGCCCAGCGGGCGTGCAGCTCCTGTGCGGTGCCCTCGTCGAGGATCGACTCGACCAGCGGGTGCACGTCGTACGCCCGCTTCTTGGACTCGGGCAGCAGCGCGGCGAGGTCGCGGTCCTCGACCGCGGCGAGGTCCATGCTGCCCTGGGAGCCGAGCAGGGACGCGACCGTCCGGGCGCGGCCCAGGGCCTCCTGCTCGGACTCGGTCAGGATGTGGACGACGCCCGAGCGGCGCCCGTGCGGCTCGGGGCCGCCCAGGCGGAGCATGTCGACGTCCTCGCCGGTGACCGACCGGACCACGTCCGGGCCGGTGACGAAGATCCGGCCCTCGGGCCCGAGGATCACGACATCGGTGAGGGCGGGGCCGTACGCGGCGCCGCCGGCCGCGGGACCGAGCACGACCGAGATCTGCGGGATCTTGCCCGAGGCCTGGGTCATCGCGTGGAAGATCCGGCCGACCGCGTGCAGGGAGAGCACTCCCTCGGCGAGGCGGGCGCCACCGGAGTGCCACAGGCCGATGATCGGCACGCCGTCGGTCATCGCGCGGTGGTAGGCGTCGACGACGACCCGGCAGCCCAGGTCGCCCATCGCGCCGCCCATCACGGTCGCGTCGGAGCAGAAGGCGACGACGCGGGTCCCGTCGACCTGGCCGACCGCGGCGAGCATGCCGGAGTCGTCGTCGGGGGTGAGCAGCTCGAGCGTGCCCTCGTCGAGGAGCGCGGTGAGCCGGGTGACCGGGTTGCGCGGGTCCTGCTCGCGGGGGAGCTTCGCGGCCCCCTTGGATCCGCTCTGTGCGACGGTGGCCGTCATGAGACCGACCCGAACGCGACGGCGACGTTGGCGCCGCCGAAGCCGAAGGAGTTGTTGAGCGCCGCGATGTCGCCGAGCGGCAGGTCGCGGGCCTTGGTGGCGATGTCCAGCTCCACCTGCGGGTCCTGGTTGTCCAGGTTGATGGTCGGCGGGGCGATGCGGTGGTGGAGCGCCATCACGGTGGCGACCGCCTCCAGCGCCCCGGCGCCGCCGAGCAGGTGGCCGGTCATCGACTTCGTGCTGGTGACCACGACCTCGGTCGCGTGCGCCCCGAGCGTCGCGTGCAGCATCAGGCCCTCGGCGATGTCTCCCTGCGGGGTGGACGTCGCGTGCGCGTTGACGTGCGCGATGTCGTTCGGGCTGATCTCCGCCTCGGCCAGCGCCCGCAGGATCGCCCGGGAGCCGCCGCGGCCCAAGGGGTCGGGCTGGGCGATGTCGTGGGAGTCGGCGGTGATCCCGGCGCCCAGGACGGTCGCGTAGATCCGTGCGCCGCGGGCCCGGGCGTGCTCCTCGGACTCGAGCACGAGCACGCCGGCGCCCTCGCCGAGCACGAACCCGTCGCGGGCGACGTCCCAGGGCCGCGAGACCGTGGTCGGGTCGCCCCCCTCGGGTCCGCTGGCCGTCTTCGAGAGCGCCATCATGTTCGCGAACGCGGCCATCGGCAGCGGGTGGATCGCCGCCTCGGTCCCGCCCGCGAGGACGATGTCGGCGCGGCCGAGCCGGATCTGGTCGACGGCCAGGGCGATCGCCTCGTTGCCGGACGCGCACGCGGAGACCGGCGTGTTGACCGCCGCGCGCGCGCCGACGTACAGGCTGATCTGCGCCGCCGGGGCGTTGGGCATCAGCATCGGCACGGCCAGGGGAGAGACCCGGCGCGGGCCCTTCTCCTTGAGCGCGTCGTAGTTGTCCAGGAGCGTGGTGACGCCACCGATGCCGGAGGCCATGGCGACGCCGAGGCGGTCGTTGTCGACCTCCGCGCCCTCCAGACCGGCGTCTCTCCAGGCCTCCATCGCGGCGACCATCGCGAACTGCGAGGACCGGTCGAGGCGGCGGGCCTTGACCCGCTCGAGGATCTCGGTGGGCTCGACGGCGATGCGTCCGGCGATCTTGACCGGCATCTCCTCGGCCCAGTCGTCGGTCAGGCGCCGGACGCCCGAGCGTCCGTTGACCAGGGCGTCCCAGGTGGTGGGAACGTCGCCGCCCACGGGAGAGGTGGTCCCGAGGCCGGTGACGACGACTCGCTTCGACATGGTGCTCCTAGAGAGTGGGCGGCCTCAGGCCTGGGCGCGCTCGATGAAGGCGACGGCGTCACCGACGGTCTTGAGGTTCTTGACCTCGTCGTCGGGGATGGAGACGCCGAACTTCTCCTCGGCGGCGACCACGACCTCGACCATGGACAGCGAGTCCACGTCCAGGTCGTCGACGAAGGACTTGTCGAGCTGGACGTCGTCGGCGTCGATGCCGGCGACCTCGTTGACGATGTCGGCGAGGTCCGCGCGGATCTCCTCAGTGGTGGCCATGCTGGTGTTCCCTTTCGGTTGGTGTGCTGGGCTCGTGGGTGTTTCAGGGGACGGTGACGACCTGCGCGGCGTACGCCAGGCCGGCTCCGAAGGCGATCAGGAGGGCCGTGTCGCCGCTGCGCGCGTCGCCCTCCTCGATCATCCGGTCCAGGGCGAGCGGGATGGACGCCGCCGAGGTGTTGCCCTGCTCGGCGATGTCGCGGGCGATCTTCACCCGCTCGGGCATCTTCATGGCGCGGGCCATGGCGTCGGTGATGCGCATGTTGGCCTGGTGCGGGACGAAGACGTCGAGGTCGTCGATGCCGACACCGGCCCGGTCGAGGGCCTGCTGGCCGATCTTGGCCATCGCGAACGACGCCCACCGGAAGACCGCGTTGCCCTGCATGATCAGGTGCGGCATCTGGGGGTTGTCGCTGGCGACGACGTCGCGCCAGTCCTCCTTCTGCCGGATCAGGTCGAACTGCTCGCCGTCCGAGCCCCAGACGACCGGGCCGATGCCCGGGGTCTCGCTGGGGCCCACGACCGCGGCGCCCGCGCCGTCGGCGAAGATGAACGCCGTGCCGCGGTCGCCGACGTCGGTCAGGTCGGAGAGCCGCTCGACGCCGATGACCAGCACGTGGCCGGCGCTGCCGCCGCGGACCAGGTCGGCCGCCAGGGCGACGCCGTGGCAGAAGCCCGCGCAGGCGGCCGAGATGTCGAACGCCGCCGCCTGGTCGGTGCCGAGCTCGTGGGCGATCGCGGTCGCGACGGCCGGGGTCTGGAACATGTGGGTGACGGTCGCGACGATCACGCAGTCGATCTGCTTGGCGTCGACGCCGGCGCGCTCCATCGCCGTCCGCGAGGCGCCGACGGCCATCGCCTGGACCGTCTCCTCGGGGGTCGCCCAGCGGCGCTGCTTGATCCCGGACCGCTGCTGGATCCACTCGTCGCTGGAGTCGATGGCCTCGACGACCTCGGAGTTGGGGATCACCAGCGACGGGCGGTAGGCGCCGATCCCGAGGATCGCGGCGTGCGGGGCTCCGGTGGTCTGGGCGATCATCACTGTCCTCCCTCGGGGTGCAGGCGGAGCAGCGGCTGGCCGGGCGACACCAGGTCGCCGTCCTCGACCAGCCACTCGACCACCTGACCGCCGTGCGCCGCGCTGATCGGGCTGCGGTCGCGCAGGCTGGCGACCTCGCCGATCGTCGTACCGGCCGGCAGGACGTCGAGCGCGGCGGCCTCGTCGGACCGGTGGAACGTGCCCTTGGCCGGGGACACGACCATCCGCCAGGTCGGGGAGGTCTCCATGTTCGAGGCCTCGCCGTGCTTGGCGCAGAACGCGCGGGCGTCGTCGAGCTGGTCGGGGGTCTTGAGCGCGAACGTCTCGACGCCCTTGAGCGCGCGCTTTGCGATGCCGGTGAGGGTGCCCGCGGGCGGCATCTCGAGGATGCCGGTGACGCCGAGGTCCTCCATGGTCTCCAGGCACAGGTCCCAGCGGACCGGGCTGGCGATCTGCCCCACGATGCGCGCCAGGACCTCGCGGCCGTCGTGGACGACCTGGCCGTCGCGGTTGGAGATCACCCGGGTGCGCGGGTCGTGGACCGAGACGGAGCGGGCCAGGGCGGCCAGGTGGCCGACGGCGGGCTCCATGTGGTGGGTGTGGAACGCGCCCGCGACGCTCAGTGGCATCAGCCGGGCCTTGGCGGGCGGCTCCTCGGCGAGGGCGGCCAGCTGCGCGGTGGTGCCCGCGGCGACGATCTGGCCGGGACCGTTGTCGTTGGCGGGGGTGAGGCCGTGCTTGTCGAGGGCGGCGAGGATCTCGTCGCGGTCGCCGCCGAGGATCGCCGTCATGCCGGTCGGGGTCACCGCGGCGGCCTCGGCCATCGCGCGGCCCCGCTCGCGGACCAGCACCATCGCCTGCTCGGCGGTGATCACGCGGGCACCGGCGGCCGCGGCGATCTCGCCGACGCTGTGGCCGGCGACCGCCCCGATCTGCTGGAACGCGTCGGCCGGGTGCGGGAAGAGCTCCAGCGCCGCCACGAGGCCGGTCGCGACCAGCAGCGGCTGGGCGATCTGCGTGTCGCGGATGGTCTCGGCGTCGGCCTCGGTGCCGTAGTGGGCGAGGTCGATCCCCGCCACCGTGGACAGCCAGCCGAACCGGGACGCGAACGTCGGGTCCTCGAGCCAGGGCTGGAGGAAGCCGGGGGTCTGGGCGCCTTGGCCGGGAGCGACGATCACGAGCACGGGGTCCACTCTGCCGGGCCGGGGCCCCGACCTCGCCTCCGGCCCGCACGAAAACGCCCGACCGAACTTTGTAGGGTTCCTACAAAGTGCGCCCGGACTGCCGGCCGAGCACCAGGGCGATCTCCAGCGTGAACGCGTCCCGGGCGTCGGTCGGGGCGAAGCCGGTCAGCTCGGCGGCCTGGCGGAGCCGGTAGCGGACCGTGTTCGGGTGCACGAACAGCGCCCGGGCGGTCGCCTCGATCGAGGAGCCGTGCTCGAAGTACGCCGCGATCGTCTCGATCAGCGTGCCGCGGGCGTGCAGGAGGGGCAGGTAGACCTCCTCGACCAGGTGCCGGCGGGCGTGCCCGTCGCCCGCGAGGGCGCGCTCGGGCAGCAGCTCCGCGCTGCGCACCGGCCGGGGCGCCTGCGGCCAGCCGGGGGCGGCGCGCAGCGCGGACAGCGCCGCCCGCGCCGACACGTGCGCCTGCCCGAGGTCCGCGGACACCGGGCCGACCACGACCGGGCCGTCCCCGAAGACGCCGGTGACCCGCTCGGCGGCGGCGCGGGGATCGGTCACGCCGCCCAGCACGACCACGAGCCGGTCGCCCTGCACCGCGCAGAGCGCGTCCATCCCGGCCGAGCGGGCGGCGCGCCGTACCTCCTCGAAGGTGCCGGACTCGCTGCGGTCGGCCGGCACCGCGCCCAGGACCACGGCCACGTCGCCGCGGCCGGCCCAGCCGAGGGCGCTGGCCCGGGAGAGGAGGGTCTCGTCCGGCTCCGAGCGCAGCACGGCGTCGACGACCAGGGCCTCGAGCCGGGCGTCCCAGGCGCCCCGCTGCTCGGCGGCCCGGGCGTAGACCTCGGCGGTCGCGAACGCCACCTCCCGGGCGTACCGGAGCACCGCGGCCCGCACGTCGGCGGCGTCGCCGGGGTCGAGCAGCTCGTCGACGTTCGCCTCGACGACCTCGATCGACAGCCGGACCAGGTCGACGGTCTGCTGGAGGTTGATGACGCCCGCGAGTGCCCGCGGTGCGACCCCGAAGACCGAGGCCACCATCTCGGTGCCGCCGGGCGCGGGCTGGTCACCGGCGCGGCGGTACCAGTCGACGAAGCCGCGGATGCCGGCCTGGACGATGACGCCCACCCAGGAGCGGTCCTCGGCACTGAGATCGCGGAACCAGGGCATGTCCTGGTCCATCCGCGCCATCGCGGCGGTGCTGAGGGCCCCGGTGGCCCGCTGGAGCGCGTCGGCGGCCCGCTGCGGTGCCGGGCCCCGGGGTCGAGTCACCCTCGGAGGCTAGTGGACCGGTCTGACCGCGCAAAACCCCGGTAAATCAAGGGATTCCGGCATACGTACCGTGGGTACGTCTGGTTGAATCCACAACACCAGCCCGCGGGGCTGTACCACCATGGGGAGGCTCCGTGTCCGGCGGCTACGAGGTCCAGTTCGTCACCATCCACGGCCATCGGCGCGCCTTCGTGAAGGTCGGGACCGGGCCGGCCCTGCTGCTCCTGCACGGCCTGGGCTGCGACCACACGACCTGGGAGTCCGTGATCGAGCCGCTCTCGCGCCGGTACACCGTGATCGCCCCGGACCTGCTCGGCCACGGCCAGAGCGACAAGCCGCGCGCCGACTACACGCTCGGCGGCTTCGCGAACGGCATGCGCGACCTGCTGACCGTGCTCGGCATCGACAAGGTGACGGTGATCGGGCACAGCTTCGGCGGTGGCGTGGCGATGCAGTTCGCCTACCAGTACCCCGAGCGCACCGAGCGGCTGATGCTGGTGGCCTCGGGCGGCCTCGGCCCCGAGGTGTCGCCGGCGATCCGCGCCATCAGCTCGCCGGGCTTCCACCAGGTGATGAGCGTCCTGACCCTCCCCGGTATCCGGCACGCCGGCATGGCCGGCCTGCGGGCCCTGTCCGCGACCGGCCTGTCGCGGACCCGCGACCTGGACGAGGTCGCCGACATCTACGACACGTTCCGCGACCCCGCGGCGCGGCACGCGGTGCGCCACGTCGTCAAGGCGGTCGTCGACTGGCAGGGCCAGATCGTCACCATGGCGGACCGGGCCTACCTGACCGAGGCGATGCCGATGTGGGTCGTGTGGGGACGTGACGACCGGGTGATCCCGGTCCGGCACGCCAACGCCGCGGCCGAGCTCGCCCCGAACGCCCGGGTCGAGGTGATCCCCGACGCCGGCCACTTCCCGCACAAGGACCACCCGCAGCGGTTCGCGCGGATCGTCCAGGACTTCGTCCGCACCACCGAGCCGGCGACGTACTCCCGCGCCCGGTTCCGCCGGCTGCTCAGGAACGGCGCCGCCCCGGTGGCGCTGCACGCGGTGCCTGAGACCGCGTAGGGGCCGGGCGTCGGTTTCCCCGGTCGACCGGGGAAACCTGTACTTGTCGGCCGAAACTTCGG
>NZ_BAAAJE010000027.1:11983-27328 GCF_039526625.1 Nocardioides aquiterrae
CCCCGGTCGACCGGGGATTCCTGCACGGCGGCGCGTCAGGCGTCGCCGCCCTCCTGCTTCACCCCGGCGACCGCGGTCGGGTCGTCGATGCGGTACTTCGCGAACGCCTCCTCGACCTTCGAGCGCTCGATCTCGCCCGCGTCGGCGAGCGCCTGCAGGGTCTGCACGACCACCGACTCGGCGTCGATGTGGAAGTACCGGCGGGCGGCGGGGCGGGTGTCGGCGAACCCGAACCCGTCGGCGCCGAGGACCCGGTAGTCCGCCGGGACCCACCGCGCGATCTGCAGGGGCACGGCGCGCATGTAGTCGGAGACCGCGACGACCGGGCCGTCGTGGCCGCTCAGCTTGTCCGAGACGTACGCCGTGCGCGGGCTCTCGCCCGGGTGGAGCAGGTTCCACTCCTCGGCGGCGACGCCGTCGCGGGCCAGCTCGTTCCACGAGGTGACCGACCAGGTGTCGGCGCGGACGCCCCACTCCTCGGCGAGGATCCGCTGGGCCTCCTCGATCCACGGGTAGCCGACGCCGGAGGCGAGCAGCTGGACCCGCGGGCCGTCGCCCTCGGCGGTCGAGACCTTGTGGATGCCCTTGAGGATCCCCTCGACGTCGACGTCGTCCGGCTCGGCCGGCTGCGACACCGGCTCGTTGTAGACGGTGATGTAGAAGATCACGTCTTCCTGGTCCTCGCCGTACATCCGCTCGAGGCCGGACTTCATCACGTGGCTGATCTCGTAGGCGAACGCCGGGTCGTAGTGCACGACCGCCGGGTTGGTCGCCGCGAGCAACGGCGAGTGTCCGTCGGCGTGCTGGAGACCCTCGCCGGTCAGCGTGGTGCGACCGGCGGTGGCGCCGATCAGGAAGCCGCGCGCGAGCTGGTCGGCCATCGCCCAGATCGAGTCACCGGTGCGCTGGAAGCCGAACATCGAGTAGAAGATGTAGAACGGGATCATGTGCTCGCCGTGCGTCGCGTATGCCGAGCCCGCCGCGGTCGCCGACGCCACCGCACCGGCCTCCGAGATGCCCTCGTGCAGCATCTGGCCCTGCGCCGACTCCTTGTAGGAGAGCAACAACTTCCGGTCGACCGACTCGTACTGCTGTCCGCCCGGGTTGTAGACCTTCGCGCTCGGGAACATCGAGTCCATGCCGAACGTGCGGTACTCGTCCGGGGCGATCGGCACGATCCGCTTGCCGATCTCCGGGTCCTTCATCCAGTCCCGGAGCAGGCGCACGGTCGCCATGGTGGTCGCGACCTTGTTCTTGCCCGACCCCTGCTTGAGGTCGGCGTAGACCTCGTCGCCCGGAAGGGTGAGGTTCTTGGCCCGCACGACCCGCTTGGGGAGCGAGCCGCCGAGCGCCTTGCGGCGCTCCATCATGTACTCGATCTCGGGCGAGTTCGGGCCCGGGTGGAAGAACGGCGCCGCGCCCGTCTCCTCGTAGGACCGCTCGAGGTCGCGGTCGGAGATCGGCAGGTAGAGGCGGTCCCGGAACTTCTTGAGGTCGTCCTGGGTCAGCTTCTTCATCTGGTGGGTCGCGTTGCGGCCCTCCAGCGCGTCGATCGTCCAGCCCTTGATGGTCTTGGCCAGGATCACGGTCGGCTGGCCGACGTGCTTGGTGGCCGCGTCGAAGGCGGCGTACACCTTGCGGTAGTCGTGCCCGCCGCGCGGGAGCTTCTGGATCTGCGCGTCGGACATGTGCTCGACCATCTTGCGCAGCCGCGGGTCGGGCCCGAAGAAGTTCTCCCGGACGTAGGCGCCGTCCTCGACGGAGTACGTCTGGAACGCGCCGTCGGGCGTGGTGTTCATCTTGTTGACCAGCACGCCGTCGACGTCGCGGGCGAGGAGCTGGTCCCAGCCCTGGCCCCAGATGACCTTGATGACGTTCCAGCCGGCGCCGCGGAAGTTGGCCTCCAGCTCCTGGATGATCTTGCCGTTGCCGGTCACCGGCCCGTCGAGCTGCTGGAGGTTGCAGTTGACGACCCAGACCAGGTTGTCGAGCTCCTCGCGGGCGGCGACCCGGATCGCGCCGAGCGACTCCGGCTCCGCCATCTCGCCGTCGCCGAGGAACGCCCAGACGCGCTGCTCGGAGGTGTCCTTGATGCCGCGGTTGTGCAGGTAGCGGTTGAACCGCGCCTGGTAGATCGAGTTGAGGGCCGTCAGGCCCATCGAGACCGTCGGGAACTCCCAGAAGTCCGGCATCAACCGGGGGTGGGGGTACGACGACAGGCCGGCGTGCGGGCCGTGCTGCACCTCCTGGCGGAAGCGGTACAGCTGCTCCTCGGTCAGCCGGCCCTCGAGGTATGCGCGAGCGTAGATGCCGGGGGAGGCGTGGCCCTGGATGTAGACCTGGTCGCCGCCGCCCGGGTGGTCCTTGCCGCGGAAGAAGTGGTTGAAGCCGACCTCGTAGAGGCTCGCCGAGGACTGGTACGTCGCGATGTGTCCGCCGACCTCGAGGCCCTTGCGGTTCGCCGACGACACCATCACGGCGGCGTTCCAGCGCAGGTAGGCGCGGATCCGCTGCTCGATCTCGTAGTCGCCCGGGAACCACGGCTCGCGCTCCGGCGGGATGGTGTTGATGTAGTCGGTGCTGCGCAGCGCGGGGACGCCGACGTTCGACTCGCGGGCGCGCTCGAGCAGGCGCAGCATGACGTAGCGGGCGCGCTCGCGGCCGCGCTCGTCGACGAGCGCGTTGAAGGAGTCGAGCCAGTCGTGCGTCTCGTCCGGGTCGATATCGGGCAGCTGGGTGGGCAGGCCTTCGTGGATGACGGTCGGGATCACGCCGCTCCGCTTGCTGTCTGCACCCGAAGTGGGGGTTGCGTCTTCGGTCACCCCGCCATCGTCGCACGCCCCCGATGGGCAAGAAATTTGCTGGTCGAGTTACTGGACGGTAGGCATTTCCGGCCCGCTCGCCGTGACCACGGGTTGCGCCCCTGCCGCAACTCCGGTGGACTACTCCCCACTTCGACCGATGGGTCGACGGATCCTCAAGGAGGCGGAACGTGAGCGCGACACCGGGTGGCGGACCCACCCAGACCGACGGGCCCGCTGCGGGTGCAGCGGAGCGCCTGGGCATGAAGCCCGGCATGGTCGTCCAGGAGCTGGGCTGGGACTCCGACTCCGACGACGAGCTCCGGATCGCCATCGAGGACGCCATCGACGCGGACATGGTCGACGGCGACTACGGCAACGTGGTCGACGCCGTGGTGCTGTGGTTCCGCGACGAGGACGGCGACCTGGTCGACAGCCTCGTGGACGCGCTCACCGACCTGGTCGGCGGTGGCGCCATCTGGCTGCTCACCCCGAAGGTCGGCCGCGCGAACGCCGTGGACCCGACCGACATCGCCGAGGCCGCGCCGATCGCGGGGCTCTCGCAGACCACGACGGCCGCCGTCAGCAAGGACTGGGCCGCCACGAGGCTGATCGCACCCAAGACGGTGTCCTAGCGGGCCGCCGCTCGTTGGACCGGCTCGGACCCGGCTCAGAAAGGCAACGCGTGCTCCAGGACGTCCTCCAGAAGGTTCTCACCGGCGCGTCGGCGACCGGCACCACCGCGAAGGTGCTCACGCAGGCGGGGGTGATCCGCCCGCACCGCCCGGCCGCCCTCGCCCGGGCCGCGAAGGCGCTGCGCGACTGGGGCACCGGACCCGCCGGCGGGTTCACCGCGGCCGCGCTGCTCGACCCGCACCGTACGGCGATCGTGGACGAGCTCGGCTCGCTCACGTTCGACGACGTGCACCGCCGGTCGAACGCGCTGGCCCGCGCGTTCGCCGAGCTGGGGGTCTCCGAGGGCGACAGCGTCGCCCTGATGTGCCGCAACCATCGCGGCTTCGTCGACGCGTCCATCGCCACCGCCAAGCTCGGCGCCGACATCCTCTACCTGAACACCGCGTTCGCGGGCCCGCAGCTGGTCGACGTGCTCGAGCGCGAGCAGCCGACGCTCGTCGTGCACGACGAGGAGTTCACCCACCTGCTCGAGAAGGCCGACGTCGGGACCTCGGTGCTCGCGTGGACCGACGGCGACGCCGACGGGCACACGCTGGAGGCGCTGATCGCGTCCCAGCCGGGCGACGACGTCCCCCCGGCCGAGCGGCACGGACGGACCGTGATCCTCACCTCCGGCACCACCGGTACGCCGAAGGGCGCGCCGCGCAGCGAGGCCGGCATCGACGCGGCCGTGTCGCTGCTGTCGCGGATGCCGCTGCGGTACGGCTGGCGCACCCACATCGCCGCGCCGCTGTTCCACACCTGGGGCTTCGCGCACCTCGCGCTGTCGATGCTGCTCGGCTCCACGGTCGTGCTCAAGCGGAAGTTCGACCCCGAGGGGTGCCTGGCGGTCACCCAGGACGAGCGCTGCGACTCGCTGGTGGTGATCCCGGTGATGCTGCAGCGGATGATGGCGCTGCCGGAGGAGACGCTGCGGAAGTACGACCTGTCGCGGGTCAAGGTGGTCGCGTCGTCGGGCTCCGCGCTGCCGGGCGACCTGGCCACCGACTGGATGGACCACTTCGGCGACAACCTCTACAACATCTACGGCTCGACCGAGGTCGCCTACGCCTCGATCGCCACGCCGGTCGACCTGCGCGAGGCGCCCTCGGCGGCCGGCAAGCCGCCGTACGCGACGGTCGTGAAGATCCTCGGCGAGGACGGCCAGGAGCTGCCGACCGGTGAGGTCGGGCGGATCTTCGTCGGCAACGGCCTGCTCTTCGAGGGCTACACTGGCGGCGGCCACAAGGAGGTCGTGGACGGCCTGATGTCCACCGGCGACGTGGGGCGGTTCGACGAGAACGGCCGGCTGCACGTCGAGGGCCGCGACGACGAGATGATCGTGTCCGGTGGCGAGAACGTCTTCCCCAAGGAGGTCGAGGACTGCCTGGTGCGGCACCCGGCCGTGGTCGAGGTGGCCGCGGTGGGCGTCGACGACCCGGACTTCGGCAAGCGGCTGCGCGCGTTCGTGGTGGTCGACGGCGACGTGAGCGAGGACGAGCTCAAGGCGCACGTGAAGGACAACCTGGCGCGCTACAAGGTGCCGCGCGAGATCGTCTTCCTCGACGAGCTGCCCCGCAACGCCACCGGGAAGGTGCTCAAGCGGGACCTCGACACCGACTGAGGACCCGGTCGGGACCGGTCGGCACCGGGTGGAAGGATGGTGCCATGACCGGACTCGAGCTCGGGGGACCAGCGCCCGACTTCACGCTGCGCGACCAGTTCGGCCAGGACGTCACGCTCTCGTCGTTCCGGGGCCGGAAGGCGGTGGTGATCTTCTTCTACCCGTACGCCTTCTCCGGCGTCTGCACCGGCGAGATGGCCGGCATCCGGGACCGGCTCGCGGAGTTCCTCACCTTCGAGACCGAGGTGCTCGCGATCTCCTGCGACCCGGTGTACTCCCTGCGCGCCTTCGCCGACCAGGACGGCCTGAACTTCCCGCTGCTGTCGGACTTCTGGCCGCACGGCGAGGTCGCCCGAGCGTTCGAGGTGTTCGACGAGGCGAAGGGCTGCCCGAGCCGCTCGTCGTACGTGATCGACCGCGACGGAATGGTCCGCTGGGCGGTCCACAACGCGATGCCCGACGGCCGCGACCTCGACGAGCATCTGAAGCAGCTGACCGCCGTTCTGTGACCGTTTCACGCTCCGGTCTAGACCGGATTGCCGAAAATCCTTGCGTTTTCAAGTGAACCGGCGACAGCCGTTGGGGCCCCCGTCTAGTCTTGTCCCTGTTGAACCGCAGGTGACCCGAGACGCCTGCGGTTCAACTTCATTTCCGGGCCCGTTCGTGCGTAGTCTGTGCCCCGCTCCGGGCCCGCGGCCCGGCGCCTCGGGCGTATAGCTCAGCGGTAGAGCACCTCCCTTACAAGGAGGTGGTCGGGGGTTCGATCCCCTCTGCGCCCACCCATGCGGCGGTCACTACGCTCTCGTGCCGTGCCCGCCGACCTCGCCCTCGTGACCGCCGTCCGGGCCGCACTGGCGGAGCGGGCCGACCCGGAGCGAGCGGCGGCCCAGCAGCGGTACATGAAGTCCGCGATGCCGTACCGGGGCCTGGCCGCGCCGCAGCTGAAGGCGGCCCTGCGGCCGCTGCTGGCCGAGCACCCGCCGGAGGACCGGGCCTCGTGGGAGGCGACGGTCCGGGAGCTGTGGGACGCCGCGGAGTACCGCGAGGAGCGGTACGCCGCCCTCGCGCTGGCCGGGCACCGGGCTGCCCGCCCGTGGCTGGACGCCGGGTCCGTGCCGCTGTTCCGGCACCTGGTGGTGACCGGGGCGTGGTGGGACGTCGTGGACGACGTTGCGACCCACCTGGTCGGCGACGCGCTCGCGGCCCACCGCGCCGAGCTCACCCCGGTGCTGCGCGGCTGGGCGACCGACGCCGACCCGTGGCTGCGGCGCGCCGCCGTGATCTGTCAGGTCGGGGACCGGGAGGCGACCGACACCGACCTGCTGCGGCACGCGGTCGAGGCGAACGTCGACGACCCGACGTTCTGGCTGCGCAAGGCCGTGGGCTGGGCCCTGCGCGACTACGCGCGGACGGACCCGGACTGGGTCCGCGCCGAGGTCGACCGGCTGGGCGACCGGCTGTCCGGGCTGTCCAGACGAGAGGCGCTCAAGCACCTGACCTGAAATCCGCGCGGCCACACGCTCCGAATCCGGTGTGACGTGGCTCACCCCCGGGCCGCGCCGGACTCAGGGAGGGTCAGATGAGCGAGACGAGCCGAAGGAAGTTCCTCGCGGCGGCCGGCGTCGGCGCGGCCGCGGGAACCGTCGCGATCGCCACCGGCGGCGCCGCGGCCGGGGCCACGACCAGGCCGGGTGCGACCCGCGAGCCGGTGCTCGCGGTGGTGCCGGACCACCGGTCCGGCGAGGTGCGCCTGCTGGTCGGGGAGCGCGAGGTGGTCGTGCACGACCGCGACCTCGCCGCCCGCATCCGCAACGCGGCGGGAGGCGAGTGATGTCCTCGCACCGCGAAGCCCCCGAGATGGCCAAGGACCCGGTCGCCGACGGCACCGACGTCTACGCGTTCGTGAGCCCGGACCGCCCGGACACGGTCACGCTGATCGCCAACTTCATCCCGTTGCAGAAGCCGGACGGCGGGCCGAACTTCTACGAGTTCGGCGACGACGTGCTCTACGAGATCCACGTCTGCAACACCGGCAGCGGCGAGCCGGACGTCACCTACCGGTTCCGGTTCGAGACGCGGATCCGCAACCCCAAGACGTTCCTCTACAACACCGGCCCGATCGCCGACATCGGCGACGAGACCTGGAACCGGCCCCAGCACTACACGGTCACCCGCGTGCGCCACGGCAACAAGTCGGTCCTCGGCACCGGCCTGGCCTGCCCGCCGGTGAACGTGGGCCCGCGGAGCACCCCCGACTACGCCTCGCTCGGCGCGCAGGCGCTGCACACGCTCGGCGGACGGTCGGTGTTCGCCGGCCAGCGCGCGGACGCGTTCCACGTCGATCTCGGCAGCGTGTTCGACCTCGGCGCGCTGCGCCCGTTCAACGAGGCGCATCTGATCTCGATGCCCGCGATGAACGGCGTGAACGCGGTGCAGTCGTACAACGTGCACACGATCGCGATCCAGGTGCCGATCACCGAGCTGACCCGGGGCGGCGCGCGCCCCACGGATCCCCTGGACCCGAAGGCCGTCATCGGCGTGTGGGCGACGGCCAGCCGCCGCCAGGGCCGCGTCTACGACTCGAAGCAGGGCCGGTACGTCGACCACGGCCCCTGGGTGCAGGTCAGCCGGCTCGGCAACCCGCTGTTCAACGAGGTCATCGTGCCGATGGCGGAGAAGGACCGCTGGAACGCCGTCGGGCCGTCCGGCGACGTCCGCTACGAGAAGTACGTCAACCGGCCCGAGCTGGCCCGGCTGCTGCCGGTGCTGTACCCGGGCGTGTTCCCGAACCTCGCGGCGTACGACCGGCCGCGGGCCGACCTGAACGCGATCCTGCTGACCGGCATCCCGCAGGGCGTCGTGCCGGGCTTCCAGAACTACACCGGCCCGGTGCAGGCCGACATGCTGCGCCTCAACGTCGCGGTCCCGCCGGCCGACGACCCGAACCCGCTCGGCCTGGTCGGCGGCGACGCCGCCGGCTTCCCGAACGGTCGCCGGATCGAGGACGACGTCGTCACCGTCGAGCTGCGGGCGGTCGCCGGCCTGACGATCCCGCTGGTGGACCCGTCGTACACGCCCGACGGGGCCGCGAGCGCCGTCCAGGACGGCACCACCGACACCAACGCGCCGCTGCTCGACGCGTTCCCGTACCTCGGCCTGCCCGGGGGCGGGTACCAGACCGAGCCCGGCACCACCGCGGCGTCATGAGCGCGCACGAGAACCCGCACGCGGGCCAGGGCAGCGTGCTGCTCGACATCGGCGGCGACGTGGGGGCGCTGGTGGTGGTGGCGCCCGACGCGATGACCGGCCGCGAGGTCGAGATCGCGCCCGCGGGGGAGTCCTTCCGGGCGGTGCACCGGCCGCACGTCGCCGTCGTCCGCCGGCCGGTGGTCGGCGGCGCGGTGGCCTCGCTGGTCTTCCCCGCGGTGGCGGCCGGGCGCTACGCCCTGGCGGAGAAGGGCACCGCCGACGTCCGGCTGGTCGTGGAGGTCCGCGGCGGGGAGGTCACCGGCGCCGCGTGGCCCGCCGACTGAGAGGGTTACTCGCCCGTCACCTACCGGGCAGGGCACACTACGGCGGGTGACGGATGCACCGGTGGCGGCTCGGCTCGACGGACAGCACGTCCTGCTCACAGGCGTCACGGGCTTCGTGGGCGAGGCGCTGCTCCACCTGCTGCTCACCGAGGTGCCCGGAGCGCGGCTCACGGTCCTGGTGCGGCCGAAGGGCTCGACGACCGCGCAGGCCCGCACCGAGGCGCTGCTGCGGAAGCCGATCTTCGCCGACGTGCAGGAGGCGGCGAGCCGGGTCGAGGTGCTCTCCGGTGACCTGTCCGACGTGCCGGCGCTGCCGACCGACCTGGACGCCGTGGTGCACTGCGCCGGGGACGTGTCGTTCGACCCGCCGGTCGACGAGGGCTTCCGCACCAACGTCGTCGGCACCCGCGACCTCCTGGACCGGATCCGGGAGACCGGCAGCGACCCCCATTACGTGCACATCTCGACGGCGTACGTCGCCGGCCGCCGCCGGGGCGTGATCCCGGAGGCGCCGGTCGACCACGACGTCGACCTCGAGGCCGAGCTGGCGTGGGGCCTGGCCCAGCGCACCGCGATCGAGCACCGCTCGCGCACGTCGTACGTGCTGGAGAGCGAGCGGAGGAAGGCGGAGAAGACCCACAGCCGGGCCGGCCTGCTCACGGCCGCCGCGGCCACCGAGGCCGCCCGCAAGGAGTGGGTGAAGGCCGAGCTGGTGCGGGTCGGCACCGAGCGCGCCCGCAGCCTGGGCTGGACCGACTGCTACACGTTCACCAAGGCGCTGGGGGAGCGGGTCGTCGAGCGGTACGCCGAGCAGCACCGGGTGTCGATCGTCCGGCCGAGCATCATCGAGTCCGCGCTCGTGACGCCGTACCCGGGCTGGATCGAGGGCTTCAAGATGGCCGAGCCGCTGATCCTGGCCTACGGCCGCGGCGAGCTGCCGGAGTTCCCGGCGTCGGCGGACACCGTGATCGACATCGTGCCGGTCGACCACGTGGTCGCGGCGATCGTCGCGGTGCTGGCCAGTCCGCCCGAGCCGGGCAGCCCGGCGTACTTCCACGTGTCGTCGGGCGGCCGCAACCCGCTGACCTTCCGGCGGCTGTACGACGACGTGCGCAGCTACTTCGACGAGCACCCGTTCGCCGGCGGCGACCGCGGCGCCGCGCGGCTGCCCGAGTGGCGGTTCGCGGGGGCGCAGGCCGTCGAGCGGCTGCTGGTGACCAGCGAGCGCGCGCACAAGGTCGCCGACTACGTGGTCGGCCACGCGCCGCGCAGCGACCGGGCCCGCGACCTCGCGCGCAAGCTCGACCAGCAGGGCCGGCGGCTGGAGTTCCTGCGCCGCTACCTCGACCTCTACAACGAGTACGCCCAGGCGGAGCTGCACTTCTCGGACGCGCGCACGTTGGCGCTGTTCGAGTCCCTGTCGCCCGAGGACCGGGAGCGGTTCGCGTTCGACACCGCGGTCGTCGACTGGGACCACTACCTCAAGGACGTGCACTGCCCGGCGGTGACCGCCCCGGTGCGCCGGATGGACGAGGCCCGGCGGGCGCGCAAGCGGGCGGCGGACCCGACCCTGAAGCCGGTCGCCGAGGGCAGCGGGGCCGTGGCGGCGTTCTTCGACATGGACGGCACGCTGCTGTCGTCGAACGTCATCGAGACCTACCTGTGGCTGCGGCTGCGCGAGCAGCACGGCGGCGAGCGGGTGGCCGAGCTCGGCCGGATGGTGGCCCGGCTGCCGGGGCTGGTGCGGGCCGAGCGCCGCGAGCGCAGCGCGTTCCTGCGCTCGGTCTACCGCGAGTACGCCGGCGCGCGGCTCGCCGACCTCGAGGCGATCGCCGACGCGCACCTGACCGACCACGTGCTCTCCCGCCTCTCCCCGGAGGCGGTCCGGCGGATCCGCGAGCACCGCAACGCCGGGCACCGGACGGTGCTCATCACCGGTGCGATCGCACCGCTGACCCGGCCGCTGGCACCGCTGTTCGACCACATCGAGGCCGCCCAGCTGGCGGTGGACCACCGGGGCGTGTGCACCGGGTTCCTGGCGACCTCGCCGCTGGTGGGCGAGTCGCGGGCCGCCTGGATGCGCGGGTACGCCGCGGAGCACGGCATCGACCTGGCCGCGTCCTACGGCTACGCCGACTCGCACTCCGACCTGCCGCTACTGGAGGCGGTCGGCAAGCCGGTCGCCGTGCGGCCCGACGTACCGCTGTTCCGGCACGCCCGCCGCAACCGGTGGACGATCGTCGACTGGGCGAGCTCGACCTCGAGCTCCCGCACGCTCAACCCGGCGGGTGATCGGTCGTGATGCTCGCGCTGGAGATGTTCCGGTCGGTCTCGCGGACCATGGCCGGCAAGGCGATCGGCGGCCGGATGCCCGGCGTCCTGTCCGGCTTCGCGGCGCCGCTGCGGCTGGTGACCATCGAGGAGCCGCGGGTCGACCGCCCCGGCTGGGCGCGGCTGCGCACCCGGCTGTCCGGCATCTGCGGCTCCGACCTCGGCGCGCTGTCGGGACGGACCAGCCTCTACTTCTCGGCGGTGGTGTCGCTGCCGTTCGTGCCCGGGCACGAGGTCGTGGCCGAGCTGCTCGAGGACTGCGAGGACCTGCCCAAGGGCACCCGCGTCGTCGTCGACCCCGTGCTGACCTGCGCGGCCCGCGGCGTCGAGCCCTGCGCCGCGTGCGCGGCCGGCGAGACGAACCGCTGCGAGCGGATCACGGTCGGGCACCTCTCGCCCGGCCTTCAGACCGGCTTCTGCAAGGACACCGGCGGCGGCTGGGGCCAGCAGCTCGCCGCGCACCGCAGCCAGCTGCACCCCGTCCCGGAGGGCTTCTCCGACGAGCAGGCGATCCTGATCGAGCCGGTCGCGTGCGCCGTGCACACGGCGCTGCGCTCCGGAGTCCGCAGCGGCGACCGGGTGCTGGTCAGCGGCGCCGGGTCCGTGGGCCTGTTCGCCACCCTCGCGCTGCGCGAGCTCACCGACGCCGGCGAGATCATCGTGGTCGCCAAGCACCCGCTGCAGAAGGAGCTGGCCCGGACCTTCGGTGCGACCGAGGTGGTCGACCCGGGCGAGGTGCTCCGGCGGGTACGCCGCCTGACGGGTGCCTTCCAGCTCGAGCCGGAGTTCAGCTCGCCGTACCTCCTGGGCGGCGTGGACGTCGCCGTCGACGCCGTCGGGAGCAAGCAGTCGCTGGAGACGTCGCTGCAGGCGACCCGCGCCGGCGGCCGCGTCGTGCTGTCCGGGATGCCCGCCCCGGCCGACCTGTCCGCGGCGTGGTTCCGCGAGCTCGAGGTGGTCGGCACCTACGCCTCGGCCCGCTCCGACGACGCGTTCGCGAAGGCGACCGACCTGGTCGCCACGGACGCCGTCCAGCAGCTGGCCAAGGGCGTGGCCAGCTACCCCCTGCACCGCTGGCGTGAAGCGCTCGACCACGCCCACTCGGCCGGCCGCCTCGGCACGGCCAAAGTCGCCTTCGACCCCCGTTCGTCCCAGTGAGGAGCTCCCCATGAGTCGCCCCGGTTTCGTCCTCGAGGTGGACGACCGCACCCCGCCGCTGGTCGTCCACGAGGGGCTGGGCTTCCGGCTGGAGGACGGCTTCCCGCTGGGCACCCGGGTCGTGTACCCGCCCGAGTCGCTCCCGGCCGTGCCCGACGTGGACGCGGCGATCCGCGACGCGCTGCTGCACCCGCACGACTCCGAGCCGCTGCCGGCGCTGCTGTTCGCGGGGATGCGGCTGACGATCGCGTTCGACGACCTGTCGCTCCCGCTGCCGACCATGAAGGCTCCCGACATCCGGGGCCGGGTGATCGAGCACGTGCTCACGATGGCCGCGGAGGCGGGAGTCGACGACGTCCGGTTGATCGCCGCCAACGCTCTGCACCGGCGGATGACCGCCGCGGAGCTCAAGCACATCGTCGGCGAGCGGGTGTTCCGGTCGTTCTACCCGCAGGGGCAGCTGTACAACTTCGACGCCGAGGACCGCGACAACCTCGCCCACCTGGGCACCACCGACAAGGGCGAGGATGTCGAGATCAGCAAGCGCGCGGCGGAGTCCGACCTGCTGGTCTACGTGAACGTGAACCTGGTCGCGATGGACGGCGGGCACAAGTCGGTCGGCATCGGGCTCGCGTCGTACAACTCCCTGCGCCACCACCACAACGCCAAGACGATGGTGCACTCGCGGTCCTTCATGGACCACAAGCACTCGGCGATGCACCACTCGGCCTGGCGGATGGGCCGGCTGATCAAGGAGCACGTCAAGGTGTTCCAGATCGAGACGACGCTCAACAACGACGTCTTCCCCAAGCCCTTCGACTTCCTGCAGAAGCGCGAGTGGGAGTGGTCCGTGCGCGACCAGGCCACGATGCTCGGCGTCCGCCGCGGCCTGGCGGCGGCACCGCACAAGCTGCGGCACAAGATGTTCCACGACATGCGGTCCGTCTACGGGCTGACCGGCGTGAACGCCGGCGAGGTCGAGGCGGTGCACGAGCGGACGCTGGAGAAGGTGCACCAGCAGCACCTGGTCGAGGTCCAGGGACAGTCCGACGTGCTGGTGATGGGCGTGCCGTACCTCGGCCCCTACAACGTGAACTCGTCGATGAACCCGATCCTCGCGACCTGCATGGGCCTGGGCTACTACTTCAACTCCTACCGGGGCCAGCCGGTCGTCCGGAAGGGCGGCGCGGTGATCCTGTACCACCCGCTGAACGAGGGCTTCAACCAGCTGCACCACCCGTCGTACGTGGACTTCTACGAGGAGGTCCTCGCGGAGTCGACGGACCCGGTGGTGGTGGGGGAGAAGTACGAGAAGCAGTTCGCGCACGACCCCTGGTACATCCACCTCTACCGGACCTCGCACGCCTACCACGGCGTCCACCCGTTCTACATGTGGTACTGGGCCGCCCACGCCATGGACCACGTCGACGAGGTGATCTGGGTGGGCGCCGACCGGCGGGCCGCCGCCCGGCTGGGCTTCCGCGCGGCGTCCACGCTGGCCGACGCGCTCGAGATGGCCTCCGGGACCGTCGGCACGTCGCCGTCGATCACCTACCTGCACAACCCGCCGCACCTGCTCGCGGACGTGCGATGACGAACTTCCTCCAGGAGACCGTGTCGGACGTCCGCACCGTCGCCCGAGGCTGGCGCTGGGGCCGCCGGGCGCAGGTCCCGCGCTCGGCCGAGGAGTGGGTGCCGGCTGCCCGGTCGACGGTGTTCCGCACCGACTGGTCGCGGCGCCGCCCCGCGATGGCCGCCCGCGAGGTGGCGCAGAAGGTCGGGCTCGAGCCGCTGTTCCGCTCGCAGGTGCGCACCCGTGTCGAGGGGCTGGACGTCCTGGACCGGGTCGACGGCCCGGTCATCTTCGTGTCCAACCACGCCTCCCACCTCGACACCCCGCTGATCCTGCTGTCGCTGCCCGACGAGTGGCGCCGGCGTACGGCGGTGGCAGCGGCGGCGGACTACTTCTTCGACACCTGGTGGCGCGCCGTCGGCTCGGTGCTGCTGTTCAACACGTTCCCGATCGACCGCCGCGGCGGCACCATGGCCGCGACCCCCGCCGAGGTGCTGGCCGACGGCTGGAGCCTGGTCATCTACCCCGAGGGCACCCGCTCCACCGACGGCTGGGTGGGCAAGTTCCGCATGGGGGCGGCCTTCCTGGCCAAGGAGCACGGCGTCCCCGTCGTCCCGGTCGCGCACCGGGGCACGTTCGCGGCGATGCCGCGCGGCGCCGGGTGGCCGGCGCCGGGCCGCCGCCAGCTGACCATCCGCTTCGGCGAGCCGCTGGTGTGCGGCGCCGACGAGTCGGTGCGCGAGTTCGCGCCGCGGATCAAGGACGCCGTGGCCGCGCTCCTCGACGAGGACCGCACCACCTGGTGGGAGGCGCGGCGTCGCGTCGCCGCCGGGTCGATCCCGGACCCGTCCGGCCCGGCCGTGGCCCAGTGGCGGCGCGTGTGGGAGCAGACCGAGTCGCCCGCCGCCGACGCCCCCGCGCGGAAGCTGCGTGCCTGGCGCCGCTGAGGGCGGATCGGTCCGTGCGCAAACGGGTGGCGACCCATCGCCGAGCTGGGCAGGCGATGTTCGCGCGGTGCCCGCATCCGCGCCCGGCCGGATCTGCCGATGAGCGACAGTCGCCGTGGCAGCGGCTAATCGGTTGTGCTCTGGACGGCGTTCAGGATGCTCGACAGGCTGGCTGGGTCGGCCAACTTCAAGTCGGCGAGGTCGCCGGCCCGGAACCAGCGAAGATCGTCGTGCTCCTCGGGTGCGGCGTTGACAGGTTCTCCGTCCCACCGCGTGACCAGGAACGCGTACATGTCGAGCGTCGGATCGCTGCACGCCATGGGGATCGGTTGGGGATCGTGGATGCGGACCCCGAGTTCCTCGAGGCACTCCCGGCTGACTGCCTGGTGGGGCAATTCGCCCGGTTCCACATGTCCTCCGACGAGGTCCCAGCAGTCGGGATACCACCGGCGTGATGGATGCCGATGCGCCATCAGCACGAGACCGGTGCGCACGAGTGCAGCGGTTGCGATCGGAATCCGGGCGACCATGGCCGCAGGCTATTCGATCACTGTCATGCCGCGACGAGTGCGCTTCCCGCGCTTCTTCGGGCAGCAGAGTCCTGGCGCCACCGTCGGTCTGAGGGTGTCATCACGTCCGCCGGTGGAAGGTGACGTCGCCGTTGGGGTGGTAGGTGGTGCGGTACTTCGGGTCGTGGGCGCGG
>NZ_BAAAJE010000028.1:0-107907 GCF_039526625.1 Nocardioides aquiterrae
CAGCAGCAATGCCCAGCCGACCGGTACTAATAGGCCGAGGGCTTGTCCCACAAACCCTCAATTGAACCTACAAAGGGTTGTCTCGCGTCCACAATCAGATCTGACGATCAACTGAATACTTGGTCGACGTCCGTGTGAATTCACCACGGGCGACGATCGCAAGAGTTACGGCGGCCATGGCGAAAGGGAAACACCCGGTCCCATCCCGAACCCGGAAGTTAAGCCTTTCAGCGCCGATGGTACTGCAACCGAGAGGTTGTGGGAGAGTAGGACGCCGCCGGACATACTTTTCAGAGCAGGGCCACCCGTTCACGGGTGGCCCTGCTCGTCATTTCGGGCCAGTTCGGCCCACGTCGTGTGCACAGGTGAGGCCTCCCGCAGGCCCGTGCACAGGCGAGCTCGCTCGAGCCGGCGGCTGTCGGTCCTACCGCGTTGCCTGCGGTCCGGAGGTGATGTGCGATGTCCGCACCGAAGTCAGAGGCGAAGAGCGAAGCAACGAACCGGGCAATGGACCTGGCCACGAACGAGGTCCACCTGGTCGGTCGGCTCTCCCAGGCACCCGAGGAGCGGGTGCTACCGAGCGGCGACTCCGTCTGGACGTTCCGGGTCGTCGTTCCGCGTCGGCGCAGCGCGGCGCGGTCCCGTCAGGCGGTGGACGCCATCGAGTGCGCCGCGTGGTCGGTGAAGGCGCGCCGCTCGGTGAGCGGGTGGTCGGCCGACGACGTGGTGGAGGTGACCGGTGAGCTGCACCGGCGGTTCTTCCGGGCCGGCGGCGCGGTGGCGTCCCGGGTCGAGGTGGAGATGTCCGCGGGCAGGGTCATTCGTCGCGCAGCGAGCGGATGAGCACTCCGACGCTGGGCTTGGGCTGGAACGACGTGGCCTTCTCGGGCAGCAACCGGTCCGCACGGCAGGTGGCGAGCACCTGCCCGAAGCCGGGCGCGGGCAGCAGGACCGCGAGGCCGGGACGGCTCGCGATGTCGGTGAGCGCATCGTCCACGGCGTGGTGGTACGCGACCCGGGTCGGGCGCGGGGTCACGGCGGGCAGCAGCCTCTCGTGGAGGACCTCGACGGCCAGCCGGTCCGCCGGCACCTCGAGCCGCACGGTCGCCCAGCTCCGGCCGTCGGTCGCCACGAGCGTGTCCGAAGCCAGCGCCGCCACAGCCGGTGCGGCGTCCGCGAGCCGGAACGTGGCGCCGGTCCGCTCCGCCGCGGTCCGCAGCCCGTCGATCGTCACGTGGCCCAGGACGCGGTGGATCGGCCCGAGGTACAGGGGCGTGTCGTCCTGGTCGACGAGCATCGCGAGGCCCGCGCCGGTGGCGGCCCGCGGGTCGTCCTGCTGCATCCGGAGGTACGCCGCGTACCGGTGGTGGCCGTCGGCGATCACGGCGCGCGCCGGCTCCAGGCAGCGGCCCAGGAACGCCTGGTGGTGCTCGTCGCGGATCGCCCAGACGCGGTGGTGCTGTCCGCCCCGGTCGGTGAACTCGCGCAGCGGGTCTCGGCGCTGCAGGTTGTCCATCAGGTCGCGCAGCGGTTCCGGGCCGCGGTGCACGAGCAGGATCGGGGCCGGGTTGGTCTGCATCTCCGACATCCGCGCAGCCAGCTCGGCCGCCTGCGCGGGGTGGACGCCCTCGTGCGGGAAGACCGCGACGTCGTCGCGTCCGGTGGCCGGGCGGGAGATGTCCAGCGCGCCGACCAGGCCGCGCACGGAGAGGGCGCCGGAGGTGTACTCGTGGAGGTAGACGGCCGGGGCCTCGTCGTGGCTCAGCTCGCCGCGGCGCTCCCAGCGCTGCAACCGGTCCGCGACGTCGCGGTACGGCCGCGTGAAGGCGCGCACCGAGGAGGGCGCGCCGATCCGCTTGGGCGCCAGGGTGAGCCCCCGGAACGGAAGGAGCCGCAGCGGTCGCGCCACGTGGGGCGGGGGGACCAGGGAGCCGGCATCCATCGGAGCATCGTAGGGTGCGAGCACGTCCGTACCGTGAGGAGGCAGGGGTGCTCGGCTCGTCAGCGCAGGCACTGTGCCGGGTCCACGACCTCGCGATGCTCGACCTCGACGGCGTGGTCTACGTGGGCGGAGCCGCCGTCCCGGGCGCCCCCGGGCACCTGGCGAAGGCACGGGCCGCGGGGATGCGGCTGGCGTTCATCACCAACAACGCGTCCCGGCCGCCGGAGCAGGTGGCCGCGCACCTCCGCGACCTCGGAGTGGAGGCCGAGTCCGACGACGTGGTGACGTCGTCCCAGGCGGCGGCTCGGCTCCTGGCCGACCGCTTCGGGCGGGCGGCGCGGATCGTGGCCCTGGGTGCGGAGGGGCTGCGCGAGGCCCTGGAGGCCGAGGGCCTGGTGCCGGTCGGCGCGAACGACGAGGCGGTCGCGATCGCAACGGGGTACAGCCCGGACGTGCGCTGGGCGGAGATCATGCGCGCGGCGGTGCGGATCCGCGACGGTCTGCCGTGGGTGGCCAGCAACACCGACCTCACGTTCCCGGCGGAGTTCGGGCTCGCGCCCGGGCACGGGGTCCTGGTGGACATGCTGCGCCGGTTCGCGGGCGTGCAGCCGGACGTCGCCGGCAAGCCGGCACGCCCGCTCCTGGACGAGACGGTCCGCCGGGTCGGCGGCGAGCGTCCGCTGATGGTGGGGGACCGGCTGGACACCGACATCCTGGGCGCTCGGAACGCCGGCCTGGCCTCGCTGCTGGTGCTCACCGGGGTCACCGGGCTGCCCGAGCTGGTCGCGGCTCCGCCGGAGCAGCGGCCGACCTACCTGGCACCCGACCTCGGCGGCCTGCTCGTGGCGCACGAGGCACCGGTCGCGGACGGCCGGGCGTTCGCGCTGGGTGGCTGGCGGGCGTCGGTCGACGACGGAGCGCTGGTCGTGACCGGACGCGGGGACCCGGCGGACTGGTGGCGCGCGGTCGCCGAGGCGGCGTGGGCCCACCTGGACGAGAGCGGGGAGCCGGTGCACCTGTCGGGCGTCGAGGCACCCGCGCGATAGCCTCGGGACATGACTGAGGACCCCGAGTTCCCCGGCCCGGTGGAGAACCCTGCCGAGCCCGACACGGTGCCGCCGGAGCCGGAGCGGGTGCGCACGGGGATCGCCGGCGTCGACGGGGTGATCGTCGCCGTCGAGGAGCTCGAGGAGCGGCCCATCGAGGAGCACGTGGGCGTGTTCGAGGCGGCCCAGGACCGGCTGCGCCGGGCCCTCGACGCCACCGACCTCGGCGACGACTCCGGCGACGACCCCGGCGCCGATCGCGCCTGACGTGCCCCCGCGACGCCTGCGCCTGGACGCCGAGCTGGTCCGCCGCGGCCTGGCGCGCTCGCGTGAGCACGCGAGCGAGCTGATCGCGCAGCGGCGGGTGACCGTGTCCGGCGCGGTGGCGACCAAGCCGGCGACCGGCGTGACCACCGACGTCGCGATCGTGGTGGCGGCCGACCCGGATCGCCCGGAGTACGTGTCCCGGGGCGGGCACAAGCTGGCCGGGGCACTGGCGGCGTTCGAGCCGGCCGGGCTCGTGGTCGCCGGCCGCCGCTGCCTGGACGCCGGCGCCTCGACGGGAGGGTTCACCGACGTGCTGTTGCGGCACGGGGCCGCCCAGGTGGTCGCCGTCGACGTGGGTTACGGGCAGCTGGCGTGGAAGCTGCAGTCCGACGAGCGGGTGCTGGTCCGCGATCGGGTGAACGTGCGGGAGCTGACCACCGAGATCACCGACGGCCCGGTGGACGTCGTCGTCGGTGACCTGTCCTTCATCTCGCTGGAGCTGGTCCTCGACGCGCTGCTCGGCGTGACGGCGCCGGACGGCGACCTGGCGCTGATGGTCAAGCCGCAGTTCGAGGTCGGCAAGGACCGCGTCGGCAAGGGCGGGGTCGTGCGCGACCCGGCGCTGCGCGCGGAGGCCGTGGCCAGCGTGGCGGCCGCCGCCGCGGCGCGCGGGTGGGGAGCGCGGATGGTGGCCACCAGCCCGCTGCCGGGGCCGTCCGGGAACGTGGAGTTCTTCCTCTGGCTGCGGCGCGGTCCGGCCCTGCTGGACGACGAGGCCATCCACACCGCGGTGCGCGCCGCCGCCCCGCCGGGGACGGCGGGTGAGAGGGTGGACCCGTGACGAGCCCGACCCCGCCGGCCCCGCCGGTCCGGCGCGTGCTGCTGGTCGCCCACACCGGGCGGGACGAGGCGCGCGAGGTGGCGCGCGCGTTCGCGAAGCTGCTGACCGCCCACGGGCTGGTGGTCCGGCTGCTGGCCGACGAGGCCCGCAACCTCGGGCTCGAGGCCGCGCCGGGCGCGATCGAGGTCGCCCAGGGCGACTCCCCGAGCGCCGGCTGCGAGCTGGTCGTGGTGATCGGAGGCGACGGGACGATCCTGCGGGCCGCCGAGCTGACCCGCGCCGAGGGCACGGCGGTGCTGGGCGTCAACCTCGGACACGTCGGCTTCCTCGCCGAGGCCGAGTACGAGGACCTGGAGTCGACGATCGACGCGATCGTCGGCCGCCGCTACACCATCGAGGACCGGCTCACGCTCGACGTGACCGTCCAGCGCGACGGGGAGGTGGTCGCGCGCACCTGGGCGCTGAACGAGGCGAGCGTCGAGAAGGCCGCGCGCGAGCGGATGATCGAGGTCGTGGTCGAGGTGGACGGCCGCCCGCTGTCCCGGTGGGGCTGCGACGGCGTGGTGTGCGCGACCCCGACCGGGTCGACGGCGTACAACTTCAGCGCCGGTGGCCCGATCGTCTGGCCGGGAGTGGAGGCGCTGCTGATGGTGCCGATCAGCGCGCACGCGCTGTTCGCGCGGCCGCTCGTGGTCTCGCCGAGCTCGGTGCTGGCCGTCGAGGTGCTGGCCCGCACCGACGGGTACGGCGTGCTGTGGGCCGACGGGCGGCGGGCGATTGACCTGCCGCCGGGCGCGCGGATCGAGGTGCGCCGCGGCGGGACCCCGGTGCGCCTGGTGCGCCTGCACCAGGCTCCGTTCACCGACCGGCTGGTCGCCAAGTTCGGCCTGCCGGTCGAAGGGTGGCGCGGCTCGACGGAGCGCCGCCGGCGACCGACGGGGTCGGGCGATGCTTGAGGAGATCCGGATCGGCCAGCTGGGCGTGATCGACTCCTCGACGCTGGAGCTCGGCCCCGGCCTGACCGTGATCACCGGTGAGACCGGCGCGGGCAAGACCATGATCGTCACCGCGCTCGGCCTGCTGCTCGGCGGCCGGGCCGACAGCGGCGCGGTGCGCACCGGTGCCCGCTCCGCGCGTGTCGAGGGCGTGGTGCGGGTCGGTGCGCTGAGCGAGTTCGCCGCGGCGGTCGAGGAGGTCGGCGGCGAGGTCGAGGACGACCGGGTGGTGCTCGCCCGCAACGTGTCCGCCGAGGGGCGGTCGCGGGCCTTCGTGGGCGGTGCGTCGGTGCCGGTCTCGTCGCTGGCCGGCATCGCGGAGCCCCTCGTGGCCGTGCACGGGCAGTCCGACCAGCACCGGCTGCTGCAGGCCCGCGCGCAGCGCGACGCCCTCGACCGGTTCGGGGGTGCGGAGGTCGCCGGGCTGCTGGCCACCTACCAGGACCTCCACCACCGGCTCGAGGCGACCGAGCGCGAGCTCGACGACGTGGTCACCACCGCCCGCGAGCGGGCGCAGGAGGCCGACCTGCTGCGGTTCGGCCTCGGCGAGATCGAGGCGGTCGCACCGGAGCCGGGGGAGGACGCCGCGCTCGCCGCCGAGGAGTCCCGCCTCGGGTTCGCCGACACGCTGCGCACCGCCGCGGAGCAGGCCCGCGAGGCCCTCTCCAGCGAGCAGGGCGACCCGGACGCGCTGGCGACCACGTCCGCGGCGCGCACGCTGCTCGACGGCGTCCGCGAGCACGACGCCGAGGCTGGCGAGCTGGCCGACCGGCTGGCGGAGATCACCTACCTGCTCTCCGACCTCGCGGCCGACGTGGCGTCGTACGCCGCCCGCATCGACACCGACCCCGCGCGGCTGGCCGGCGTGTCGGATCGGCGCGCCGCGCTGACCGCACTGACCCGCAAGTACGGCGAGACCATCGACGAGGTGCTGGCCTGGGCGGAGCGGGCGTCGACCCGGCTGCTCGACCTCGACCACACCGACGAGCGGATCGAGCAGCTGCGCGCCGAGCAGGAGGTGCTGCGGGGCGAGCGCGCGGCCGCGGCGGCCGCGCTGTCCGCCGCGCGGGCCGAGGCCGCCGCCCGGCTCGGCGAGCAGGTGACGGCGGAGCTGGCGTTGCTGGCGATGCCGCACGCCCGGCTGACCGTGGACGTGCGCACGACCGACCGGTTCACCTCCGCGGGCGCCGACGAGGTCGAGCTGATGCTGGCCGCGAACACCGGCTCGGAGCCGCGGCCGCTCGCCAAGGGCGCGTCGGGCGGTGAGCTGTCCCGCGTGATGCTGGCGCTGGAGGTCGCGCTGGCCGGCACCAGCCCGGTCCCGACCTTCGTGTTCGACGAGGTCGACGCGGGCGTGGGCGGTGCGGCGGCGGTCGAGGTCGGCCGGCGGCTGGCCCAGCTGGCCCGCAGCGCGCAGGTGCTGGTCGTGACCCACCTGCCCCAGGTCGCGGCCTACGCGGACCGGCACGTCGTGGTCGAGAAGTCCTCCGACGGGACGGTCACCAGCTCCGGCCTCACCGTCCTCGACGACGCGCAGCGCGAGCGCGAGCTGTCCCGGATGCTCGCCGGCCTGGCCGACTCCGACACCGCTCTGGCGCACGCCCGCGAGCTCCTCGACGTGGCGCAGACCGAGCGCTGACGCGCCCGGCATCGGCCGGTCCGCGGATCGGCCGCTCCGGTTTGGCAGCATGGCCGGGTCATGAGGATGCCTGTACGTCAACGTCCCGCCGTCGGTCTCCCCGGCCTCGTCGGCACCGCCCGCGTCGATCGCCGCACCCGCACCCTGGTGCCCCGGCTCCGCCCGGGTGACATCGCCGTGCTCGAGCAGGTCGACCTCGATCGCGCGACCGCGCAGGCGCTCGTCGACGCCGGGGTGGCCGCCGTGGTGAACGCGGTGCCGATGATCTCCGGCCGCTACCCGAACCTGGGGCCCCAGGTGCTGGTCGACGCCGGCGTCCCGCTCGTGGACGGCATCGGCGCGGCGGGCCTCGCGGCGGTCGGCGACGGGCGGACCGTGCGCCTGCACGACGGCTCCGTGTACGACGGCGAGGTGCTGCTCGCCGCCGGTCGCGCCGTCGACGCCGCGACCGTGGAGACGGAGCTCGAGGCCGCTCGCGGCGGGCTGGTCACCCAGCTCGAGACGTTCACGCACAACAGCACCGAGTTCCTCCGCCGGGAGCAGGACCTGCTGCTGCACGGCCGCGGTGTGCCCCGGCTGCACACGTCGGTCGCCGGCCGTCCGGTGGTGGTCGTGGTCCGGGGCCAGGACCACGAGCGGGAGCTGGCCGGGATCCGTAGGTTCCTGCGCGAGCAGGACCCGGTGCTGATCGGCGTCGGCGGGGGAGCGGAGGCCCTCCGGGCCGCCGGCTTCCGGCCGGACGTCGTGGTGCTCGACGCCCACGCCGACGACGCCGAGCTGCCGGGCGCGGCGACGCTGAAGGCCGCCCGGGACGTCGTCGTGCGCACCGACCGGGGCGCGGGCCGCGCGCACCTCGAGTCGCTGGAGCGGCTCGGCATCCGGCCGTCGGTGGTCGAGTCCGCTGCGACGCCCGAGGACGCCGCGCTGATCGTCGCCGACGCGGCCGAGGCCGCGGTCATCGTCGGGGTCGGCATGCACACGACGCTGGCCGACTTCCTCGACCGGCAACGCACCGGGCTGGCCAGCACCTACCTGACCCGTCTCAAGGTCGGGCACCGCCTGGTCGACGCCGACGCCGTGCCACACCTGTACTCCGGCCGGGTCCGACCCTGGCACCTGCTGCTGGTGCTGCTCGCCGGCCTGGTCGCGCTCGCGGCCGCCCTGTCCGTCACCCCCGTCGGCCACGACTGGCTCGACGCCCTCGCCGATCTGCTCCAGGGACTTCCCACGTGATCTCGTACCGCCACCACATCGTCTCCCTCGTCGCCGTCTTCCTCGCCCTCGCCGTGGGGGTGGTCCTCGGCGGCGGCCCGCTCAGCGACCTCGGCCGCGACGACCGGCCGGCCGCCGCGACCACCCAGGAGCGCACGGCCCGGCAGGCCGCGTCGTACGGCGACGAGTTCGCCGCCGCGTCCGCGGCCCACCTCTACGACAACGGGCTCAAGGACCGCTCGGTCTCCCTGCTGGTGCTGCCCGGCGCCGACGGCGACGTCGTCAGCGCGCTCGGCGCGGAGATCGAGTCCGCCGGCGGGTCGGTCGCCGGGACGTACGACGCGCGCGAGGCGCTCACCGACCCCTCCGAGAAGTCGCTCGTCGACACCCTGGGCAGCCAGGTCATGAAGCAGCTCGGCGCCGGCGCCGTGAGCCAGGACGCGTCGACGTACGTCCGGATCGGCCAGCTGGTCGGCCTCGCGGTCGCCGGCGACGACCTGCCGAGCTCCGACGCCGCCGCGATCCGGCAGAGCCTCGACGGCGCCGAGCTGATGACGTCGCCGCAGGGTGCCGCTCGCGCGCCCGTGGTCCTGGTCGTCCTCGGGCAGCGGGTCGACCCCGCGATCCTGTCCGGCGTGGTCGAGGGCCTCGCGGCCAAGGCCACCGGGGTCGTGGTCGCGGGCTCCGCGCGCCGGCTCGCGGACCTGCGCGCGGAGCCGGCCGCGAGCCAGGTGGCGACCGTCGACGGGGTGGCCACTCCGCTCGGCCGGGTGACCGCGACGCTCGCCCTGATCCGGTCCCTCACGGTCCAGGGCGGATCCTTCGGTGCGTCGGGGTCCGACGGCGCTGTGCCCGTCACGTAGGATGGAGTTCCGTGAGTAGTGGGACGCCGACCAAGCACGTATTCGTGACCGGAGGCGTCGCCTCCTCGCTCGGGAAGGGCCTGACGGCGTCCAGCCTCGGCAGCCTCCTCAAGGCGCGTGGTCTGCGCGTGACGATGCAGAAGCTCGATCCGTACCTCAACGTGGATCCGGGGACGATGAACCCGTTCCAGCACGGCGAGGTGTTCGTGACGAACGACGGGGCCGAGACCGACCTGGACATCGGGCACTACGAGCGGTTCCTGGACACCGACCTCGGCCAGATCGCGAACGTCACGACCGGCCAGGTGTACTCGAGCGTGATCGCCAAGGAGCGGCGCGGCGACTACCTCGGCGACACCGTGCAGGTGATCCCGCACATCACCAACGAGATCAAGGACCGCATCCTCGCGATGGGGGGTCCCGGGGTCGACGTCGTCATCACCGAGATCGGCGGCACCGTCGGCGACATCGAGTCGCTGCCGTTCCTCGAGGCCGCGCGCCAGACCCGGCACGAGATCGGCCGCGACAACTGCTTCTTCCTGCACGTCTCGCTGGTGCCGTACATCGGCCCGTCCGGGGAGCTGAAGACCAAGCCGACCCAGCACTCGGTGGCCGCTCTGCGCCAGGTCGGCATCCAGCCCGACGCCGTGGTCTGCCGCGCGGACCGCGAGCTGCCGCCGTCGATCAAGCGGAAGATCTCGCTGATGTGCGACGTCGACCAGGACGCCGTGGTCACCGCGGCGGACGCGCCGTCGATCTACGACATCCCGAAGGTGCTGCACCGCGAGGGCCTCGACGCCTACGTCGTACGCCGCCTCGACCTGCCGTTCCGCGACGTCGACTGGACCGTGTGGGACGACCTGCTCCGCCGGGTCCACCACCCCAACGAGGAGGTCACGGTCGCGCTGGTCGGCAAGTACGTCGACCTGCCCGACGCCTACCTCTCGGTCGCCGAGGCGCTCCGGGCCGGCGGGTTCGCCCACGAGGCCAAGGTCAACCTGCGCTGGATCGCCTCCGACGAGTGCCAGACCGAGGCCGGCGCCGCCAAGAACCTCCAGGACGTCGACGCGATCTGCGTCCCGGGCGGCTTCGGGGTGCGGGGCATCGAGGGCAAGCTCGGCGCGCTCACCTACGCCCGCACCCACGGCATCCCCACGCTCGGCCTGTGCCTGGGCCTGCAGTGCATGGTGATCGAGTACTCCCGCAGCGTGCTCGGCCTGGAGAAGGCCGGCTCGACGGAGTTCGACCCGGACACCCCGGAGCCCGTCATCGCGACGATGGCCGAGCAGCTGGCGTTCGTCGAGGGCGCCGGCGACCTCGGCGGCACCATGCGCCTGGGTCTCTACCCGGCCGCGCTCAAGGAGGGCAGCATCGCCCGCGAGGTGTACGGCGCCGCGCTGATCGACGAGCGGCACCGCCACCGCTACGAGGTCAACAACTCCTACCGCGAGCAGCTCGAGGAGGCCGGGATGGTCTTCTCCGGCACCTCCCCGGACAACAACCTGGTCGAGTTCGTCGAGCTGCCCCGAGACGTCCACCCGTACTACATCGCCACCCAGGCGCACCCCGAGCTGCGCTCGCGACCGACCCGCCCGCACCCGCTGTTCAAGGGCCTGGTCGGGGCGGCGATCGACCGCCAGCGCGAGCTCCGGTTCCCGATCGACGAGACCGGCCTGCGCCGGGAGCCGGTCGACGCCGACGGCATGGACGCCTGATCCGGGTGCCCGACCTCCGCGACGTCCCCGAGCAGTGGCCGGTGGCCGAGAGCCACCTCGAGTACGACGGCGGCGGGTGGGTGGTCCGGCTCCGCAACGACCGGATCCGCCGGCCCGGGCACCCCGAGGACGAGCCGTTCTCGCGGCTGGTCCTCGAGCATCCCGGCGCCGCGATCGTGCTGGCGATGGACGACCAGGACCGGGTGCTGTGCCTGTGGCAGTACCGGCACGCCGTCCGGCACACCCTCGTCCAGCTGCCCGCCGGGCTGCTCGACGTCGACGGGGAGGACCCGATCGACGTGGCGCGCCGCGAGCTGGTCGAGGAGGCCGGCCTCGAGGCCCGGTCGTGGACGCACCTGATCTCGGCGTACTCCTCCCCGGGGATCACCTCCGAGATGTCCCACTTCTACCTGGCCACCGACCTCACCGAGGTGGGCCGCGGCGACTTCGAGCTCGAGCACGAGGAGGCCGAGATGGTCCTGGACTGGGTGCCGTTCGCCGACCTCCACGACGCCGTCGTGGCCGGCCGGCTGGCCGACGCCCACCTGGCCCTGGCGGTGCTCGTCGCCGGGAGTAGGCTCGCGCCGGTGCCCCGAGGAAGTGGCACAGATCACCAGAAGGAGCAGGATTCGTGAAGATCGGCGTCCCCAAGGAAGTCAAGAACCACGAGTACCGGGTGGCGATCACCCCGATCGGCGTGCACGAGCTGGTCGCGCACGGGCACGAGGTCTACATCGAGACGGGCGCCGGCGTCGGCTCCCAGATCCTCGACGACGAGTACGCCGGGGCGGGCGCGAAGATCGTCGGCACGCCCGAGGAGGCCTGGGGCACCGACGGCGGCATCGACCTGGTCCTGAAGGTCAAGGAGCCCGTGCCCGACGAGTACGACCGGATGCGGGAGGGTCTCACGCTGTTCACGTACCTGCACCTGGCCGCGGACAAGCCGCTGACCGAGGAGCTGTTGAAGCGCAAGGTCACCGGTATCGCGTACGAGACCGTGCAGCTGCCCTCCGGCGGGCTGCCGCTGCTGTACCCGATGTCCGAGGTCGCCGGCTGCCTCGCGCCCCAGGTGGGCGCCTACAACCTGATGAAGGCCCAGGGCGGCCGCGGGGTGCTGATGGGCGGCGTCGGCGGGGTCGCCAACGCCAAGGTCGTCATCATCGGCGCCGGCGTCTCGGGCCAGAACGCCGCCAACATCGCGCTCGGCATGGGCGCCGACGTGACGCTGCTCGACACCGACCTGGACAAGCTGCGGATGTCCTTCTGGCGGTACAACAACCGGGTCCACGGCCTGGCCTCGTCGAAGCTCGCGATCGAGCAGCAGGTGATGGAGGCCGACATGGTGATCGGCGCGGTGCTGATCCCCGGCGCCGCGGCGCCGAAGCTGGTCTCCAACGACCTGGTCTCGCGGATGAAGCCGGGCTCGGTGCTGGTCGACATCGCGATCGACCAGGGCGGCTGCTTCGAGGACTCGCACCCGACCACGCACGACGACCCGACGTACCAGGTGCACAACTCGACGTTCTACTGCGTGGCGAACATGCCGGGCGCGGTCCCGAACACCAGCACCTACGCGCTGACCAACGCCACCATGCCGTACGCCGTCGCGCTGGCCGACAAGGGCTGGCGGCAGGCGCTGCGCGACGACCGCTCGCTGGCGCTCGGCCTGAACACCTACGACGGCCGGCTCACGAACGGCCCGGTCGGCGAGGCCGTGGGCATCGACGCCGTCCCCCTGGACGAGGTGCTCGCCTAAACCCGAAGGACATGAACGACCTCCAGCGGGCCGTCCGCACCTACCTCGACCACCTCTCGGTCGAGCGCGGCCTGGCGGCGAACACGCTGACGTCGTACCGGCGCGACCTGCGCAGGTACCTGGAGTACCTCGCCGAGGTCGGCATCGAGGACCTGGGCTCGGTCAGCGAGGCCACCGTGTCCGGCTTCCTGGTGCGGCTGCGGGAGGGCGGCGAGGGGCACCCGGCGCTGAGCTCGACCTCCGCGGCCCGCACCGTGGTGGCGGTGCGGGGGTTCCACCGGTTCGCGGTCGCCGACGGCCTCGCGACCGTGGACCCGGCCAGCGGGGTGAAGCCGCCGGCGCCGGCCAAGCGGCTGCCGAAGGCGCTGCCGCTGGCCGACGTGGAGGCGATCCTGGAGGCCGCGGGCGCCCCCGGCACCACGCTGGCGCTGCGGGACCGCGCGCTGCTCGAGGTGCTCTACGGCACCGGCGCTCGCATCTCCGAGGCGGTCGGGCTCGACGTCGACGACCTGGACATGGTGGACGGCACGGTCCTGCTCCGCGGCAAGGGCAGCAAGGAGCGCCTGGTGCCGGTCGGCTCGTACGCCCGCGAGGCGGTCGACACCTACCTGGTCCGCGGCCGGCCGGAGCTGGTCGCGGCGGGGAAGGGCACGCCGGCGCTGTTCCTCAACGCCCGCGGTGGCCGGCTGTCGCGGCAGTCCGCCTGGGCGGTGCTGGTCCGGGCCGCCGAGCGCGCCGGCGTCACCCGGGACGTCTCGCCGCACACGCTGCGCCACTCGTTCGCGACCCACCTCCTCGACGGCGGCGCCGACGTCCGCGTCGTGCAGGAGCTGCTGGGGCACGCGTCGGTGACCACCACCCAGGTGTACACCCTGGTCACCGTGGACAACCTGCGCGAGGTCTTCGCCACCGCCCACCCGCGCGCCCGCGACTGACCCGGCGACCGGGTGACGGCTCCGGCGCCGGAACCCGTCAAGATCGGGGGGTCGCCGGCCGATAACTGCAGACGTGCTCCCGTTCTCCTCGCTCCGCACCCCGGACCGGTCCCGCCGCTGGCTGGTGGCGCTCGCCGCCCTCGTGCCGGTGCTCACCGGCCTCGCCCTGGTCACGCTGCCTCCCGCGGCGCCGGCCCACGCCCGCGCCCGCGCCGGCGCCCCGGCGCTGTCGGTCTCGCCGGCGACGTACGTCGGCGGCCAGCGCCTGACGTGGACGGGCAGCGTGGGGGCGCCCGGCGCGCGGACCCTGGTCCTCCAGCTCCACATGGGACGCCCCGGTGACCGGTGGACCACGGTCGACGGCTTCCGCGCCCGCACCCGGGCCGACGGCAGCTTCTCCTTCTCCTATCCGGCGCCCGGCATGTTCAACATCCGGTACCGCGTGAAGGCGGGTCGGCACCTGTCGCCGTCGCGGCTGTTCGTCGCCAAGACCCAGGACCTCACCCTGCGCGTCACCGGGCAGCCGCCGAACAACACCGGTGAGCCCGCACTCGTGCCGGCCGGCCGCGCGTTCGGCATCACCGTCGACACCACCCCCGACGACATCTTCCGCAGCCCCTCCTCGCGCGGCCTCCCGGTCTTCGCCGGCCGGACGCTGACCCTGCAGCGGCGCGTCGACGGCGACACCTGGTCGAAGGTCGCGACGACCACCGTCGGCGACGACGGCCTCGGCCGGTTCGCCGGGCTCACCGAGGAGCCCGGCGTCGCGGTCTTCCGGGTCCGCGAGGAGGACTACCGGGAGGACGGCAACGCGATCGGCTGGACCCAGTCGTTCCCGCTCTACGTGTACGTCGGGCCCGAGGCGGCGGCCCGCTACGAGGAGCTGCGCCGCGCCGCGCTCGCCAGCGTGTCGCTGCCGCCGCCCGGCAGCGCCATGTTCGGCAGCGGCGCGCCGACGCCGACCGCCAGCGAGCGGTACCGGTGGTACCCGCTGTACTGGGACTTCGCCTGGGAGCACGGCCAGTCGCTGACCGGCGGGCCCACCCGCGGCACCCGGGACCGCGGCCACTGGGTCGACTACACCGACGGCGCCGGCCGGGTCAGCAAGCAGAACGGCCAGCTGACCCTCGACAGCAAGAGGTTCTACGGAGCCGGCCCCGGCGACTTCGGCACGACCCGCGCCACGCTGCACGGGAACGCCGCGGCGCAGGGCCGGTGGGAGGCCCGGATGCGGATCCGCGGCGCGTACGAGTCCGGCGGCCGCGCGTACGGCGTGCTGGCCGAGCTCGTCCCCGCCAAGGCCGCCGACTACGACTGCGGCAAGCACAACATCGAGATCGCCAGGATCACGCCGTTCTCCCGCCGGGTGCAGTTCGGGGTCCGCTCGCCGAAGTACCGCTGGAGCGGCGCGACGACCGCCTCGGCCACGCCGCTGCGCTCGGCGTACGCCGTCGCCGTCGAGGTCTCGGGCACCCACATCACCTGGTTCCTCGACGGCAAGCCGGTCGGCTCGGTCACGGACCGCGCGGCGATCCCCGGCGTGCCGATGACCCTGCGGCTCTCGCTGGAGGGCGACGGCCAGCAGGAGATGAACCAGGCGAGCCTGGTCTCGGACTGGCAGCGCGGGTTCCCCATCGACTCGGGGCGCCCGACGGTCAGCGGGCACCGGCTGTCGCGCCACGCCGCCCGCGGCTGCTGACGACCCCTCCGCGGCCGGCGCCGCCTTCCCCGTCAGGGAGGATGGGCGGGTGGCCGACCTCCTCGACGACATCACCGCGGCGGCGGCCCAGCGCGGACTGACGCTGTACCCGCACCAGGAGGAGGCGATCCTGGCGCTGCTGGCCGGTGACAACGTCGTGCTCGCGACGCCCACCGGGTCCGGCAAGTCACTGGTCGCGGAGGCCGCCCACCGGGCCGCGCTGGCCGAGGACCGGGTGTCGTTCTACACCGCCCCGATCAAGGCGCTGGTCAGCGAGAAGTTCTTCGCGCTGGTCGCGGAGTTCGGCGCCGCCGACGTCGGCATGCTCACGGGGGACGCCTCGGTGAACCCCGACGCCCCGATCATCTGCTGCACCGCCGAGGTGCTGGCCAACATCGCGCTCCGCGAGGGTGCGACCGCGGACGTCGGGCTCGTGGTCATGGACGAGTTCCACTTCTACGCCGAGCCGGACCGCGGCTGGGCCTGGCAGGTGCCGCTGCTCGAGCTGCCCCAGGCGCAGTTCCTGCTGATGTCGGCCACCCTCGGCGACGTCACGGAGCTGGCCGCGGACCTCACCCGGCGCAACGGGCGGGAGACCACGGTCGTCGCGGACGCCGTACGGCCGGTGCCGCTGACCTTCTCCTGGGCGATGACGCCGCTCCCGGAGACGCTGGAGGAGCTGGTGACGACCGGCCAGGGGCCGGTCTACGTCGTGCACTTCACCCAGAAGGACGCCGTCGAGCACGCGACGACGCTGCTCAAGGCGGGGTGGGTCCCCAAGCCCGAGCTCGGCGACCGCCTGGACCACGTCCGGTTCGGTGCCGGCTTCGGCAAGACCCTCAACAAGCTGCTGCGGCGCGGGATCGGCGTGCACCACGCCGGGATGCTGCCGCGCTACCGCCGGCTCGTGGAGCAGCTGGCCCAGGCCGGGCTGCTCGGCGTCATCTGCGGCACCGACACGCTCGGCGTGGGCATCAACGTGCCGATCCGGACCGTGCTGTTCACCGGGCTGGCCAAGTTCGACGGCAGCCGCCAGCGGATCCTCCGGTCGAGGGAGTTCCTCCAGATCGCGGGCCGGGCCGGCCGGGCCGGGTTCGACACCGCCGGGTACGTCGTCGTGCAGGCGCCCGAGCACGTCATCGAGAACGAGAAGGCCAAGGCCAAGGCGGCCGAGCGGCAGGCCGCCGGGCGGAAGAACGCGAAGGCGCAGCTGAAGAAGCCGCCCGAGGGCACCGTCGTGTGGAGCGAGCAGACCTTCGACAAGCTCGTGGCAGGTGAGCCCGAACCGCTGGTGTCGCGGATGAAGGTCGACAACGCGATGCTCATCAACGTCGTGTCCCGCGACGAGGACGCGTTCCCGGTCCTGCGCCGGCTGCTGACCGACAACCACGAGGACCCGCGCCAGCAGCGCCGGCTGGCCCGCCGCGCACTCCGGCTGGCCCGGTCGCTGGTGCACTCGGGCGTGCTCACCCGGCTCGACGAGCCCGACGAGCTCGGCCGCCGCTACGTGCTGACCGTCGACCTGCCCGTCGACTTCGCGCTGAACCAGCCCCTCGCGCACTTCGCGCTGGCCGCGCTGGACGTCCTCGACCCCGAGGCGGAGGAGCACACCCTCGACATCGTGTCCGTGATCGAGGCGGTGCTGGAGGGGCCGCGCCAGATCCTGCTGCAGCAGCAGTACGCCGCCCGCGGCGAGGCGGTCGCGGAGATGAAGGCCGACGGCATCGAGTACGACGAGCGGATGGCGCTGCTCGAGGAGGTGACCTGGCCGCGTCCGCTCGCCGAGCTGCTGGAGGCGACGTACGAGATCTACCGCCAGACGCACCCGTGGCTGCCGGAGGACGCGCTGCAGCCGAAGTCGATCGTGCGGGAGATGTACGAGCAGGGCATGTCGTTCACCGACTTCGTGTCGCGCTACCAGCTGGCCCGGTCCGAGGGCCTGGTGCTGCGCTACCTGACCGACGCGTACCGGACCTTGCGCCAGACCGTGCCGGAGTCGCACCGCACGCCCGAGCTCGAGGACCTGGTCGAGTGGCTGGGGGAGACCGTGCGGCAGACCGACTCCTCGCTGCTCGACGAGTGGGAGGCGCTGGCCGATCCCTCGCACGTGCGGTCGGACGTGGCGCACCACGAGCCGCCGCCGTCCCCGCGGCCGATCTCGAAGCAGTCGCGCGCCTTCGCGGTGATGATCCGCAACGCGATGTTCCGCCGGGTCGAGCTGGTCGCCGGCGACGACCTGGACGGGCTGATGGCGATGGAGCGGGCCGCCGCGGACCGGACCGACCCGCCGGGGGAGGTCGTGATGACCCGGTCCGCGTGGGACGAGGCGATCGAGGAGTACTACGCCGAGCACGACCGGGTGCTGCTGGACGCGGACGCGCGCGGCCCGGCGCTGCTGCGCGTCGAGGAGACCGGCCGGACCTGGCAGGTCACCCAGACCGTCCACGACCCCGAGGGCCACCACGACTGGGTGATCGAGGCCCAGGCCGACCTGGACGCCTCCGACGAGGTCGGCGAGCTGGTGCTGCGCGCGACCGCGATGCGCCGGCTGGGCGGCTGACGGTCTCGGCGCAATCGAGGACCGAGTCAGCGGACCGGGCAGAACCCGAACGGGCAGGAGTCGAGCCAGGACAACCCGCCGTTCAGCGACGAGATCTGCTTGTAGCCGGAGGCGTCGTCGACCCACAGCAGCGCCCAGAGCGGCCTGCGGGGCTGGGCCTTGGCGGTGGCGGTGATCACCGACGGCTTCCAGCTCTGCTTCTTGTCGGCCGACGGGCCGATCTCGGTGAACGCCATCCGGGGGACCCGCTTCGCGACCGCGGCGTACCCGGCCATCGACGGCGCCTGGCCGCCGCGGTGGCTGCCGGTGGACGGGTAGTAGGAGTCGATGCCGGCGACGTCGACGCGGGCGGGCAGCAGCTTCTCGGGGGCGACGATGCCGGGGCGGTTGGCGGCGGCGAACGAGTAGCCCCACAGCACGTTGTGCACCCCGGCGGCCCAGGCGCGCTCCTGCAGCTGGTGGTAGACCTTCGTGAACGCCGCGGCGTTCGGCCGGCCCCACCAGAACCAGTCGCCGTTGACCTCGTGGAACGGGCGGAACACGATCGCCACCCCCTCGGCCTGGAGCGCCGCGAGGACCGCCAGCTGCTCGTCGTACCCCGCCCAGAACGCCTGCGCCTCGGGGGTGGCGGAGTCGAGCAGGGCGCCGAAGCTGTGCCAGCTGCGGTCGTTGTACTCCCGGCCGGTGTGCGGGTTGGGCGCGTGCCAGGACGCGGTGAGCACGGCGCCGCCCTGGGCCATCGCGACCAGGTCCGCCAACGCCTGGTCGAAGAACGGGAACTCGTAGGTGCGGGTCTTCCCGAGCTCCCAGAGGTCGAAGCCGACCACCGGCACCCGGCGGCTGCCGAGGGCGGCGAGCGGGGCGGTGTACGCCGCGCTGGACATGTTGAGCTGCTGACCGACACCCATCAGGCCCGCGCCCTTCCAGCGGTCCAGCCGGGCGGCCAGGCAGCGGGCCGCGAGGTCGGCGTCCGGGTCGGCGAGCGGCGTCCGCGGGGTGCACTGGTCGGGTGTGGTGACCGTCAGGGTCACCGCGCGCGACGGCGCGGAGGCGGGCCCGCCGTTCCAGGCCTCGGCGACGACACGCAGCCGCTGGGTGCCGGGCTGGGTGGTGTCCAGCGGGACGACGGCGCGGCCGGCCGCGTTGGCGGTGCCGTCCAGGAGCGGCGCCCAGGCGCCGCCGACGTACCGCTCGACCGTCACGGGGCGGCCCTGCTGGGCCGGCGAGAGCTGGGCGACCAGCGCCGCCGGCTCGCCAGCGGTGACGACCGGGGGAGCGAGGCGGGCGGTGACCGTCGTGACCCCTCGTTCCGCGGTCCGGGCCAGGTGCTCGGGGCGCGCGAACGCGGGGGTGGCCCCGGACGCGAACAATCCCCCCGTGAGCAACCCCGCCAGCAAGACCGTCACGGCCCCCCGTGGTCGCACAGCCGCAGTCTAGTGTCGACGGCATGACCGATGTCGCGACTTCGAAGAATCCAGAGGCGTCCCGCTACGAGGCGCACATCGACGGGGAGCTGGCGGGCTTCGCGGAGTACCAGCTGGCCGACCGGCTGATCGTCTTCACCCACACCGAGGTGGACGAGAAGTTCGAGGGCCGCGGCGTCGGCTCCGCGCTGGCCCGGTTCGCGCTCGACGACGTCCGCGCCGACGGCAGCCGGCAGGTGCTGCCCCTGTGCCCGTTCATCAAGGGCTGGATCGACCGGCACCCCGAGTACCAGGACCTCGTGTACGGCGCCCCGCCGACCACCGCGAGGGACTGACCGCTCTCCACAGGGCTGTGCACAGGGCGGGCCCGGCCTGTGCACCGGGCGTGGCGCTCGTGCACAGGCCATGCACAGATTTCGCCCGCGGGCTGGGGGTTTCCGCGTTCGGCTTGTTCGCTGTCGGAGCCCGCACCTAGAGTCGCCGAGGTCGGCTACAAGTCGTTGTGTCGACATGTGGATGAGGGAGCGTTGGATGAACGCAGGCGGCAGCTTCGGTGGAGTCCCGGCTTCGGCAGCCAGCGGCGCGCTCGCCGGCGCGATGCCGCCCCTCGCGCCGACCCCCTCCCCGACCCCCTCACCGGCTCCTTCCCCCGACGCAGCATCCCGAGAGGACCACGTGGCCGACGCCCTTCCCTTCGAGCGCCCCGCCGTCGAAGCCAAGCTCGGCCCGACCGGCCGCCCGATGCCCGACCTCCCGGAGCCGCGCCCGCTCACCGAGCACGGTCACGCCCGCGTGATCTCGATGTGCAACCAGAAGGGCGGCGTCGGCAAGACCACGACGACCATCAACCTCGGGGCCTCGCTGGCCGAGCACGGCCGCAAGGTGCTGCTCGTCGACTTCGACCCCCAGGGCTCGCTGTCCGTGGGCCTGGGGCTCAACCCGCACGAGATGGACCTGACCGTCTACAACCTGCTGATGGACCGCGACGTCGACCTGCGCGAGGTGGTCGTCCCCAGCGGGGTGCCCGGCATGGACCTGCTGCCCTCGAACATCGACCTGTCGGCCGCCGAGGTCCAGCTCGTGCACGAGGTGGCCCGCGAGCAGACCCTGCAGCGCGTCCTCGCGCCGGCGATCGCGGACTACGACGTCATCCTCATCGACTGCCAGCCGTCCCTGGGGCTGCTGACCGTGAACGCGCTCACCGCGTCGGACGGGGTGATCGTGCCGCTGGAGTGCGAGTACTTCGCACTGCGCGGGGTGGCGCTGCTGAAGACCACCATCGACAAGGTGCGCGAGCGGCTGAACCCCAAGCTCGAGATCGACGGCGTCCTCGGCACCATGTACGACGGCCGGACGCTGCACAGCCGCGAGGTGATGGAGCGGCTGGTGCAGGCCTGGGGCGACAAGGTCTTCCACACGGTCATCCGCCGCACGGTGAAGTTCTCCGACTCCACGGTCGCCGGCGAGCCGATCACGACGTACGCCTCGACCTCGACCGGTGCGGACGCCTACCGGCAGCTGGCCAAGGAGGTGCTGGCTCGTTGTCTCGACGGGTGAGCCTCCCCGCTGCCGACGACCTGTTCCGCCCCACCGCACCCGCGCCGCCCGACGAGCCGCGTGCGGCGGAGGAGCCCCCGACCGAGCAGCAGCGTGAGCCGAAGAAGCCGAGCGGCCGGGTCCGGCACGACGAGAAGATGACGGTGTACGTCACCTCCGACGAGCTGCTCGACCTCGAGCACGCCCGGCTGGTGCTGCGCCGGTCGCACGGCCTCGCGGTCGACCGCGGCCGCCTGGTGCGCGAGGCGATCGCGATGGTGCTCGCGGACTTCGAGGCCCATGGCGACGACAGCGCGCTGGTGCGACGATTGACCGAGGAATGATCGCCCAGCCAGAGGTCCAGGAGAGCGCGGCCGAGGCCGCCCCGGGCTTCGAGGTGCGCCTCGACAACTTCGAGGGTCCGTTCGACCTGCTGCTGAACCTGATCGCCAAGCACAAGCTCGACATCACCGAGGTGTCGCTGTCCACGGTCACCGACGAGTTCATCGCGTACGTCAAGGCCGGCGGCCGGGTGTGGGACCTCGAGCAGACGACGTCGTTCCTGCTGGTCGCCTCGACGCTGCTGGACCTCAAGGCCGCGCGGCTGCTGCCGCAGGGCGACGTCGAGGACGAGGAGGACCTCGCGCTGCTGGAGGCCCGCGACCTGCTGTTCGCGCGGCTGCTGCAGTACAAGGCCTTCAAGCAGGTGGCGAGTGTGCTGGAGCAGCGGCTGGCGGGGGAGTCGAAGCGGCACCCGCGGGCGGTCGGCCTGGAGGAGCGGTACGCCGGGCTGCTGCCCGAGGTGCTCATCGGCATCGGGCTGGAGCAGTTCGCCCAGCTCGCGGCGAAGGCGCTCGAGCCGAAGCCGGTGCTGGAGCTCTCCCTGCACCACATCCACGCCGCCAAGGTCAGCGTGCGCGAGCAGGCGGCCCTGGTGGTCGACCGGTTGCGGCGGCAGGGCACGATGACGTTCCGGGCGCTGTGCGGCGACTCCCCGGACCGGCTGACGACGGTGGCGCGGTTCCTGTCGCTGTTGGAGCTGTTCCGGGAGGGCGCCGTCGCGTTCGACCAGGTCACCCCCCTCGGGGAGCTGACCATCCGCTGGACCGGCGACGAGGACGCGGACGTCGACGACCTGATCACCGACGAGTTCGACGGGGCACCGCCCGAGCCGGACTCCGCCGCGCCGGAGGATGCACCGATCGAGGAGGGCACCGATGACCGAGACGACTGACGAGACGCTCGCCGTACCGGTGGCGGAGCTGCGCCCGTCGCTCGAGGCGCTGCTCATGGTCGCCGACGAGCCGCTGGACGAGGTCGCCCTGGCCACCGCCACCGGCTACCCGACCGAGGAGGTCGTGCTCGCGCTGCGGGGGCTCGCCGCCGAGTACACCGAGCAGGGGCGCGGCTTCGAGCTGCGCAACGTGGGCGGCGGCTGGCGCTATTACACGCGCGAGGAGTACGCCGCGGTCGTCGAGGGCTTCGTGCTCGAGGGGCAGCAGGCCCGGATGTCCCAGGCGGCGCTGGAGACCTTGGCGGTGGTCGCCTACAAGCAGCCGGTGTCCCGCGCCCGGGTGTCGGCGATCCGCGGCGTCAACGTCGACGGCGTGATGCGCACGCTGCTCACCCGGGGCCTGGTCGAGGAGGCCGGCCAGGACCACGAGACCGGCGCGAACCTCTACCGGACGACGAGCTACTTCCTGGAGCGGATCGGCGTCACCTCGCTGGACGAGCTGCCCGAGCTGGCGCCGTACCTGCCGGACATGGACGACCTCGAGGACGAGCTCGCGGAGATGGCGGCGGCACCGGTCGCCACCGAGCCGACGCCGGAGCCGGAGCCGCACCACCCGCACTCGCCGCACTCGGGCGACGGCACCGAGCCCGACGGCGGGACCGAGCCGACATGACGGATGTCGAGACGGACGACGACGGCCTGATCCGGCTCCAGAAGCTGCTCGCCCAGTCCGGCGTCGCCTCGCGGCGCAAGTGCGAGGAGCTGATGCTCGACGGGCTGGTCGAGGTCGACGGCGAGGTCGTGACCCGGCTCGGCACCAAGGTCGACCCGCGCACGGCGGTGATCCGCGTCGATGGCCGGCGGCTCCCGCCGGTGTCGGAGAAGGTCTACCTGGTGCTCAACAAGCCCCGCGGGGTCGTGTCGACGATGTCCGACCCGGAGGGCCGGCGGAACCTCGGCGACCTGGTCGCGGACCGGCCCGAGCGGCTCTTCCACGTCGGCCGCCTGGACACCGACACCTCCGGGCTCCTCCTGCTCACGAACGACGGCGACTTCGCGCAGCGGATGGCGCACCCGTCGTACGAGGTGGACAAGACCTACGTCGCGGAGGTCGAGGGCGAGGTCTACCGGCGCACGATCAAGCAGCTCCTGGAGGGCGTCACCCTCGACGACGGCCCGGTGACGGTGCGCACCGCGCGGGTCGTGCAGGCGACGGAGGCGAAGTCGATCGTCGAGCTGGTGATCCACGAGGGGCGCAACCGGATCGTGCGGCGGCTGCTCGACCACGTCGGCCACCCGGTGCGCCGGCTCACGCGCACGGCGATCGGCCCGGTGCAGCTCGGGAAGCTGCCGGTGGGGGAGATGCGCGAGCTCAGCCGTGCCGAGCTGGGGGAGCTGCTGGACGTCGCCCAGATGTAGGGGGCGCGGTCGCCACGGGCGGCGACAGCAGCCGGGCGGCGTCGACGCCGACCCGCAGCAGCTCCGCGAGGCGCGCGTCCGGGTCGGGTACGGCGCCCGTCGCGATGCCCCGGACCGCACAGCGGACCACCTGGGGCGCCGACCGGCGGCGGAACTGCTTCTCCGTCAGCGGTGTGCCGTCGAGCCACTGCCGGGCCCACGCCTCGGCGCCGGGCACCTGGTCCAGCGACGCGCGGATGCCCGTGGTGTCGAGGCCGAGCCGGCCGGAGAGCTCCTCGCAACGGACCAGCCCGCCGGCGAGCGCGCGCTGGAGGTACTCGGGCACGTCCGGCACCGCGTTGCCGGCGACGGCGGCGACGAACTGCACGTCCCACGCGAGGCCGGTGCCGTGGACGCCGATCACCGACGGGATCAGCACCGCGAGGTCGCCGCGGTGCGCGTCGGTGCTGTGGTCGTTGACCAGGCGGGCCAGCTGGGCGAGGAGGGGATCCGTGCAGCGCGGTTTGTCGCTCCACGGCTCGTTGGCGAGGACGGACGCCATCTCCATGAAGCAGGCGCCCTTGCGGGGATTGCGGTGCTTGCCGCGCGAGAGCGTCGGGAGCCCGTCAGGAACTCGGTGCTGCGCCACCATCACCCCACGATCCGCCTGCTGGGCGCGTTCCGCAAGGGGTACGTTGCGGGGATGCGGGCGCTGGCGCCGTACGTCGCCTCCGTGGTCGCCTACGACGTCGACCTCGGCGCCCCGGGTGTGCACCGCGGCCTGCCGTCCACGACGGTGACGTTCGTGCTGCCGGTGGGTGATCCGCTCGACGTGGGCTGGCGGGACCGGCCGGAGAGCCGCTCGGCGCGGTGGTCGACGGTCTCGGGGCTGCACGCGCGGCCCGCCGAGATCCACCACGACGGCCACCAGGCCGGCCTGCAGCTCGCCCTGACGACCGCCGGGACCCGGGCCCTGTTCGGGATGCCGGCGGCCGCGCTCGCCGGGGACCTGCTGGAGCTGGACGACGTCGCGCCCTGGCTGCGGGACCTGCCCGCGCGGCTGCACGAGGCGCCGCCGTCGACGTGGGTCGACCTCGTGCAGCGCAGCCTGGTGGCGCAGCTGGCGCGGCACGACGTGATCGGGCCGCGGGCCGAGGTCGGGCGGGCGCTGGCCCGGCTCACCCGGGGCGCGTCGGTGCAGGCCGTCGCCGACGAGGTCGGCTACAGCCGCCGGCACCTCGGCAACCTGGTGCGCGCCGAGTGCGGCCTCACCCCCAAGGAGGTGCAGCGCCTGGGCCGGTTCTCGTCGTCGCGGGCGCTGCTGGGCCGGCTGCCGCTGGCCGACGTCGCCCACCGCTGCGGCTACGCCGACCAGTCCCACCTGACCCGGGAGTGGGTCGCGCTGGCCGGCTGCCCGCCGTCGACCTGGCTGCGGGAGGAGTTCCCGTTCCTCCAAGACACGGGTGCCGCCGGCGGGTGAGGGTGGGTTCATGAGCAACGCAGCAGACATCAGGCTCTGGCACACCCTGTCCTTCCGGGACGCCGGCGCGATGATCGCGTGGCTGTCCGCGGTCGGGTTCGTCGAGCACGCGACGTACCGCGACGAGAGCGACCCGTCCGTGGTCGTGCACGCCGAGTGGCTGTGGCCCGGAGGCGGCGGGATCATGTTCGGCAGCCACCGCCCGGACGCCGCGGTCACCAACGTGGGCGGCGCCGCGGCGTACCTCGTCACCGACGACCCCGACGCGGTCTTCGCCCGCGCGGTCGACGCGGGCGCCACCGTCGTGCGCGACATGGTCGACCAGGACTACGGCGGCCGCGGCGGCAGCGTCGAAGACCCCGAGGGCAACCACTGGTCGTTCGGGTCGTACCAGCCGTCCTAGGGTGCGGCGGCGGTTGCGCGCCCTCCCACGCAATTGAACGGCCAGGCTGCCGCTACCCGCTGGTAGCCCAGTCTCGTCGTTCAATTGCGCGCAGAGGCTGGGCGTGAGACCGCACCGAACCGCCCGCCCGGGCCTCGCTAGCCTTGCCGCGTGGCAGTCAGGGCAGTGCGAGGAGCGACCCAGCTCGAGGAGGACGTGCGCGACCACCTCCTGGAGCGCGTCGCCGAGATGGTGACCGACGTGATGGAGTCCAACGGCCTGGAGGTCGACGACTTCATCTCGGTGATCTTCACCGCCACCAGCGACCTGCACTCGGAGTTCCCCGCGTACGCCGCCCGGCGGCTGGGGTTCGGCGAGGTGCCGCTGATCTGCGCCCGCGAGCTCGAGATCGACGGCTCGATGCCGCGGGTGGTGCGGATGATGGCGCACGTCGAGACCGACCTGCCGCGCTCGGACATCACCCACGTCTACCTGCACGGGGCGGCCGCGCTGCGCCGGGACCTGACCCGCGTGCGGGCGGTGCCGGACGATGAGTGAGCTGACCGGTCCGGTCGAGGTCGTCGGCACCGGTCTGCTCGGCACGTCGATCGGCCTGGCCTGCCGGCGGGCCGGGATCGAGGTGCTGCTCACCGACGCGTCCCCCGAGCACGTGCGCACGGCGTCCGGGCTCGGCGCCGGACGACCCCGGAGGCCGGAGGACCGCCCGCAGCTGGTCGTCGTCGCCGTCCCGCCGGACCACCTCGGCGCCGAGATCGTGCGGGCGCTGGAGGACACCGACGCCTGCGTGACCGACGTCGGCAGCGTGAAGACCGGCCCGCTCGCGGCCGTGACGGGCCGCCCCGGCGCCGAGCGGTACGCCGGCAGCCACCCGATGGCCGGCAGCGAGCGCTCGGGACCGCTGGCGGCCAGCGCGGCGCTGTTCGACGGCCGGCCGTGGGCCATCACGCCCCACCAGGGCTCCGGGCCGGAGGTGGTCGCGCTCGTCGAGGCGCTGGTCGCGGTCTGCGGGGGAGTGCCGGTCCGGCTCACCCCCGAGGAGCACGACCGCGCCGTCGCCCGCACGTCCCACGTGCCGCACCTCCTGGCCTCGCTGGTCGCGGCCCGCCTCGCCGACGCGCCCGAGGGGCACCTCGCGCTCACCGGCCAGGGCGTCCGCGACGTGACCCGCGTCGCCGCGGGCGACCCCGCCCTGTACGGCCAGATCGTCACGCAGAACGCCGACGCCGTGCTCGCCCTGCTCGGCGAGGTCCGCGGCCAGCTCGACACGCTGATCGCCGCGGTCTCGAACGCCGACCGCGGCAGCCTGGAGGCCGTGCTCCGCGAGGGCGTGGCCGGCACCCAGGCGATCCCCGGCAAGCACGGCGCGCCGGTGCGTCCGATGCGGTCGGTGTTCGTGTCGGTGCCCGACCACCCGGGCGAGCTGGCGCGGCTGTTCGCGGACGCCGGCGCGAGCGGGGTCAACATCGAGGACGTGCACATCGACCACGACCCGGGCCGCCCCGTCGGCCTGGTGGAGCTGCTCGTCGAGGAGTCCCGTGCCGACCACCTGCTGACGTCGCTCGAATCCCGGGGATGGGTGACCCACCGGTAGGCTTGCCGCCCGTGAGCAGCCCCCTCGTCGTCGCCGTCGACGGCACCTCCGGATCCGGCAAGTCGAGCACCTCCCGGGGTGTCGCGGAGCGGCTCGGGCTGCGCTACCTCGACACCGGCGCGATGTTCCGCGCGATGACCTGGTGGATGCTGCGCCAGGGCGTGGACGTGCACGACGCCGACGCCGTCGCCGCCCGCTGCGGGGAGCCCGAGATCGTCTCCGGCACCGACCCGCTCGCTCCGTCGATCACCGTCGACGGCACCGACGTGGCCGTCGCCATCCGCGAGGACGACGTGAACGCCGCGGTGTCGCCGGTGAGCACGGTCCCCGAGGTGCGGGGCCGCCTGCTCCGGCTGCAGCGCGAGGTGATCGCGGCCGACGGCGGGATCGTCGTCGAGGGCCGCGACATCGGGTCGGTCGTCGCGCCCGACGCCCCGGTCAAGGTGTACCTGAGCGCTGACCCCGCCGCGCGCGCCGAGCGCCGCGCCGCGGAGGCGGGCGCCGCCGACGTCGAGGCGACCCGGGAGTCGCTGCTGGCCCGCGACCGGATCGACTCCGGACGCACCACGGCACCGCTGGTGATGGCCGACGGCGCGGTCCACATCGACACCACCGGCCACACGCTCGAGGAGGTCATCGGCCTGGTCGTGGCGCTGGTCGAGGACGCCGAGGCCCGGACGTGACCGGCTCGCTCCCGCACCTCGAGCCGCCGCGCAGCGACCGGGTCTCCGGACCTCCGCGCTACCTCCTCTACTCGTTCCTGCGCCCGCTGGCCCGCTGGCTGATCCGGCGGCGGTACGACGTGCGCGTGAGCGACCCGGGCAACGTGCCGGCCTCCGGCCCGATCATCTACGCCTCCAACCACGTGGGCGTGACCGACGGCCCGCTGCTGGCGATCTTCGCGCCGCGTCCCGCGCACGCGCTCACCAAGGTCGAGATGTTCAAGGGCCTCCTCGGCACCTTCCTCTGGCACTCCGGCCAGATCCCGCTCGACCGCTACCACCCGGACCCCCGTGCGGTGCGGATCTGCCTGCGCGCGCTGCGCAACGGCCACGCGATCGGGATCTACCCCGAGGGCAGCCGCGGCCCGGGCGACCTGGAGCGGTTCCACCGCGGGGCGGCGTACCTGGCGCTGGTGTCGGGCGCGCCCGTCGTACCCGTGACCATGATCGGCACCCGGGAGCCCGGCGGGCACAGCAACTCGCTGCCGCGCCGGGGCGCCGTGATCGACATGGTGTTCGGCGAGGTGTGGCGCACCGAGCCGGAGCCGTGGCCGCGGACGCGGGAACAAGTGGAGAAGGCCTCGTTGTTCCTGAGGGAGCACATGCTGGTCCAGCTGGACCGGGCGCGCGCGTCGACCGGGAGAGAGCTCCCGGGTCCGCTGCCGCCGACCGACGTAGATCCCGACCCCGCCACCGGGGTCACCGATGAAGGAGCACCATGACCGAGCTCGAGCCTGCCGCCACGGAGGCGCTCGGCCCCGTACCCGTCCTGGCCATCGTGGGGCGGCCCAACGTCGGCAAGTCGACGCTGGTCAACCGCATCATCGGCCGCCGGGAGGCGGTGGTCGAGGACGTCCCCGGCGTCACCCGCGACCGGGTGTCGTACGACGCGAACTGGGCCGGCCGCGCGTTCACGGTCGTCGACACCGGCGGCTGGGACCCCGACGCCCGCGGCCTGGCCGAGCGGATCGCCGCCCAGGCCGAGATCGCGGTCGGGCTGGCCGACGCCGTGCTGTTCGTCGTCGACGCGACCGTCGGCATCACCGACGCCGACGAGGCGGTCGTGAAGATCCTGCGCAAGTCCGGCAAGCCGGTCGTGCTGGCCGCGAACAAGGTCGACGACCAGCGCACCGAGGCGGAGGCGTACGCGCTCTGGAACCTCGGCCTCGGCGAGCCGTACCCCGTCTCCGCACTGCACGGCCGGGGCTCGGGCGACATGCTCGACGCCGTCCTCGCCGCGCTGCCGGAGGCCCCGCCCGAGCGGGAGCCCGAGGTCGGCGGCCCGCGCCGGGTCGCGATCGTCGGGAAGCCGAACGTCGGCAAGTCCTCGCTGCTCAACAAGCTGGCGGGGGAGGAGCGGGTCGTCGTCGACAACGTGGCCGGCACGACGGTCGACCCGGTCGACGAGCTCGTCGAGCTCGGCGGCCGCACCTGGCGGTTCATCGACACCGCGGGCATCCGCAAGCGGGTCAAGGAGGCCTCGGGCCACGAGTACTACGCATCGCTGCGCACCTCGACCGCGATCGACCGCGCCGAGGTCGCGGTGCTCGTGCTGGACGCCGAGCAGTCGATCTCCGAGCAGGACGTCCGGATCCTCCAGACCGTGCGCGACGCCGGCCGGGCGCTGGTGATCGCGTTCAACAAGTGGGACCTCGTCGACGAGGAGCGCCGCCACTACCTCGAGCGCGAGATCGAGCGCGAGCTGGTGCAGGTGCAGTGGGCGCCGCGGATCAACGTCACCGCCCGCACCGGCTGGCACGTCGACCGGCTGGTGCCGGCGCTGGACCGGGCGCTCGAGGGCTGGGAGACCCGCATCTCGACCGGCGCGCTCAACGGCTTCCTCGGCCGCCTGGTCGCCGAGCACCCGCACCCCGTCCGCGGCGGCAAGCAGCCCCGGATTCTGTTCGGCACCCAGGCCACGACCGCGCCCCCGACGTTCATCCTGTTCACCACCGGCAAGCTCGACGCGTCCTACGAGCGCTTCATCGAGCGCCGGCTGCGCGAGGAGTTCGGCTTCGTGGGCACCCCGATCGTGCTCCAGCAGCGGCCGCGGGAGAAGCGGAAGCGGTAGTACCGTCGGGGCCATGCGACGCCTGCTCGTCCTGACCCTGGCGGCCACCTCGCTGGTCGTCGCACCTGCGGCGGCTCCCGGGGCCGCGCAGCCGGTCGCGGGCACCCACTGCTCGGAGTTCCCGAAGGACAACTGGTGGCACGCCGACGTGCGGCACCTGCCGGTGCACGCCCGCAGCCGGCAGTGGCTCTCGCACATGTCGACCGACGTCGACCTGCACCCCGACTTCGGCCCGTCGTACGGCGACGGCCCGAACTACGGCATCCCGATCACGGTCGTGAGGTCGTCGCACCGCAAGGTCCGGGTGCGGTTCGACTACGCCTCGGAGAGCGACCGGGTGCGCTACCCGCTCGGCGACGACACCCGCATCGAGGGCGGTCGCGGGTCGTCCGGCGACAAGCACGCGATCGTCGTCGACAAGGGCAGCTGCAAGCTCTACGAGACCTGGAACACCCGGGTCCGCAGCGGCCGCTGGGTCGCGGGCTCGGGCGCCGTCTGGTCGCTGCGCTCCAACGACCTGCGGCCGGACGGCTGGACCTCCGCGGACGCCGCCGGGCTGCCGATCCTGCCCGGCCTGCTGCGCTGGAACGAGGTGAAGGCCGGCCGCGTGGACCACGCCATCCGGTTCACCACCGACGTCACCAGCAGGCACCACCTCTGGCCCGCTCGGCACGACGCCGGCTCGCGGTCCTCGCTGGCCTACCCGCCGATGGGCGCGCGGTTCCGGCTCCGGGCGGGCTTCTCGACCAGCGGCTACTCGGCGTACGCCGTCACGGTGATCAAGGCGATGAAGAGGTACGGGCTGGTGCTGGCCGACAACGGGTCGCCCTGGTACTTCCAGGGGGAGCAGAACGCCCGCTGGCCGGCGCGGCTGGTCGAGGAGCTCAAGAGCATCCCCGCGTCGGCGTTCGTCGCGGTCGACACGTCCTCGCTCCAGGTGGCCCCGGACTCCGCGCAGGTCGCCTCGCATCGCGGCCGGGGAGTTGCCGCGTCGGCTCCGGGCGCGACGCCGTGACCACCGAGCGCGCGGACCTCCTCCAGCACCTCCGCAAGCACCGGGAGCTCTTCCTGGTCCCCGTCCGCGGCCTGGACGACGACGCGGCCCGCTCCCGCCCGACGGTCAGCGAGCTGTCGCTGGGCGGGCTGGTGAAGCACGTCGCCACGGTCGAGCAGACGTGGGCCGAGTTCGTGGTGCACGGGCCGACGGAGCAGCCGGACGTGGACTGGGCGAACATCGACTGGGCGAACCCGCCGACGGCGGTGCTGGAGTACCGGAACGGCTTCCCGGATGCTCGAGGACGAGACCCTCGAGGGACTGCTGGACCGGTACGACGCCATCGCGGCCGACACCGAGGAGCTGGTGCGCACCGTGGACCTCGACGAGCGGCACCCGCTCCCGCGGGCGCCGTGGTTCGAGCCGGGCGCGTCGTGGTCGAACCGGATGGTGTTCCTGCACATCGCCGCCGAGACCGCCCAGCACGCCGGCCACGCCGACATCCTCCGCGAGACCATCGACGGCCAGAAGACGATGGGCTGAGCGTGGGGTGGCCCCCTGGTGCGGGTCGTGTGCCCGACAACGCGCCATGGCGCGTGCTCAGGCACACGACCCGATTCCAGCGGGAGCGCCCGGCTGCGGTAGTGTTCACGCGGCCCCGGCGAGGGGCTGTTCGGGCTGTGGCGCAGCTTGGTAGCGCACTTGACTGGGGGTCAAGGGGTCGCAGGTTCAAATCCTGTCAGCCCGACCGAAGGAACCGCAGGTCAGAGGCCGTTCCCGCGAGACGCGGGGGCGGCCTCGTCCTCGTTTTGGGGGCCATGCGTGTGCATCGCGCGACAGGTGTTGATGACGACGCCCTGCCAACCAGGTGCCGGGTCCACTCCGACGCCGCCGCGCGACCGTCGGCAGCGCGCCACCGGGCCATCGCGGGTTACAGCGGGGGCGGGTTGTCGGCCGCGCACGTCGCCGAGCGCTTCCCCCGCGTGTTCGGCTCGCTCGGGGTCTTCTCGGGCGCGGTGGACCTCTCCACCCCGGCGGCCCGCCTCGCGGCGTACCCCGCCTTCGAGGCCGAGAAGGTCTGCGCCGGTGACGACCCGCAGGCTTCCGGACCGCTCGGCGACCCGGTCGGCCATCCCGCCGCCTGGGCCGCGGTGGACCCGGTCAGCGGCGCCGCGGCGCTCCGCCGGACCGCCGTCTACCTCTCCAGCGGCAACGGGGTCCCGTGCACGCCGGAGGACGCGGCCAACCTCGTCTACGTCACCGCAGCGACAGAGCCTCAGCTGCGCCGGCAGGCCGACACGTTCAGCGCCGCGCTGACCGCGGCCGGGGTGGAGCACGTCAACCAGCGGCGGGCGTGCGGGCTCCACTGGTGGTCGCGGTGGCGTCCCGACCTGGCCGACTTCTGGAACCGGATCGCGCGCGGCTGGCGAGCCGACATCGCGGCTGAGGGCCCCGGCCCGACAGTGGCCGAACAGCCATGAACCGCCCATGAGTTCGACCGCCCGGACGTCGCCGTGGCGTCCCTCGCGATGACGGGCGGCTCAGTGCGCGAGGCGCATGCCGAGCGACTCGGGCGCGGTCTCCACGAATCCCATCGACTCGTAGAGGCGGCGTCCCGGCGCGTCAGCCATGAGCGTCACGTACGGCGCTGCTGGCGCGGCTGCACTGATCTGCGCCAAGAGGTCGTCGAGCACGCGCCGCCCCAGTCCGCGGCCTTGGTGCTCGGGCAGCGTCGCCATGTCGGCGATGTGGAAGTACCAGCCCCCGTCGCCGATCACCCGACCCATCGCAACAGCGCGTCCTCCACGCTGGACCACGCTCCAGCACCAACTGCCAGCCAGTGCGCCCTGGCCTTCCGCAGCCGACTTCGGCGTCAGCCCCGAAGCGGCCCTCAGGTGCAGGTAGTCCTGGAGATTCGGAGGCGTCCGGACGAGGACTTCCGCGGTGTCTTCCACCCGGTCAAGGATAGGTAGCGGGAACGCACGGATCCGGATCTTCATACGGGGGCTCCGCATGGCACGAAGGGTGGTGGCCGCATGCCGAACCTGACACTGGCTGTCGAGCACTGGAAGCCCGGCGCAGCCCGGGAGATCTATGCGAAGTTCGCTGCCGAGGGGCGCGGCCTGCCGGACTCGGTGCGGGTGCTGGGCTCCTGGACCGACCCGGAGCTGACCACCTGCTGGCAGGTCATGGAAGGTGCGACGGCAGAAGAGCTCGCACAGTGGAGGGAGCACTGGTCGGCCCTCATGGACATCGACATCCGGCCGGTCATCACCGGAGCCGAGGCCAGGAGGCGCGCGGAAGGCTAGACGGGCGCCGCCGGCCCGCCGCGGCGTTTCGCGGCGTCGCGAGCGGGGCAGGAGTCGAGGGCACCACACGCACGCGCTCTCGGGGGAACCATGAGTGAGATCGTCATCCAGTACGACACCCTGGCGCTGAGCCAGCAGCTCCTCGAGCGCCAGCGGGCGCACGCGGACGCCATCGCCGCCTACCTGCCCGCGAACGCCGGCATCGGCGACTCCACCGGACTGCTGCTCTCGATGTTCGACCCGCTCTCGGAGGCGGCGATCTGGGCCGGCGAGCAAGCCGCCCACCTGGTCGCCGCCGTCGAGCAGCGCCTGGCGGGCGCGGTCGGCGACACGGCCGTCGACCTCGCCGACACCGACGGGCAGGTCGGCGCGTCCTTCGCCCGGCTCCTCGGCGAGCTCGGGGGCACGGGCGGCACAGGCGGCTCGGGCGCCGCCGGCGACAGCCCCGACCTGGGCGGCCCGATCCTCGGGGCGGCCGGGGAGAGCGCCCCGGACGGGTATGGCGAGGTCAACTCGTTCTTCTGGCAGAAGACCGCCGACACGGTCGGAGCCGTGACCGGCGCGGTCGGTGACGCGACGTCGCTCATCGACGCGCTCGGTCAGTGGGGAGGGGCCGGTCCGGTGGGGGAGGTCGCCGACGCGTCGTCGTACCTCGTGCCCGGGCAGGCACCGGAGAACCCGGTCCAGGACCTGCGCTGGACGGCCGGCGGGCTGCTCGGCGGCATCGACTGGGTCGCGGAGCAGTTCATCGGCTTCTCGATCCTGGACCGCTGCGTCTACCACCCGCTGGCCGGTGACTGGCAGGGCATCTTCCGCGCCGGGGAGTCCTGGAGCCACGCCGGGGATGCCGCGGGGGCGATCGCCCGCAACCACGCGGGCCTGGTGGCCAGCACGCCGGCCACCTGGCAGGGCGAGTCCGGCGACGCCTTCCGGACCGCGATGGCGACGATGACCTACGACGTGTTCGAGCTCGGCGCGGCGTACGGCGTCGCCGCCGACCTGGTGAAGCGGCTCGCGACCGTCTGCAAGCTCGCCTGCACCGCCATCGGCGCGGCCCTCAACCTGATCGCGAACAAGCTGATGAAGATGGCCGCCGAGGCCGCGACCCCGGTGGTGGGCTGGCTGGCCGGCGCGGTCACGGCGTACCAGGACATCGAGGCGGTTGTGAAGAACGTGCGCCTGATCTACGGCGTCTTCGAGACCATCGAGTCGGCCATCCAGGGGTTCGCCGAGGCGAGGACGGCGATCCTGGACCGGCTGGCGCTGATCGAGGACCTCGCCCAGGGCGGTGTGGGGAGCGCGGCGGCATGAGCACCGCGGCCGACGACCCGATCGCGCGGCTGCACGCCCTCGTCGACGGCCTCCAGCAGCAGGTTGCCGCGTCCGACCGCGAGCTCGCCGCCCAGCAGGACGAGCGGGCGGAGGCGGCCCGCGAGGGCCGACTGGGCCCCGACTGGCGCGCGGTGCAGCAGCGCATCGACCGGGGCGAGACCACGCTCCGCGCCGTCCTCGGCGGCGTCGACGTCACCCCCGAGGCCGCGCGACTGCGCGAGCAGGCGCGCGAGAACCTCGCCCGCCTGGCCGTCGAGGTGGAGCCGCCCGCGGAGGTCGTCGCGGAGCTCGCCGCCGCGGAGGCCCAGTGGGAGCGGGTACGCCGCGGGCCGGTCGCATGACCGACCTCGAGATCGGCGGCTGGGACCGGCACCACGCGGGGACGCCCCACCTGGTGCTGCGCACCTCCGCCCCGGCCGAGGAGGCGATCGGCGTGCTGGTCGCCGAACTGGCCCGGGAGCGGTTCAAGGCCAAGGAGCGCGGCCCGGACCACTTCAGGTCGCGTTTCGTCGACTGGTTCGACGTCGCCTCCGGCACCTTCAACTGGACCACGATCGAGGGCCGGGCGACCCCGGACGGCGGTGGCACGGCGGTCACGCTCACGGTCGTGTCCGGCGAGGAGTACCGCCGGGCGCCGAAGCGGGCCGCGATCGCGCTGACGACCGCGGTCCAGCAGTTGCGCGCCCACGGGCACGAGGTCAGCCCGGGGGCCTGGACGCTCGCCTGAGCACCAGGCTGGGCGGTCGCCGGCTACGTCGCGCGGACCCGGTTGTTGCGCGGGTGGTGCTCGAGCTCTGCCAGCCCGAGGTGCTCGAGCAGCGGCGGGAGGTACATGCCGAACCGGCCCCGGTAGCCCTTGCGCAGGCCGTACCAGCCGCCGACCGGGTTGGCCGGGTCGCGGCCCCAGGCCTCGACCGAGCCCTCCTTCGCCGGCTTCTGCTCGTCGGCCGCGCCCAGGTCGACCCAGTCCCCGCGCTCGACGAGCATCGCGTGGAGGTCGTCGACCGCGCGCAGGTGGTACCTCAGCGTCGTGGTCCCGACGACGCAGACCAGCGCCGGGAGATCGGCGTCGGGGTCGCGGTACATGCGGTACTCCGAGGTGCCGGGTGCGGTCCTGAGGACCCAGGGGTCGTCGGCGGTGCCTGCGGTCATGGTCGGTCACCTTCCTGTCCGGCGCTCCGCACGCGCCGCACCCGGTCGCCGAGCGCGTCGAACCGGTCGCTCGCCGGCCGTTCGGCAACCACGGCGTCACCGTAACGCCACGCTGGCCGAGTGGTCCGGTCGTCGACCGGGTACTCGTCCCACCTGGGGAGGAGAGGGTGATGGGAGAGCCGATCGAGACCTACTGCGACGGTGAGGTGTGGCGGAACCGGGTCGGCGGGCGGGAAGCCCTGCCCGGCGAGTACCGGACCCGGGAGGCGGCCGCCGAGGTGGGGCGCAGCGAGGCCCGCGTCCGCGGCGTCCAGCACGTGATCAGGAGTGCCGACGGCCGCGTCGTCGAGCGCAACCGCTACCCGCGCAGGAGCGACGAGCTGCCGTCCTAGGTGAGGGCACCCGGGTCGTGGCCGCCCATGTCCAGGCGGAACGGCGGGTAGTCGTCGGTCATCAGGGCGGCGTACGCCCCGACGCGCAGCGCCCAGCGCTGCATGCCGAGCACGAAGTCGAAGATCGAGCGCGGGTAGCGCCCGGTGAACAGCAGGGCCACGGCGGCGAACAGCACGAGGAGGCCGATCAGGCCGGTGCTCCACACCGGTGAGGTGTCGCTCTGCGCCGCCCGGCCGCCGATGTACACCGAGCCGCTCGTGAAGATCGCGACCACCAGGTAGTGCGGGATGGCCAGCAGCCACCACTTCACCAGGACCAGACCGCGCGAGAGCCGCTCGGGGTAGTCGACGTCGAGGTGCGCCGGGTAGTCGGGAACGTCGCGCAGCGTGAACGGCGGGTAGCGGTCGGTGCCCAGGGCGCCGTACGCGTAGAACGACACCCGCCAGGTCCAGCGCAGCACCCCGAGGTTGAAGTCGAAGATCGAGCGCGGGTACCGGCCCGTGAACAGGATCGCGAAGAACGCCACGACGCTCAGCACGACGAACGCGATCCACAAGAAGAGCAGCACCACGAAGTGCGGGATCGCCAGCAACCACTTCACCAGCCAGAGGCCGCGGCTGATCCCCTCGTCGAGATCGGCGTCCACGTGGACCGGATACGTGTGGACCGGATACGTCGCGCTCATCGCAGTCTCCTTCGCTCGTCCTGCCTCCCAGCCTGTGCCCGGCCCAGGACCGGCAGGAGGGGCGAAGGTCCCGGCGCGCGATGGCGACCGACCCTGCCGCGTCCCGACCGGCGCCCGCGACGCTGGCGATGGGGGCGGAGGAGGCGACGATGAGCAACCGGACCCCGGTGTCCCAGGCACTGCACGGCTGGCGCAAGCTCGCGTGGGCGGCGTGGGGGCCGCCGTCCGATCCCCAGTTCTACGGCGACCTCGACATCGACGCCGCCGCGATGCTCGACTTCGTCGCGATGACGCGGTCGGACGCCGAGGAGCCGGTCACCGTCACCCACCTGGTCGGCCGGGCCGTGGCCCACGCCCTGCACGAGGTGCCGAGCCTGCGGGTGGCGATCGCCCGCGGCCGGGAGCGGCCGTACCCGACGACCGACGTCTTCTTCATCATCAGCGACCCCGGCTCCGACGAGCTCACCGGAGCCAAGATCGAGCGCGCCGACGCGAAGTCGGTCGTGGAGCTGGCGCGCGAGCTGCGCGCCGCCGCCGCGGCGACCCGGAGCGGCGACGACCGGTCGTTCGGCCAGGTGAAGCACACCCTCGACCTGCTGCCCCAGTGGGCGGTGCGGCCGGCGATCCGGCTCAGCTCGTTCCTGGCCTGCGACCTCGGCCTCGACCTGCCGGCCCTGGGCATCCACCGGCACCCGTTCGGCAGCGCGATGATCTCGTCGGTCGGCATGTGGGACGTGACGCGCGCCTACTCGCCGCTCGCGAGCTACTACCGGGTGCCGGTGCTGGTCCTCGTCGGCTCCGTCTCGCCGCGCCCGATGGCCGTGGAGGGACGGGTCGTGGTGCGGCCGATGGTGACGCTCACGGCCACCTTCGACCACCGGTACGTCGACGGCCGGCAGGCCGTCTCGTTCGCACGCGCGATCCGGGAGTACTGCGCCGAGCCGGAGCGGTTCGAGCCGCACCTCGCCGGACTGCGCGCGGAGTCCGTCAGCGAAGCCAGCCAGGGGAGGTAGACATGCACGCCGCAGTCGGAGACCGGCTCGTGGTCCGGAGCGCCCATGTCGGCGAGTCGGTGCGGGACGGCGAGATCGTCGAGGTCCGGCACGAGGACGGCAGCCCGCCGTACGTCGTGCGGTGGTCGGACACCGGGCACGAGTCGCTGGTGTACCCGGGTCCCGACGCCGAGGTCCAGCACTTCCCGCGCGAGGGGTGAAGGAGGCCGCCATGTCCGGCGAGGAGATCGAGAAGGCACGCGCCGCGGCGGAGGCGAAGAACGCGGTCGTCGGCCGTCCGCCGCGCGGGAGCGAGTCGATGCTCGCCGCGCTGCGGCGCTACCTGACCTCGGAGCAGTACCGGGTCCGGCGGCGCTCCGCGCGCGACCGGGCCCAGCGCCCGGAGTAGCGGCGGATCCCGGCGGTCAGTGCGACGGGTGGTGCCGACCGCCGTCGCTGCCGCGCCCGACGCCGTACAGGAACAGGCACATCAGCGCGACGGTGGCGGTGACGGCGACCGCCAGGAACGCCACCCAGAAGAAGGGCGAGTGCGCGTGGACGTCGTAGTTGGTTCCGTTCATGCGCCGAGGCTGGCAGCGGGGGCACCGCGCGGATCAGGGCCGGCGGTCCGTGCCGGGCGGGACCAAAGCCCCCAGCGCTCCAGTCCCGGCCCACGCCCTAGGGTGCCCGCATGACCCAGCGCGTCGCCCTCGTCACCGGCAGCACGTCCGGCATCGGCGCGGCGATCGCCCGCCGGCTCGCGGCGGACGGGTTCCACGTCGTCGTCCACTCCGGGAGCAGTGTCGAGGAGGGCGAGCGGATCGCGGGGGAGCTCGGCGGCTCCTACCTGCAGGCCGACCTGGCCGACGCGGATGCCGCGCTGGCGACGGTGTCCGCTGCGCTGGCCCGGCTCGGGCGGCTCGACGTGCTCGTCAACAACGCCGGGGTGAGCCGGCCGATCCCGCACGCTGACCTGGCCGCGGCGACCCCCCAGGAGTGGCGCGACGTCCTCGAGGTCAACCTGGTGAGCCCCTTCGCGCTGGCGACCGCGGCGACGCCGTACCTGCGGGCGGCCCGCGGCTGCGTGGTGAACGTGACCAGCCACGCGGGCGTGCGCCCGAAGGGCTCCTCCATCCCGTACGCCGCGAGCAAGGCCGCGCTCAACCACGTCACGCGGCTGCTGGCGGCGGCGCTCGGCCCCGAGGTGCGGGTGAACGCGGTGGCGCCCGGCCTGGTGGACACCCCGCTGACCGCGGACTGGACCGAGGCCCAGCGGCTCTGGCGCGAGCGGTCGCCGATGCGGCGTGCGGCGACCCCCGCGGACGTCGCGGGACTGGTGTCGGACCTGGTCGCGAGCGACTACCTGACCGGCGAGGTGGTCGTGCTCGACGGCGGCCTCAACCTCCTGTGACGAGTTTCACGCAGAGCGCTGACAGCGGCCGCCCCGGAGGGCTACGTTGCTCCGAGAACACGTTCTACTTCCGGAGCCGAGGGAGCACAGCATGAAGACCCGCGCCGCCATCCTGTGGGAGCCGCACACCGAGTGGAGTGTGGAGGACATCGAGCTCGACCCCCCGAAGCGGGGTGAGCTGCTGGTCAAGCTGGCGGCGTCCGGCCTGTGCCACTCCGACGAGCACCTGGTCACCGGCGACATGGTCCTGGACCCGGAGCTGGCGGAGGCCTTCGGGCTCAAGCAGTTCCCGGTCATCGGCGGCCACGAGGGCGCGGGTGTCGTCCAGGAGGTCGGGCCGGACACGGTCGGCTTCGAGGTCGGGGACCACGTGGTCTTCAGCTTCATCCCGTCCTGCGGCAAGTGCCCCTCGTGCTCGACCGGGCACCAGCACCTGTGCGACCTCGGCGCGTTCCTGCTCAGCGGCATGCAGCTCAGCGACTTCTCCTACCGGCACCACGCCAAGGACGGTCGCGACCTCGGCATCATGGTCGGGCTCGGCACGTTCTCGCCGTACACGGTCGTGAACGTCGACTCCGCGGTGAAGATCCGCCCGGACGTCCCGCTCGAGCGCGCGGCGCTGGTGGGCTGCGGCGTGACGACCGGCTGGGGCTCGGCGACGTACGCCGCCGACGTGCAGTCCGGCGAGACCGTCGCCGTGGTCGGCATCGGCGGGATCGGCATGAGCGCCGTCCAGGGCGCGGCGATGGCCGGCGCCCGGTACGTGGTCGCGATCGACCCCGTCGACTGGAAGCGCGAGAAGGCCCTCACGCTCGGGGCCACGCACACCGCGGCGTCGATGGCGGACGCGCAGGCGCTGATCAGCGAGATCACCCAGGGCGCGATGGCGGACAAGGCGATCCTCGCCGTCGGGCTGGCCACCGGCGACCTGATCGCGCCGATGATGAGCCTGGTCAAGAAGGCCGGCCGCGGCGTCGTCACCGCCGTCGCGAACATGATGGCCGACGACGTGAAGCTGAATCTGTTCGAGATGTCGATGATGCGCAAGGAGCTCGTCGGCTGCATCTTCGGCAACGCCAACCCGCGCTACGACATCCCGCGGCTGCTCGACCTCTACATGGACGGCCGGCTCAAGCTCGATGAGATGGTCACGACGACGTACTCTCTGGACCAGATCAACCAGGGCTACCAGGACATGCGCGACGGGAAGAACATCCGCGGCGTCATCGTCTACGACGACTGAACGGCACAGGTCCTCGTGCCACCGACCGATGGGAGGCACGTGACGCCCTGGCTCGAGCACCCGGATCCGCGGGTGCGTGCGGTGCTGGAGGTGCTCTCCGGCCGGAGCGTGGCCGAGGTGGCCTCGCACTGGTCGGTGGAGCCCGCGCTCGTGCACCGCTGGGTCCGTGGGTTCGTCGACGCCGGGTCGGCGCGGGTGACCAACCAGCCGGACCCCGACGCGGCGCGTGAGCGGGACCGGTTCCTGGCCGCGTTCGCGCACGAGATGCGGACGCCCCTGACGACCGCCCGCGGGTGGGCAGCGATGCTCGCCGAGGGCGACGTGCCACCGGCCGCCGCCGAACGGACGGTGGCGAAGCTCGCGGCCGCGCTGGACCGCCTCGACGAGCGCGTCCGGGACGTCGAGCTGCTCGCCGCCGCCTCGCTCGGCCTGGTGCGGGTCGAGCGGTCCCCGGTGCCGGTCGGCGAGCTCGCCGAGACCCTGGGGCTCGACGAGGTGCACGGGCTCGGTCCCGACGTCGTCCTCCACGTCGACCCCGACCTGTTCCGCCGCGTCCTGCGCGACCTCTGGACGGCGGCGCAGTCCCGACCGGAGCCCCGGAGCGTGCGGCTGTCGGTCGCGGAGACCGGCCCGTGGTGGGAGATCACCGTGGTCCGGGACGCCGATCCCATCGACCACGCCGTGCTGACCGCGCTGTTCGAGCCGTTCGAGCTGAACGACGACGGCACCGGCGTGACCATCGGTCTCTACCTCGCCAGGGCCCTGGTGGTTGCGCATGGTGGGACAATGGGCGCCGATCAGGACGACGACAGTGCCGTCCTGTGGGTCCGGGTCCCGCGGGGCACCGGACCCCGCCGGACAACCCATGAGGAGAACCATGTTCAAGCTCGCCTGCGGTGATGTCATGCCGGGCTGCGCCGCCACCTTCGAGAACGCCGACCGCGGTGCGCTGATGTCCGCCGTCGCGTCCCACGCGGCAGCCGACCACGGCATCACCGACCTCACTCCCGACGTCGTCGCCGCCGTGGAGAGCAAGGTCGTCCGCGTCGCCTGACCGTCGTCAGGCGGCCGAGGTGGGGACGTCGGCGTCCATCTGCGCGACGAAGTCGCGCTTGACCTGGCGCCACGCCTCGTCCGTCATGCTCCGGCGCCAGTACGGCGAGCACGACATCGCGGAGCGCGGCAGGCCGCGCTCACCGAGGAGGTGCCGGCGGATCGCGCGGATCTCGTCGGCCTCGCCGTGCACGAACGCGTGCACCCGGCCGGCGGGGAAGGCCAGGTCCGCGACCGCGCGGGGCAGCAGCTCGGCGTCCGCCGGCGTACCGGACCGGTGCAGCCAGGCGAGGTCGAGCTCGCCCGGGCAGCTCAGCTCGACCTCGTGCTCCGGACCGTCGCAGACCAGGCGCACCACCGCGCGGCGTCCGGCCGGGACCGCCTCGAGCGACGCGGCGATCGCCGGCAGCGCGGACTCGTCGCCGACGAGCAGGTGCCAGTCGGCCTCGGGGTCGGGTCGGTAGCCGCCCCCGGGACCCTCCAGGACCAGCACGTCGCCGGGCGCGGCGCTCGACGCCCAGCGCCCGCCGACACCGGCGTCGCCGTGCACGACGACGTCGAGCACCAGGCGAGCGCCGTCCCAGCCGCGCACCGTGTAGCGGCGGCGGGCCGGCCAGTGCGCCCGGTCGTGCGCCTCCCGCACGTCGGCCGGCGCGAACACGGCGTCGTACGGCGCACCCGCCGGCGGGATCGCCACGTTGACGTAGGCGTCGGTGTCGCCGGACACCGCGAAGCCGGCCAGACCCGGACCGCCCAGCACCACCCGCACCAGCGCGGGCGTGAGCCACGTCGCCGACTCGACCGTTCCGTAGTACGCCATGGAGTAAGGCTACCCTTACCTCGTTACAGTGGCCGCCATGAGCGGGCTGCTGGTCGCCGGGACCACCTCCGACGCGGGCAAGACCGTCGTGACCACCGGTATCTGCCGGGCGCTCGCGCGGGCCGGTGTGAAGGTCGCGCCGTTCAAGGCGCAGAACATGTCGAACAACTCCATGGTGTGCGCCGACGGCGAGATCGGGCGCGCTCAGTGGATCCAGGCGGTCGCCGCGCAGGCGGAGCCCGAGGCGGCGATGAACCCGGTGCTCCTCAAGCCGGGCAGTGACCTGCGCAGCCACGTGGTGGTGATGGGGCAGCCGGCCGGGACGGTCGACGCGTCCGACTTCGCCACCGGCCGGGAGCGCCTGGCCCGGGCGGCGTACGACGCCTGGGACGACCTGTCGTCGCGGTACGACGTGGTGGTCGCCGAGGGTGCGGGCAGCCCCGCCGAGATCAACCTGCGCAGCAGCGACTTCGTGAACATGGGGCTCGCCCGCCACGCCGGCCTGGCGACGGTCGTGGTCGGCGACATCGACCGCGGCGGGGTGTTCGCGGCCCTGTACGGCACGGTCGCGCTCCTGGAGCCGGAGGACCAGCGGCTGGTCGCGGGCTTCGTCGTGAACAAGTTCCGTGGCGACCGGGGGCTCCTGGCGCCGGGCCTGGCCCAGCTGGAGGCGCTGACCGGTCGGCGAGTGCACGGCGTGCTGCCCTGGCACCCGGACCTGTGGCTGGACTCGGAGGACGCGCTGGACCTGGACGGGCGGCGCGGGCGCGACCAGCGGGCGGCGCTCAAGGTCGCGGTCGTGCGGCTGCCGAGGATCAGCAACTTCACCGACGTCGACGCGCTCGGGCTGGAGCCGGGGCTGGACGTGGTGTTCGCGAGCGACCCGCGTGCCCTGGCGGACGCCGACCTGGTCGTGGTCCCCGGGACCCGGGCCACGGTCGCCGACCTGGCCTGGCTGCGCGACCGGGGCCTCGACCGCGCGGTCGTCGCGCACGCGTCGGCCGGACGTCCGGTGCTGGGCATCTGCGGCGGGTTCCAGATGCTCGGGCGGACGGTCGCCGACCCGCACGGCGTCGAGGGGGCTCCGGGCGAGGTGGCGGGGCTGGGACTGCTCGACGTCCGCACGGACTTCGCCCCGGAGAAGGTGCTGCGGCTGCCGCGCGGCGCCGCGCTCGGCGCGCCGACCGCCGGCTACGAGATCCACCACGGCCGGGTCACCTGCGGCGCGGGCGTGGAGGAGTTCCTCGGCGGCGCGCGGGCCGGCCACGTGTTCGGGACGATGTGGCACGGCAGCCTGGAGGGCGACTCCTTCCGGACCGCCTTCCTCACCGCGGTCGCCCGCGCCACCGGGCACGTGTGGGAGCCCTCGGGGGTGAGCTTCGCGGCCGCGCGCGAACGCCGGCTGGAGCTGCTCGCCGACCTGGTCGAGGAGCACCTGGACCTGGACGCGCTGCACACGCTGGCCGTCGCGGGCGCGCCGGACGTGCCGCTCCTGCCGCCGGGGGCCGCCGCGTGAGGGTCCTGGTCACCGGCGGGGTGCGGTCCGGCAAGTCGGCGCACGCGGAGGAGCTGTTCGCGGACCGGGCGGCCGTCACGTACGTCGCGCCGGGACCGGTCCACGACGACGCCGACTGGCTGGCCCGGATCGAGGCGCACCGGGCCCGGCGGCCGCGCACCTGGACCACGCTCGAGACCGGCGACCTCACCGCCGCCCTGCGCACCCGCGGCCCGGTGCTCGTCGACTGCCTCGGCACCTGGCTGACCCGGCTGGTCGACGACGCGGGGATGTGGGACGCCCGCACCGAGGACGTCTCGGCGTACGTCGAGGAGGAGGTCGCCGCCGCGGTCCGGGTCCTGCGCGCGGACGTGGTGCTGGTGACCAACGAGGTCGGCTGGGGCGTGGTGCCGGAGCACCGCTCCGGGCGGCTCTTCCGCGACCTGCTCGGCGAGGTCAACAAGCGCTTCGCCGCCGCCTGCGACGAGGTGCACCTGGTCGTGGCCGGGCGGGTGCTGAAGCTCTAGCCGAGAAGGGCGACCCAGGTCAGCAGGCTGACCGCGAGAGCGACCTCGATCGCCGCGCCCATCACGTCGCCGGTGACGCCGCCGAAGCGCCGCGTCACCCGCCGCACGAGCAGCAGGACCGCCAGGCCGCCGGTGACCGAAAGCAGCACCCCGCCGACGACGGCCACCGGGAGCGGCACGGTGCCGACGTACGACGCGCCGAGCCCGTCGGGCCGGGCGCCCGGGACGCGGGTGCAGCACACGATCCACAGCGCGCACCGCGACAGGCAGACCAGGGCGCCGGCGACCAGCGGGGCGTCGACGAGCGCGGCGAACGACACGGCCTGCAGCCCGGCCACCACGACGGTGGCGAGCACGCCGGCCGGGCCGCTGGTGCCGGACCGCATCACCTCGAGCGACCGGGCCGCGTCGTACGACGCCGTCAGTCCGTCGACGGTGTCGGACAGGCCGTCCCAGTGCAGCGCGCGGCTGCCCGCGGCGAGGGCGCCGACACCGAGCAGCCCGGACGCCAGCGGTGGCAGGGCGAGCGCGACGCCGACGGCGAGCACCGCGGCGACCAGCACGCCGAGCGGCAGCGCGGCCAGCGGCGCGAGGAGCATGGCGGCGCGCGTGGTGCGGCGGTCGACCCGGCCCGGCGGCCGCACGGGGAGCGCGGTGAGGGTGCCGAGGGCGAGCCGCCAGGCGTCAGCCACCGAGCTCCTCGAGCAGGGCGACGTCGCGGAGCAGGGCGACCGCGCTGCGCAGCACGGGTACGGCGGCGACCGCGCCGCTGCCCTCACCCAGCCGGAGCCCGAGGTCGAGGACCGGCTCGAGGCCGAGCTTCGCGAGCGCGAGCGACTGGGCCGGCTCGGTCGAGCGGTGGCCGGCCGCGAACCAGAAGGCGGCGCCCGGGTCCATCCGGTCGGCGGTGAGCGCGCACGCGACGGCCATCAGTCCGTCGAGCAGGACCGGGACGCCGTGGCGCGCGGCCTCGAGCAGGTAGCCGGTGCTCGCGGCGAGGTCGGCGCTGCCCAGTGCGACCAGCGTCTCGACCGGGTCGTCGACGCGCCCGCCCGCGCGGTCGAGCGCCTGCTGGACGACCGCCTGCTTGCGCGCCAGCCCGGCCGCGTCGACGCCGGTGCCGCGGCCGGTGACCTCCGCCGCCGGGAGGCCCAGCGCCGCGGCGACCAGGGCGGCCGCCGGGGTGGTGTTGCCGATGCCCATGTCACCGCTCAGCAGGAGGTCCGCGCCCGCGGCGATCTCCTCGCGCGCGATGTCCGCGCCCGCCGCCAGCGCGGCCCGCGCCTGCTGGGGGGTCAGCGCGTCCTCGAGGTGGATGGCGCCGGACGAGCGGCGCACCTTGTGGCGGCGTACGTCGTCGGGCACGCCGTCGAGGTCGTCGTCGACGCCGAGGTCCAGCACGCGGACGTGCACCCCGTGGGCCGCGGCGAGGGCGTTCGCGCCGGCCCGGCCGGCCACGAAGGTGCGGACCATCGCCGCCGTGATCGCGGGCGGGTACGCCGACACGCCGTGCCGCGCCACCCCGTGGTCGCCGGCGAAGATGACCAGCCGGACGTTCGTGAGCTCGCGCGGCGGCACCGCGTCCTGGACCGCGCACAGCCAGACCGCCAGGTCGCCGAGCCGGCCGAGGGCGCCCGGCGGGGTCGCGAGGGCCGCGAGCCGCGCGGCAGCGGCGGCCGCCGCCTGGGAGGAGGGTCGGCGCATGGCGGTCAGGCTAACGGCTCCAGCACCTCGCGGACCCAGCGGTCGACGTCGCGCGCGGACCGCAGCCGCACCACGACGAGACGGGGGTGCTCGGCGGCGACCGCCGGGATCCGCTGGTGGTAGCTGCGGCGGCTGCGGACCGCCCACCGGACCACGTGGTCGCGGTCGGTGAAGAACGTGTGCAGCGGCGCCTCCCGGTTGCCGTGCCACAGCTCCTCGCGGCGCACCCGGCGCCCGACGGTGCGGCGCACGAGCCGGACGAGCGTCACCCGGAACGGCAGGTCGACCCACACCAGCAGCTCCGCGCGGGCGGCGACCAGCGGCCGGGCCTCGTCGTACTGCCACTCGCACACCCACCGGTCGCCGCGCACCAGCTCTTCGACCTCCGCCCGGAACGTCGGACGGGGTGTCCAGCCGGGGCCGTGGAACAGCGAGTCCAGCTCGGTGTACGGCAGGTCGAGCAGCGTCGCGAGCCGGCGGGCGAGGGTGCTCTTGCCGGACCCGGAGACGCCGGCCACCGCGATCCGCGCCGGCCGGTGGGGGAGCGGGTCGGCAGCGCTGAGCACCGCGGCATCGTACGGTGCTGGCGTGGAGCCGTCCGAGATCGTGCCGGGGGACCGCCCGGGCACCTTCGTGCTGCGGATGGCCGGGATGAACCAGTCGCACGTGGACCTGCGCCACCCGCTCCAGCTCGAGTTCGAGTACGTGCGCCGGATCGCCGACGTCATCGACGCGGCCGGTCCTCCGGGAGCGCCGCTCCGGACGGTCCACGTCGGGGGCGCGGCGATGACGCTGCCGCGGTACATCGCGGCCGCCCGGCCGCGCTCGCCCCAGGTCGTCCTGGAGCCGGCCGCCGAGGTCACCGAGCTGGTCCGCGCCGAGCTGCCGCTGCCGCCGCGCAGCGGGATCAAGGTGCGCCCGGTGGACGGCCGGCGCGGGATCGCCGGGCTGCGCGACGGGTACGCCGAGCTCGTGGTGCTCGACGCGTTCGCCGACGCCCGGGTGCCCGGCGACCTGGTCACCGTGGAGTTCTTCCGCGACGTGGCGCGGGTGCTGGACCCGGCCGGGCTGTTCGTGCTGAACCTGACCGACCGGGCGCCGTTCGGCTGGGTCCGGCGGGTCGTCGGCGGGCTGCGGTCGGTGTTCCCGGAGCTGCTGCTGACCGCGGAGCCGGCGACCCTGCGCGCCCGGCGCCTCGGGAACCTGGTGGTGGTCGCGTCCCGCGGGCCGGTGCCCGTGGCGGCGCTGCGGCAGCGCTCGGCGAGCGCGCCCGCGCCGTACCGGGTGCTCGACGCCGCCCAGGTCAGCGACGGCTTCGGGGGCGGCACGCCGTTCACGACGGACGACACCGAACCGTCCCCGCCGCCGGTCGGTCGGTGACACCTCGTGGGACGTCATACGGACGGTGGAAGGGGATGCTCCATCCGTATGACGTCCTGGCGGGCACGACCATGCTCAGGAGTACGCCGTGCCTCGCGGCTCCCGCGTCCACAGCACGCCCTCGCCCGCGACCGGGCCCTCGGCGGCGAGCGCCCGCTTGAGCACCTTGTTGGTCGCGGTGCGGGGCAGCGTGCCGACGACCCGGACGTACCGCGGCCACGCCTTGGGGGACAGGTCGGGCTGTGCGGCCAGGAACTCCTCCAGCAGCGACGGGGAGAGGTGGCCGGTGACCACCAGCGCGGCCATCACCTGGTCGCCGACCGACTCGTCCGGCACGGCGTACACGGCCGCCTCGGAGACCGAGGGGTGGCGCAGCAGGATCCGCTCGACGGGCGCGGCCGTGAGGTTCTCGCCGTCGACGCGCAGCCAGTCGGCGGTGCGCCCGGCGAAGTAGACGAACCCGTCGGCGTCGCGGTAGGCGAGGTCGCCGGACCAGTACATCCCGCCGCGCATCCGCTCCGCCTCGGCCTCCGGGTCCTCGTAGTAGCCGGCGAACGCGCCGGCGCCCAGGGTGTTGACCAGCTCGCCGGTCGCCTCCTCGGCGTTGAGCAGCGCACCGGTCTCGTCGAAGACGGCGTCCGGCGTCTCCGCCATCGTCACCGGGTCCAGCACCTGCACGCCCTCGACCGGCCGGCCCAGCGACCCCGGCGGCATCCCCGGGACCCGCTGCACGACCACGGCGTTCTCGGTGGAGGAGTAGGAGTCGACGACCACGCAGCCGAAGCGCCGCGCGAAGCCCTCGATGTCCCGGTCGTTGGCCTCGTTGCCGAACACCAGCCGCAGGGGGTTGTCCGCGTCGTCGGGCCGCTCGGGCGTCGCCATGATGTAGGTGAGCGGCTTGCCGACGTAGTTGGCGTACGTCGCGCCGTACCGCCGGACGTCGGGCAGGAAGCCGGACGCCGAGAACCGCCGGGCCAGCGCCACGGTCGCGCCGGCGGCCAGCGCCGGGCCCCAACCGGCCATGATCGCGTTGGAGTGGAACATCGGCATCGACACGTACGCCGTGTCCGCGCCGGTCAGCCCGAACCGCTCGGACAGGAACTGCCCCGGGTACGCGACCTTCGCCTGCGTGACGTTGACGGCCTTCGGCTCGCCGGACGTGCCGGAGGTGAAGATCAGCATCATCAGGTCGCCCGGGCCGACCTCGACGTCGGGCACGCCGGCGTCGGCCCGCTCGGCGAGCAGCTCCGGCCAGTCGGGGGAGTCGACCGGGAGGACCGGTACGTCGGCATCGGCGAGCAGCTCGGCGTGCGCCGCGTCGGTCACGACGACCTGCACGTCCGCGCGCGCCACGTCCGCGGCCAGCGCGGCGCCCCGCCGGGTGGGGTTGAGGCCCACCACCGCGTGCCCGCCGAGGGCCGCGCCGCCGAGGAGGAACGCGAACTCGGGCACGTTCTCCAGCAGCACGCCGACGTGCGGCGGCGCGCCCTGCGGCAGCAGCCGGGCCAGCACGGCCGACCGCACGCACGACTCCCGCACCACCTCGGCCCAGGTCCAGGCGTGGTCCTCGAACAGCAACCCGGGGGACTCGTCCGCCGCCCGCGCGAGCAGCTGCTCGCGCACCGTGGGCATCCCGGCCGGCGGGCTCACGCGGGCTCGGCGGCCAGCGCCCGTCCGATCGTCAGTGCCTGCTCGGTCGACCCGCCGTGGAGGAACTCGAAGCGCTTGGCGCCGGTGAAGTACCGGTGCGCCTCGCCGTCCAGGTCGATGCCGACCCCGCCGTGCACGTGCACGGTGGTGTGCGCGAGCCGGTGCCCGGCGTCCGCGGCCCACAGCTTGGCGATCGCGACCTCGGTGTCCGCGGGCAGGCCCTCCTCGAGCCGCCACGCGGCCTGCCAGAGCGTCAGCCGCTGGCCGAGGACGTCGATGTAGCCGTCGGCCAGCCGCTGCGACACCGCCTGGAAGGTGCCGATCGGGCGGCCGAACTGCTCGCGGGTCTTCGCGTACTGCGACGTGAGACGCAGCGCGCCCTCGGTGATGCCGAGCTGCTCGGCGGCGCCGCCGAGCACCATCAGCTGCCGGAGCCGGTGATCGGCCGAGCCGTCGGCCGCGCCGAGGAGCCGGTCGGCGCCGACCTCGACCCCGGCGAGGTCGAGGCGCGCGACCGCGTCCCGGTCCGAGAACGTCTGCGGCACCACCGTCACCCCGGGATCACCCGGCTCGACCAGGAAGACGCCGACGCCGGACGGGGTCTCGGCCGGCACCAGGAACACGTCGGCGTACGGGCCGGCGGGGACCACGGCCTTGCTGCCGGTCAGCCGGTAGCCGTCGCCGTCCTGGGCCGCGGTCGTCGTCGGCCGCTCGGGGGCCCACGCCCGCTCCTCGGCGACCGCGGCGGTCACGACCGTCGCGCCGGTGGCGGCCCCGGTGAGCCAGCGCTGCTCCTGCTCCGCGGTGCCGACCTCCGCCAGCAGGCGGGCGGCCGGTCCGTGCGCGGCGAGCGGGACCGGAGCGACGGTGCGGCCGACCTCGACGATCACCCGGCAGAGCTCGATGAGGCCGAGACCGGCGCCGTCGTACTCCTCCGGGAGCGCGAGCCCGAGCAGGCCCGCCTCGCCGAGCGCGGCCCACAGGTCGCGGTCGAACCGGTCGCCGCCGGACTCGACGGCCTTCATCCGCTCGTTGGTGGCACGGTCCGCGAGGATCCCCGCCGCGAGCTCCGCGGCCTCGTCCTGCTCCTGGGTGAACCGGAAGTCCATGTCGTTCAGCTCTCTCCGTCGATTCTGGGGCTACGAACGCTTGGCTGCGGGGAGGCCGAGGCCGACGTACCCGATGATGTCGCGCTGGATCTCGTTGGTGCCGCCGCCGAACGTCATCACCAGGGCGGAGCGGTAGAACCGCTCGAGCCGGCCCTGGAGCACCGCGCCGTCGGACTCGGCGGTGACGCCGGCGTTCGGCCCGACGACCTCCATCAGCGAGCGGTACACCTCGGTGGCGAGCTCGGAGCCGTAGATCTTGGTCGCCGACGCCTCGGCGGGCGACAGGTCGACGCCCGCGTCCGCGTCGGCCGCGAGCTTCCAGTTGATCAGCCGCAGCGCCTCCGCGCGGGCGTGGGCGCGGCCGAGGGCGATCTGCACCCACTCGGCGTCGATCACCCGCTGGCCGTCGGGGTTCTTCGTCTCCTGCGCCCAGCGCCGGACCATCTCGATCGAGTGCGTCAGCGGCGCGGCGGAGGTGAGCGCCACCCGCTCGTGGTTGAGTTGGTTGGTCATCAGCGACCAGCCGCCGTTGAGCTCGCCGACCAGGTTGCCCGCGGGCACCCGCACGTCCTCGTAGTACGTCGCGCTGGTGCTGACGCCGGCGACCGTGTGCACCGGCGTGTACGAGAACCCGGGGGAGTCGGCCGGCACCAGGATCATCGACAGCCCCTTGTGCCGCGGCAGGTCCGGGTCGGTACGGCAGGCCAGCCAGATCCAGTCGGCGTACTGGATCAGCGAGGTCCACATCTTCTGGCCGTTGATCACCCACTCGTCGCCCTCGCGGACCGCGCGGGTCTTCAGCGAGGCGAGGTCGGTGCCGGAGCCGGGCTCGGAGTAGCCGATCGAGAAGTGCAGGTCGCCCTGGAGGATCCGGGGGAGGAAGTACTCCTTCTGCTCGTCGGTGCCGTAGCGCATGATCGTCGGCCCCACCGTGTTGAGCGTCAGGTAGGGGATCGGAACGCCGGCGACCGCGGCCGCGTCGGTGAAGATCAGCTGGTCGGTCATCGACCGGGCCTGCCCGCCGTACTCCTCGGGCCAGCCGATGCCGAGCCACCCGTCGGTGCCCAGCCGGCGGATCACGTCCTTGTAGACCTGGCTGTCGCCGAACTCGCCGGTCGCCGACGAGAGGCCCGCCTTGACGTCGGGGGTGACGAGGGCGGCGAAGTACTCGCGCAGCTCCTCGCGCAGCCCCTCCTGGTTCGGTGTCAGCGCGATGTGCATGCGGGCCAGACTAGAACGTGTTCTCATTCTGGTCCATAATGGACCCATGAGCGATACCCGACAGCTCGACCACGGAACGGCTCCCGAGCGCTTCGCGCGCGGGTGGCACTGCCTGGGCCTGGCCGACTCCTTCCGGGACGGCACGCCGCACGGCGTCGAGGCGTTCGGCGGCAAGCTCGTCGTCTGGGAGGACTCACAGGGCGAGATCAACGTGCTCGACGGCTACTGCCGGCACATGGGGGGCGACCTCACCCAGGGCGAGGTCAAGGGCGACGAGGTCGCCTGCCCCTTCCACGACTGGCGCTGGGGCGGCGACGGCAAGTGCAAGCAGATCCCGTACGCGCGGCGGGTGCCGCTGCGGGCGCGGACCCAGAAGTACCCGGTGGTGATCCGCAACGGCCAGGTGCTGGTCTGGCACGACGTCGAGGCCTCGGAGCCCGACCTGGACATCCTGCCGCCGGTGCTGCCGGGCCTCGAGGAGGGCGAGTACACCGCGTGGACCTGGGAGGTCGTGCCGATCACCGGCTCGCACTGCCGCGAGCTGATCGACAACGTCGTGGACATGGCGCACTTCTACTACGTGCACTTCTCGTTTCCCACGAGCTTCCGCAACGTCTTCGAGGGCACCCAGGCGACCCAGTACATGGAGTCCAAGGGCCGCCCGGACAAGTCCGGCGGCTACGGTAGCGCCGAGCTGTTCCTGAAGTCCGAGGCGACGTACTACGGACCGGCGTACATGATCAACTGGCTCGACGTCGACTACAAGGGGTTCGAGACCGAGGTGATCCTGATCAACTGCCACATCCCGACCGGGCCGGACTCGTTCACGCTGCAGTACGGCATCACCGTGAAGAAGCCCGAGGGCCTCGACGACGACACGGCCGACTACATCGCGAAGAAGTACGCGCAGATGTTCGGCGAGGGCTTCCTCCAGGACGTGCACATCTGGAAGAACAAGGTGCCGGTCCAGAACCCGCTGCTCTGCGAGGAGGACGGCCCGGTCTACCAGCTGCGGCGGTGGTACGAGCAGTTCTACGTCGACAAGGCCGACATCGCCCCGGAGATGGTGGACCGCTTCGAGTTCGAGGTCGACACCACCAAGGCCAACGAGTTCTGGCAGGAGGAGGTCGCCGAGAACCTCCGCAAGAAGGCCGAGCAGGACGACGCCGACCACACCGAGTCCGCCGAGACTCCCCAGCTGATGTCGGGGACCTGACGCCGATGGCCTCCTTCGTCCCCACCCGCGCCGAGACCCTCGAGGACCAGCGCCTGTACACGTCGGCCCGGCTGGTCGAGGTCGCCTGCCTGGACTGCCTGGCGCACGTCGGCGTGAAGAAGAACAGCGAGCACCACACCTCGATCCAGTGGACCGCCGAGGCCCGCCGGTCCTGCCCGGAGCTGGGCCGGCGCGCGAGCGGCCGCGAGGGCCATCCGGCCTGCCCGCGCCTGGCGGCCAGCATCGAGGCCGCCGTACGCGAGGGACAGGTCCCTATCGGAGCCGAGGACGGTTACTAGGTCGTGAGCGAGGACTCCTACGAGCTGAAGGTCGTCGACGTGGTCGAGGAGACCGCGGACGCGCACTCCATCTCCTTCGAGGTGCCGGCCGGCGCCGAGGAGCGGTTCGCCTACAAGCCCGGGCAGTTCCTGACCCTGGCGGTGCCGTCGGAGCGCACCGGCGTGGCCGCGCGCTGCTACTCGCTGTCCAGCAGCCCGGTCGGCGGCGGGCCGCTGACGATCACCGTCAAACGGACCGCGGACGGGTACGCGTCCAACTGGATCTGCGACCACGTCCGCGAGGGCGACTCGGTGCGGGCGCTCCCGCCGAGCGGCATCTTCACGCCGGCGTCGCTCTCCGCCGACCTGTTGCTGTTCGCGGGCGGCAGTGGGATCACGCCGATCATCTCCATCACCCGGACCGCCCTCCAGCAGGGCACGGGCCGGATCGTGCTGTTCTACGCGAACCGCGACGAGCGGTCGGTGATCTTCGCGGCGGAGCTGGCCCGGCTGGCGGCCGAGCACCCCGAGCGGCTGGTGGTGGTGCACTGGCTGGAGTCCGTGCAGGGGCTGCCCAGCCAGGAGCAGCTGAAGGCGTTCGCGAGCAGCTTCACGTCGTACGACGCGTTCGTGTGCGGCCCGGGGCCGTTCATGAAGATGACGACCGCGGCGCTCAAGGAGCTGGAGTTCCCGCGCGAGCGGCGGCACCAGGAGAAGTTCGTCTCGCTCGGCGGGAACCCGTTCGGGGACCTGCACGACCAGGAGGTCGCCGAGCACGAGATCGAGGACGCCGAACGCGACCAGGACGAGGTGGTCGTCGACGACGCCGGAGCCGAGCCGCAGGGCCCGGTGCGGCTCGAGGTGGAGCTCGACGGCCAGGACTACGCCTTCGACGACTGGGCGCCCGGCACGAAGCTGCTCGACCACCTGGAGTCCAAGGGCGTGAAGGCGCCGTACTCGTGCCGGGAGGGGGAGTGCTCGGCGTGCGCCCTCCGGCTGCTGGAGGGCGAGGTCAAGATGCTGCACAACGACGTGCTCGACGAGGAGGACATCGCCGAGGGGATCCGGCTGGGCTGCCAGTCCGTCCCGGTCACCGACACGGTGCGCGTCACGTACCACTGAGAGGCCGTGCGACACCCCAGGTCCAGACCACCACGGACCCGGGTGCTCTGGTGCGTAACCGGCGCGGGTACCGGGAAGTTTGCTGCTCAACCCATGAAGCGAACAACTCCGGCCCGCGACCAGTGATCGCCGCTCCCTCCTGATCGCCGCCGCCCGGGTCCGGAGACCGGAATGAGGGATGGCCGTGCTTCTCGGACTGTGCTTGATCACCGTGGCCCTGCTGGGGTGGCGGCTGACCGCGACCGCGGCGAGGCCGGACCGCCAGGTCTCCGGGCAGCGTGACCTCGACCGGAGGTTTCGCCAGCTCCACCACCACCCCGAGCGGGTCACGTTCCACGACGTCGAGAACCTGATGCTCTCCGACTCCGTCCCGGCCGCGACGGTCGCCCGGGTGCTGGCTCGCTCGGCCGCGCAGCACCTGACCGCACGCACGATGTGGCGCTGGGCCGCCGTGCACGGCACCTCGCGCCTGGTCACGGTGGTCGACGCCGGCGTCGCCGAGGACACCCTCCTCGACCACCTCGACGCCGGGACGTCGCCCGACTGGACCATGCTCCACCTGTTCGCGGGGCTCGCCACCGCGACGACCCCCGCCGGCGTGCCGCTCGACGAGCTGATCGACCTCGACGCGGTGCCGGACTACGACGACCTGACGTTCCTTGACGACCTCACGGACTGGTCGACCGCCTCGCCCGACCCGTTCGAGCTGCGGCAGTTCGACAACCTGCCCCCGATCACCGGCCCCGGCCTCGCGCCGTACCGCCCGGTCGCCGAGTGGGAGGGCGACGGGGACTGGCCCGAGGTCGCCTGAGGCGAATACGGAGGCGCATCGCCCGCGTCCGTGGTGAGGTGGCGTCGTGGTCGAGTACGGCGCGCGAGCCAAGCGCCTGCCGGCGCCGCCCCACGTCGTGTGGGACGACCTGGTGGCGCGCAAGCGCGTCGGCGTGCGCGCCTGGCTGGCGCTGCGCAGCGACGAGGTCGTGCCGGAGGTGCTCGAGGCGGCGCGGCCGCGCCGCGTGGTCTGGTCGTCGCTGTGGCCCGCGCGTCCCGACGACTGGGTGGAGCTGACGTTGACCGCGCGCGGGACCGAGACTCTGCTCGGCTTCCGGCTGCTGACCCCCGGCGACCCGCCCGACGACGACCTGACCCGACGCATCCGCTACCGCGTGAACCGGCTGCTGTACGACGACCTCCGGCGGTCGTACGACGGCTGAGCGCGTCGCGGATTGGTCACCAACCGCACGTTCGAGGCCCGAATTCATGCGGTTGGTGACCAATCCGCACGCTTCGCGCGGGCCGGCGGTGCGTCAGCCACCGTCCCGGCGGCGGGTTCGGTGGCTCACCCACCGCCGGCCGACGGGTGCGCGGATTGGTCACCAACCGCACGTTCGAGGCCCGAATTCATGCGGTTGGTGACCGATCCGCGTGTCTCACCAGCCCCGCGCCCGCCAGTCCGGCAGCGCCGGCCGCTCGGCGCCGAGCGTCGAGTCGTTGCCGTGGCCGGGGTAGAACCAGGTGTCGTCGGGGAGGCGCTGGAAGATCTTGGTCTCCACCTCGTCGATGAGCTGGGCGAACGCCGCCTCGTCGCCGAAGGTGTTGCCGACCCCGCCGGGGAAGAGCGAGTCGCCGGTGAACAGGTGGGGGTGCCCGGACGGGTCCTCGTAGAGCAGCGCGATCGAGCCGGGGGTGTGGCCGGCCAGCGCGATGACCGACAGCGAGCAGGAGCCGACGGCGACGGTGTCGCCCTGGCCGACCGGCCGGTCCACGGGGACGCCGGTCTGCTCGGTGATCGCCGCGGCGTCCGGTGCGCCGGCGACGACCGAGGCTCCCGTGGCCGAGACGACGGAGGCGAGCGCCCGGTGGTGGTCCCAGTGCTGGTGCGTGGTGATCACCGTCGTCAGGCCCGCGGGGCCGATCAGGTCGAGCAGCACCGGCGCCGCGTCGGCGGCGTCGATCAGCACCTGGTCGGCGGTGTCGCGGCAGGTCAGCAGGTAGGAGTTGTTCGACATCTTCTCGTCGACCGCGACCTTCGCGATCGTCAGGTGCTCCAGCTCCCGGACGTCCGCCTCGCCGCCGACCGTCACCTCGCCCGTGTACGACATCACCACGCTCCGATCCGCGGCAGCTCGCCGCTGTCGCTCGTCAGTCCTTCGCCGGTACCCCGGCCGGTCACCCACCACGCCAGATCGACGGCGGCGCCGGAGACGACCGGCCCGCCCTCGCCGTACCTCCACTCGCGGCCGAGGTCGGTCGCGTGCGCCGTGAACGGCCCCGGCGAGCGGGCCGCCGCGCCGTCCAGCACGTGTACCGCGAACTCCGGCGCCCACGACGACCGGTCGTAGCCCACCGCCAGGTCGGCGTGGTGGATCTCGATCTCGCGCAGTCGCATCGACGGCACGTCCGCGACCGTGAAGGTCCGGTCGCTGCCGGGGCTGCGCTCGATGACCGTGCCCGACCGGTCCTCGGGTACGGCGGCGAGCGCGTCGGCCAGGTCGGTGCAGCCGCCGAGCAGCCGCGCCCGGACCGCGGCCGGCTCCTCGCCGGCGAGCTCGTCGATGTCGTCGTCACGGGCCTCCTGTGAGGCGTACATCGGCACCCGGCGGCCCTCGACGACGCCGGTGAGGGCGCCGGCGAGGCCCTCGGCGTTGAGCGCCAGGTGGGCGAGCACATGGGCCCGGGACCAGCCGGGCAGGGCGCTCGGGGCGGCGTACTGCTCGTCGCTCAGCCCGTCCGCGCTGCGGATCAGCCGCCGAGTCGCTTCGGACAGGTCCAGGGGGTCGGCCATGGGGCCATCCTGCCGGATGGGCCCACTGTCGGTGGCCCGTGAGAGTGTGGGGAACACGGGCGGGCGCGGGTTCGTTATGACTGGTTCGCGCCGGTTACGATGGCGAACACCTGTTCGAAGCGAGGGGATCAGTCAGTGGCGGACCAGCTCATCATCCGAGGTGCGCGCGAGCACAACCTCAAGGACGTGTCGCTCGACCTGCCCCGCGACTCCCTCATCGTCTTCACCGGGCTGTCCGGCTCGGGCAAGTCCTCCCTGGCGTTCGACACGATCTTCGCCGAGGGGCAGCGGCGGTACGTCGAGTCGCTGTCGGCGTACGCCCGCCAGTTCCTCGGCCAGATGGACAAGCCCGACGTCGACTTCATCGAGGGCCTGTCGCCCGCGGTGTCGATCGACCAGAAGTCCACCTCCAAGAACCCGCGCTCCACCGTCGGCACCATCACCGAGGTCTACGACTACCTCCGGCTCCTCTACGCCCGCGCGGGCCGCGCGCACTGCCCGACGTGCGGGGCGCCGATCGAGCGGCAGACGCCGCAGCAGATCGTGGACCGGATCCTCGCGCTCGAGGAGGGCCGCCGGTTCCAGGTGCTGGCCCCGGTCATCCGCGGCCGCAAGGGCGAGTACGTCGAGCTGTTCAAGCAGCTCCAGGCCCAGGGCTTCTCCCGCGCCCGGGTCGATGGCGAGACCTACTCGCTCGACACTCTGTCGTCGGAGGGGCCGAAGCTCGACAAGCAGAAGAAGCACACCATCGAGGTGGTCGTCGACCGGCTCGCGGTCAAGGAGTCCTCGAAGCGCCGGCTCACCGACTCGGTCGAGACCGCGCTCCAGCTCGCCGGCGGTCTGGTGCTGTTCGACTTCGTCGACCTGGACCCCAAGGACCCGGGCCGCGAGCTGAAGTTCAGCGAGAAGATGGCGTGCCCGAACGACCACCCCATCGACACCGACGAGCTCGAGCCGCGGTCGTTCTCGTTCAACTCGCCGTTCGGCGCCTGCCCGACCTGCCACGGTCTCGGCACCCGGCTCGAGGTCGACCCGGAGCTCGTCGTCCCCGACCCGCAGGCGACGCTGGGGGAGGGCGCCATCCAGCCGTGGAGCCAGGCGCACGTCTCCGACTACTTCCTGCGGCTGATGGGCGCGCTCGGCGAGGAGCTCGGCTTCGACCTGAACACGCCGTGGGAGGACCTGCCGGCCAAGGGCCAGAAGGCGATCCTGAACGGCCACCCGACCAAGGTCCACGTCGTCACCCGCAACCGGTACGGACGCCAGCGCGCCTACTACGCCGAGTTCGAAGGGGTCAGCTCCTACATCGAGCGGCGCCACCACGAGGCGGAGTCCGACGTCAGCCGGGAGCGCTTCGAGGGCTTCATGCGCGAGGTCCCGTGCCCGGCGTGCGGCGGCAGCCGGCTCAAGCCGGTGTCGATGGCGGTGACGCTCGGTGCCTCGCTGCAGGACGGCGGCAAGAACATCGCCGAGGTCTGCGCGCTGCCGATCAACGAGACCGCGGACTACCTCCGCAACCTCGACCTGACCCCGCGCGAGCGCCAGATCGGCGAGCGGGTGCTCAAGGAGATCCAGGAGCGCCTGAACTTCCTCCTCGACGTCGGTCTCGACTACCTGTCGCTGGACCGCCCGTCCGGGTCGCTCTCCGGTGGCGAGGCGCAGCGGATCCGGCTGGCGACCCAGATCGGCGCCGGGCTGGTCGGCGTCCTCTACGTGCTGGACGAGCCGTCGATCGGCCTCCACCAGCGCGACAACCACCGGCTCATCGAGACGCTGGTGCGGCTCAAGGACCTCGGCAACACGCTGATCGTCGTCGAGCACGACGAGGACACGATCCGGGTCGCCGACTGGGTCGTCGACATCGGTCCCGGTGCCGGCGAGCACGGCGGCCAGGTCGTGCACAGCGGCGATGTCGCCGGGCTGCTCGCCCACCCCGACTCGATGACCGGCCAGTACCTCTCCGGCCGCCGCGAGATCCCGGTGCCCGCGGTGCGCCGGCCGCGCACCAAGGGCCGCGAGCTCACGGTGCACGGCGCCCGCGAGCACAACCTCCAGAACGTCGACGTCTCGTTCCCGCTGGGTCTGTTCGTCGCGGTCACCGGCGTCTCCGGATCGGGCAAGTCGACGCTGGTCAACGACATCCTCTACACCTCGCTGGCCAAGCAGATCTACAACGCCCGCGCGGTTCCCGGCCGGCACCAGAAGATCACCGGCCTCGAGCACGTCGACAAGGTCATCCACGTCGACCAGTCGCCGATCGGCCGCACGCCGCGGTCGAACCCGGCGACGTACACCGGCGTCTTCGACCACATCCGCAAGCTGTTCGCCTCGACACCCGAGGCGAAGATGCGCGGCTACCTGCAGGGCCGGTTCTCGTTCAACGTCAAGGGCGGCCGCTGCGAGGCGTGCGCCGGCGACGGGACGATCAAGATCGAGATGAACTTCCTGCCGGACGTCTACGTCCCGTGCGAGGTCTGCCACGGCGCCCGCTACAACCGCGAGACGCTCGAGGTGCACTACAAGGGCAAGACGATCGCCGAGGTCCTCGACATGCCGATCGAGGAGGCCGCGGAGTTCTTCGCCGCGGTGCCCGCGATCGCGCGGCACATGAAGACGCTCGTCGAGGTCGGGCTCGGCTACGTCCGCCTCGGTCAGCCGGCGACCACGTTGTCCGGCGGCGAGGCGCAGCGCGTGAAGCTGTCCTCGGAGCTGCAGAAGCGGTCCACCGGCCGCACCGTCTACGTGCTCGACGAGCCGACCACCGGTCTGCACTTCGAGGACATCCGCAAGCTGCTGCTCGTGCTCGGCCGGCTGGTCGACCAGGGCAACACCGTGCTGGTCATCGAGCACAACCTCGACGTCATCAAGACCGCCGACTGGCTGGTCGACATGGGCCCCGAGGGCGGTTCGCGCGGCGGCACCGTGGTCGCGGAGGGCACGCCCGAGGCTGTGGCGGCCAACCCGGACAGCTACACCGGGCAGTTCCTCGCGCCGCTGCTCGAGGGGCGCGAGGCCGAGCAGCCGAAGGCCCGGCGCGCCGCCGCGGCGAAGGCGCCCGCCCGGAAGACCGCGGCGAAGAAGACGGCAGCCAAGAAGACCACGAAGGCGACCACGAAGGCGACGGCGAAGACGACGGCGAAGAAGACGGCGCCGCGGCGCCAGGCGAGCTGAACCCGGGCGCCCACCACCCCGTGGGTACGGTGAAGATTCAACGACCACCAGCCCGAGAGGACGACCGATGTCGCTCACCCGCCGCAACGCCCTGACCGGAGCAGCCGCTGTCGCAGCAGGGGCTCCGCTCCTCGCGGCGTGTGGGAGCTCCGGCGGCGGGTCGACCGCCACCGAGTCGACGGCCCAGGCCGGCCTGACGCTCGGCCCGGCCTCCGAGGTGCCGGTCGGCGGCGGCAAGATCTACGCCGATCAGAAGATCGTGGTCACCCAGCCCACGCAGGGGACCTTCGAGGGCTTCTCGGCGATCTGCACCCACCAGGGCTGCCCGGTGTCCACGGTCGCGAACGGCACCATCAACTGCACCTGCCACGGCAGCAAGTTCTCCATCCAGAACGGCGCGGTCGAGAACGGCCCGGCCACGACGCCGCTGCCCCGCGTCGACGTCAAGGACGACGGCGGCCAGATCGTCACGGCCTGACGACACCGTCCACACCACCGACACCACCGGCACCACGAGGGGGGCGCTGTCGCACCCGGACCGTAAGGTTGGGGACGTGCCATCGCCTGCGTCGTACCGGCCCGAACCGGGGTCGATCCCGACCCAGCCGGGGGTGTACCGGTTCCGCGACCCGAAGGGTCGGGTCATCTACGTCGGCAAGGCGAAGAACCTGCGCGCCCGGCTGTCGTCGTACTTCCAGGACGTCCGCCACCTGCACGCGCGCACGGCGACGATGGTGACGACCGCGGCGAGCGTCGAGTGGACGGTCGTCAAGACCGAGGTCGAGGCGCTGCAGCTGGAGTACTCCTGGATCAAGGAGTTCGACCCGCGGTTCAACGTGAAGTACCGCGACGACAAGTCCTACCCGTGGCTGGCGGTGACCGTCGGCGAGGAGTTCCCGCGGGTGATGGTCGGCCGCGGCGCCAAGCGCAAGGGCACCCGCTACTTCGGCCCCTACAGCCACGCCTGGGCGATCCGCGAGACCGTCGACCTGCTGCTGCGGGTCTTCCCGATGCGCTCGTGCAGCAACGGCGTCTTCAAGCGATCGGCCCAGATCGGCCGACCCTGCCTGCTCGGCTACATCGACAAGTGCTCCGCCCCGTGCGTCGGCAACGTCAGCGCCGAGCAGCACCGGGAGATCGTCGACGACTTCTGCGAGTTCATGGCCGGGCACACGACGGCGTTCGTCAAGCGGATCGAGAGGGAGATGTACGCCGCCTCCGAGGAGCTCGACTTCGAGAAGGCGGCGCGGCTCCGCGACGATCTCGGCGCGATCCGCAAGGCGCTCGAGAAGCAGGCGGTGGTGCTCGGCGACGGCACCGACGCCGACGTGGTCGCGCTGGCCGAGGACCCGCTCGAGGTCGCCGTCCAGATCTTCTACGTCCGCGGCGGCCGGATCCGCGGCCAGCGCGGCTGGGTGGCGGACCGCGTCGACGAGGGCGACACCGCCAAGCTGGTCGACGACTTCATCCTGCAGCTGTACGCCGGCGCCGGGCCGGACGAGATCCCGCGGGAGATCCTGGTGCCGGCGTTGCCCCCGGACCACGCGACCTACGAGCAGCTGCTCAGCGACCTGCGCGGGTCGAAGGTGGCGATCCGGGTGCCGCAGCGCGGCGACAAGAAGGCGCTGCAGGAGACCGTCGAGAAGAACGCCGAGCAGGCCCTCGCCCTGCACAAGACCAAGCGGGCCAGCGACCTGACCACCCGCAACCGGGCGCTCGAGGAGCTCCAGGAGGCGCTGGGCCTGGACGAGGTGCCGCTGCGCATCGAGTGCTATGACGTCTCCAACCTGCAGGGCACCGAGGTCGTCGCGTCGATGGTCGTGTTCGAGGACGGCCTGGCCCGCAAGAGCGAGTACCGCCGGTTCGTGATCCGCGGCGTCGACGGCCAGAACGACGTCGCGTCGATGCACGAGGTGATCACCCGCCGGTTCCGCCGGCTGCTCGACGAGCAGGCCGGCTCGACGGAGCGGGTCACCGAGAACGGTCCGATGCTGGTCGATCCCGAGACCGGCCGGCCGCGGAAGTTCGCGTACGCGCCCGGACTGGTGGTCGTCGACGGCGGCCCGCCGCAGGTCGCCGCCGCGCAGCGCGCGCTGGAGGAGCTGGGCATCGTCGACATCCCGGTCGTCGGGCTGGCGAAGCGGCTCGAGGAGGTGTGGCTGCCGGGCCAGGAGGACCCGGTCATCCTGCCCCGCTCGAGCGAGGGGCTGTACCTGCTCCAGCGGATCCGCGACGAGGCACACCGGTTCGCGATCACCCACCACCGCTCCCGGCGGTCGAAGTCGATGGTGGAGAGCGTGCTCGACGACGTGCCGGGACTGGGCGAGGTGCGCCGCAAGACCCTGCTCAAGCACTTCGGGTCGCTCAAGAAGCTCCGCGAGGCGACCACCGACGAGATCGCGCTGGTGCCGGGCATCGGCCCGCGGACCGCCGCTGCGATCAAGGATGCGGTCGCGCAGGCGAAGGGCAAGACTGGCGTCCGCGTGAACACCGCGACCGGCGAGATCGAGGAGGCCTGAGTGGAGCAGTCGCATGACCATCACGGCGAGCTGGTGGTCGTCACCGGGATGACCGGGGCCGGCCGCAGCACGGCGGCCAAGGAGCTGGAGGACCTCGGCTACTACGTGGTCGACAACATGCCGCCGAGCCTGCTCCGCGAGGTGGTCCAGCTGGTCGACGAGAGCCGTGGCGTCGAGCAGCCGATCGCGGTGGTCGTCGACGTCCGGTCCGGCTCGTTCTTCCAGACCCTGCAGGCCAACCTCGCCCAGGGCGCGACCGGCCGGCACGCCACGCTGGTGTTCCTCGAGGCGACCGACGACGTCCTGGTCCGCCGCCAGGAGGCGGCCCGCCGTCCCCACCCCCTCCAGGGCGCGGGCCGGCTGCTGGACGGGCTTCAGCGCGAGCGCGGGGTGCTCGCGGACCTGCGCAGCGACGCCGACCTGGTCATCGACACCACCGCCCTCAACGTGCACCAGCTGACCGACCGGATCGCGGAGGCGTTCGGCACCCCGGACAACACCCGCCTGAAGGTCACCGTGACGAGCTTCGGCTTCAAGTACGGCATCCCCGTCGACTCCGACTTCGTCGCCGACATGCGGTTCCTGCCCAACCCGCACTGGGTTCCCGAGCTCCGGGCCAGCACCGGCAGGGACAAGGAGGTCGCGGACTACGTGATGAGCCAGCCCGGCGCGGCGGAGTTCATCGACGCCTACGTGCCGGTGCTCGAGGGCGTCGCCGAGGGCTACCTGCGGGAGGGCAAGCGGTTCATGACGGTCGCCGTCGGGTGCACCGGTGGCAAGCACCGCAGCGTGGCGATGGCCGAGGAGATCACCCGTCGGTTGAAGGCGGCCGGCTACGAGACGCGCGCCAGCCACCGCGATCTCGGGCGCGAGTGATGGCGTCGGACCGTTCCCAGCTGCGGGCCCAGTCCGTCGTCGCGTTCGGGGGCGGGCACGGCCTCGCGGCGACCCTGCAGGCGCTCCGCCTGCTCGTCGACGACCTCGTGGTCGACGACCTCACCGCGGTGGTGACGGTCGCCGACAACGGCGGGTCCTCCGGCCGGCTGCGCTCGGAGTTCGGCGTCCTCCCGCCGGGCGACCTGCGGATGGCCCTCGCCGCGCTCTGCGGGGAGAACCGGTGGGGCGACACCTGGGCCCGGGTGCTGCAGCACCGCTTCGCCGGGCAGGGCGAGATGCGCGGCCACGTGATCGGCAACCTGCTGATCGTCGGGCTCTGGGAGCAGCTCGGCGACCCGGTGGCGGCGCTGGACTGGGTCGGCAAGCTGCTCGGCACGTCGGGGCGGGTGCTGCCGATGGCGCTCACGCCGCTCGACATCACCGCCCACGTCCGCGGCCTCGACCGCGACGACCCGGACCGGCTGACGCCGGTCCGCGGCCAGGTCGAGGTGGCGACCACGGACGGTGTGATCGCGTCGATCGCGCTGGACCCGCCCGACCCGACGCCGTGCCCCGAGGCGGTGGACGCCGTGCACGCCGCGGACTGGGTGGTGCTCGGCCCGGGGTCGTGGTTCACGTCGGTGATCCCGCACCTGATGGTCCCGGCGCTGCGCGGCGCGATCGTCGGCAGCGACGCCCGGGTCGTGGTCACCCTGAACCTCGACGAGCAGGCGGGGGAGACCCCGGGCTTCGGCGCCGCCGACCACCTCGCCGTGCTCGCCGAGCACGCGCCCGAGCTGCGCGTCGACACCGTCCTCGCCGACACCCGCCACGCACGCGAGCCCGAGCTCGAGCAGGTCGTGCAGGCGACCGGCGCGCGGCTCGTGGTCGCGGACGTCGCGTGCGACGACGGCTCGCCGAGGCACGACCCGGTGAAGCTCGCCGCGGCGTACTCCGCGGTCATGGGCGGTTCTCCCGAAGGGGCCGACGCAGCGCGTTGACGGGCGTGAAAGGATCGGCCCCATGGCGATGACGGCCCAGGTGAAGGCAGAGCTGGCCAGCACCCAGATCACCAAGACGTGCTGCCGCAAGGCCGAGGTGGCCTCGATGCTGAGGTTCGCCGGTGGCCTGCACATCGTGAGCGGGAAGATCGTCGTCGAGGCCGAGTTCGACACCGGGGCGGCCGCGCGCCGGCTGCGCACCAACGTCGCCGAGGTCTACGGGCACCAGTCCGACGTCGTGATGGTCCAGGGCAACGGCATCCGCAAGGGCAGCCGGTACATCGTGCGCGTCGTCAAGGACGGCGAGGCCCTGGCCCGCCAGACCGGGCTCCTGGACCAGCGGGGCCGACCGGTGCGAGGCCTGCCCCCGGCGGTCGTGTCCGGCGGTGGCTGCGACGCGGTCGCGGCCTGGCGCGGCGCGTTCCTCGCGCACGGCTCGCTCACCGAGCCCGGCCGGTCGTCCGCCCTGGAGGTGACCTGCCCCGGGCCCGAGGCGGCGCTGGCGCTGGTCGGCGTGGCGCGGCGACTGGGCATCCACGCGAAGGCCCGCGAGGTGCGCGGCGTCGACCGCGTCGTGATCCGCGACGGCGACGCGATCGGCCAGCTGCTCACCCGGCTCGGCGCCCACGAGTCCCTGATGGCGTGGGAGGAGCGGCGGATGCGCCGCGAGGTGCGGGCGACCGCGAACCGGCTCGCGAACTTCGACGACGCCAACCTGCGCCGCTCCGCCCGCGCCGCCGTCGCGGCCGGCGCCCGGGTCGGGCGCGCGATGGAGATCCTCGGCGACGACGTACCCGACCACCTCCGGATGGCCGGCGAGCTGCGCCTCGAGCACAAACAGGCGTCGCTGGAGGAGCTCGGGCAGCTGCACGACCCGGTCCTCACCAAGGACGCGATCGCCGGCCGGATCCGCCGCCTGCTGGCGATGGCGGACAAGCGGGCCGAGGAGCTCGGCATCCCCGACACCGAGGCGTCGCTGACCCCGGACATGCTGGCCGACGAGGCCTGACGGCTCGGGCTCCCGGACCCTCGGTTCGTTACCCGTACGTAGCCCGGACGCCGGTCCGGGCCCGCACGCCCAGGCGATAGGGTCGGAACCGACCCCCTGGCACCCTGATCGACGAGAAGCAGGAGCACGCAGTGACCGTTCGAGTAGGTATCAACGGGTTCGGCCGGATCGGCCGCAACTTCTTCCGCGCCGTCCGCGCCTCGGGCCTGGACATCGAGATCGTCGCCGTCAACGACCTCACGGACAACAAGTCCCTGGCGCCGTTGCTCAAGTTCGACTCGATCCTGGGCCGGCTCGACGCCGACGTGACGGCGACCGAGGACGAGATCAGGGTCGGCGACCAGGTCGTCAAGACCTTCGCCGAGCGCGACCCGGCGAACCTGAAGTGGGCCGACGTCGGCGTCGACGTCGTCGTCGAGTCGACCGGCTTCTTCACCGACGCCACCAAGGCGCGCGCGCACGTCGACAGCGGCGGCGCGAAGAAGGTGATCATCTCCGCGCCCGCCTCGAACGAGGACGTCACCGTGGTGATGGGTGTCAACCACACGACGTACGACCCGGCCGCGCACACCGTCATCTCCAACGCGTCGTGCACCACCAACTGCCTGGCGCCGATGGCGAAGGCGCTGCACGAGGGCATCGGCATCAACAAGGGCCTGATGACCACGATCCACGCCTACACCGCGGACCAGAACCTGCAGGACAACATCCACAAGGACCCGCGCCGCGCCCGCGCCGCCGCGCTGAACATGGTCCCGACCTCCACCGGCGCCGCGAAGGCGATCGGCCTGGTGCTCCCGGAGCTGAAGGGCAAGCTGGACGGCTACGCCATGCGCGTCCCGGTCCCGACCGGCTCGGCGACCGACCTGTCCTTCGAGGCCTCGCGCGAGACCTCGGTCGAGGAGATCAACGAGATCGTCAAGGCCGCGGCCGACGGCAAGTTCCTCAAGTACTCGACCGACCCGCTGGTCTCCACCGACATCGTGACCGACCCGGCGTCGTGCATCTTCGACGCGCCGCTCACCAAGGTGATCGGCAACCAGGTCAAGGTCCTCGGCTGGTACGACAACGAGTGGGGCTACTCCAACCGCCTCGCCGACCTCATCGCCTACATCGGCGAGACGCTCTGACGATGGGGGAGTACGCCGGGTTGGGCGACGTCGCCGGGAAGCGCGTGCTGGTCCGGTCGGACCTCAACGTGCCGCTGGAGGCTCAGCCCGATGGCGGGCAGACGATCACCGACGACAAGCGGATCCGGGCGAGCGTCCCGACCATCCGGGAGCTGGCCGACGCCGGCGCCCGGGTGGTGGTCGTCGCCCACCTCGGCCGGCCGAAGGGTGCGCCCGAGGAGCGCTACTCGCTCCGCCCGGTGGCCGCGCGGCTCGGCGAGCTGCTCGGCCAGGAGGTCGCATTCGCGACCGACACGGTCGGCGACAGCGCCCAGGAGACCGTCGCCGGGCTGGGTGACGGCCAGGTGGCGGTGCTGGAGAACGTCCGCTTCAACCCGGGCGAGACCAGCAAGGACGACGCCGAGCGCGGCGCCTTCGCCGACCAGCTCGCCGCACTCGCCGACGCGTTCGTGTCCGACGGGTTCGGCGTCGTGCACCGCAAGCAGGCCTCGGTCTACGACGTCGCGCTGCGCCTCCCGCACGCCATGGGGAAGCTCGTCGCGGCGGAGATCGAGGTGCTGCGCCGCCTGACCGAGTCGCCGGAGCGCCCGTACGTCGTCGTGCTGGGCGGCTCGAAGGTCTCCGACAAGCTCGGCGTGATCGACAACCTGCTCGGCAAGGCCGACAAGCTGCTGATCGGTGGCGGGATGGTGTTCACGTTCCTGAAGGCCGAGGGCCACGAGGTCGGCAAGAGCCTGCTCGAGGAGGACCAGCTCGACACCTGCCGGTCGTACCTGCAGCGCGCGGCCGACACCGGCGTGGAGATCGTGCTGCCGACCGACATCGTGGTCGACACCGAGTTCCCGTCCGGTGACCGCGAGCCGCAGCCGCAGGTGGTGGCCGCGGACGCCATCCCGGCCGACGCCCTCGGTCTCGACATCGGCCCGGAGTCCGGGGCCGCCTTCGCCGCGGCTCTCGCCGACGCCCGCACGGTCTTCTGGAACGGCCCGATGGGCGTCTTCGAGGTCGACGCGTTCGCCGAGGGCACCCGTGCCGTCGCCGAGGCGCTCACGAAGGTCGACGGCCTCTCGGTCGTCGGCGGCGGCGACTCCGCGGCCGCGATCGTCCGGCTCGGCTTCGACGAGTCGGCGTTCGGCCACATCTCGACCGGCGGTGGCGCCAGCCTCGAGTACCTCGAGGGCAAGGAGCTCCCCGGCATCAAGGTCCTGGAGGACTAGCGCGTGTCTGGCAATCGCACCCCGCTGATGGCGGGGAACTGGAAGATGAACCTGAACCACCAGGAAGCGGTGGTGCTCGTCCAGAAGCTGGCGTGGACGCTGGCGGACAAGAAGCACGACTACGCGAAGTGCGAGGTCGTCGTGCTGCCGCCGTACACGGACCTGCGGTCCGTGCAGACGCTGGTGGACGGCGACCGGCTGCTCGTGAAGTACGGCGCCCAGGACGTCTCGCAGCACGAGTCGGGCGCCTACACCGGCGAGATCTCCGCCGGCATGCTGGCCAAGCTCGGGTGCACCTACGTCGTCGTGGGCCACAGCGAGCGGCGGCAGTACCACGGGGAGACCGACGAGCTGGTCGCGGCCAAGGCCCGGAGGGCGCACGCCGGCGGCATGACGCCGATCGTGTGCGTGGGCGAGGGCCTCGAGGTGCGCCAGGCCGGGGAGCACGTCCCGTACTGCATCTCCCAGACCGTCGGCTCGCTCGCCGGGTTCACCTCCGAGCAGGTCGCGAGCCTGGTGATCGCGTACGAGCCGGTCTGGGCGATCGGCACGGGCGAGGTCGCGACCCCGGACGACGCGCAGGAGGTCTGCCAGGCGATCCGCGCCCAGGTGCGGGAGGCGCACGGCGACGCGGCCGCGGACGGCGTCCGCATCCTGTACGGGGGGTCCGTGAAGGCCGCCAACGTCGGCGGCATCATGGCGCAGGCCGACGTGGACGGCTGCCTCGTGGGGGGCGCGAGCCTCCAGGCGGACGAGTTCGGAGCGATCTGCCGCTTCTACGACATGCCGATCATCTGATCTCCGACTCTCTGACGTAGGCTTCCGTACTGTGCAACTGCTCTTCACCATCGTGCTGATGATCACCAGCGCCCTCATGATCCTGCTCGTGCTGCTGCACAAGGGTCGTGGCGGCGGTCTCTCGGACATGTTCGGTGGTGGCGTCTCCAGCTCACTCGGCGGCTCGTCCGTCGCGGAGCGCAACCTCGACCGGCTGACGGTCGGAGTCGGCGTCATCTGGTTCGCCTGCGTCATCGCCCTCGGGCTCCTGCTGGCGTACTGACACATCTGAGAAAGGGAACCGTTCCGTGGCTGGTGGAGGAAACGCTATTCGCGGGAGCCGGGTGGGGGCCGGCCCGATGGGTGAGGCGGAGCGCGGCGAAGCCGCCCCGCGTCAGGCAGTGACGTACTTCTGTGCCAACGAGCACCGCTCGGTGGTGACGTTCTCGACCGAGGCGACCACGCCCGACACCTGGGACTGCCCCAAGTGCGGCCTGCCGGCCAGCCTCGACTCCGAGAACCCGCCCCCGGCGCCGAAGATCGAGCCCTACAAGACGCACCTGGCCTACGTGAAGGAGCGGCGCTCCGACCAGGAGGCCGCCGACATCCTCGACGAGGCCCTCGAGCTGCTCCGCTCCCGCCGCAAGTCCGGCGACATCATCTTCTGAGCGACCGCCGACTCGGCGCTACTGCAGGCCGAACGGGTGCCGAGTCGGCGCTAGTGCAGGCCGGACAGGTGCCGACTCGGCGCTACTGCAGGCCGAACAGGTGGCGACTCGGCGGTTGTGCAGATCCGGTCACGCGTAGGCCGCGCCGAACCCGCGCCTCGTGAGCTGCTTCGCGGATGATCCGGTCGCACAGGCGCTGGCGTCCGAAGACGTCGTCGCTGCGCAGCGCAACCGGCAGCCAGCCGCGCTCGGCGACGTCGCGGCGGCGCGTCCGGTCGTGCTCCAGTTGCTCCGGCGTGCTGTGCCACTCGTCGCCGTCGTACTCGAATCCGAGCAGTAGGTCCTCGTTCGCCAGGTCCAGGCGCGCGATGAGCGCCCCGTCGCCATAGATCTCGACCTGCGGTACGACGTGGACCTGCGCCTCGATGCATCGCAGCCGGAGGACGGACTCGCCGGGTGACTCGCTGCGTCCGTCAGCGAGTGGGCCGATGGCCCGGAGGGTGGTGACCCAGCGCATGCCCCGGAATCGCTCGATGCCGTCGAGGAACTCGTCCATGGTGAAGGAACCGAGGCGGAACATGGCATCGAGGCCAGAGATGGCATCGTCGGTCCAGCGAACCCGTCCGAGGTCCCACGCGGTGCGGATCGGCGTCGTGACCTGCAGGCCGCCGATCTCCATGACGTCGTCGACGCTGAGGTTCCGCTCGCCGCTGGCGGACAGGTCGTTGCGGAGCCGACCGTGTCCGGACGGCCGGAACAGGGAGAGCGGTCGGAGGTCGAGGTGCTCGCCCGGCCGGAGGATCATCTGGGCGCCGAGGAGCCAGCCGGCGTGCCGGTCGACGACCACGCAGTCCTGTGGCACCACGAGGCGAAGACAAGCTGCGCGCACGGCAAGAGAGTCACCCGCCTCCGTCGCGAGGTAGACCTGTCGGAGTGGGCGGCGCAGGAGACCCGCCTTGACGAGGCGCGTCAGCTGGTGTCGAGTGACGCCTGCGTCGAGAGCCTGTCGGTAGGTGAAGGGTTCGAGTGCAGGGATCGGGAACTCCCCGACGAGGCTTGCGCTCGCGATGATGTCGTCGATGTCCATGACCGAGCACTTCCCGCCCGGCGCGGTCTCGCCCCTGCTCGATCGCAATCTGTGGACAACATCTGCAGTGGCGCCGACTCGGCACCCTGAGCCCTGCAGTGGCGCCGACTCGGCACCCCTGAGCCCTGCAGTGGCGCCGACTCGGCACCCCTGAGCCCTGCACTGGCGCCGACTCGGCACCCCTGAGCCCTGCAGTGGCGCCGACTCGGCACCCTTTCGGCCTGCAGTCGCGCCGAGTCGGCACGCCGTCTACAGCTGGGACGCGGCCCCGCGGTCGAGGAACCAGATGGTCTCGTCGTGGCCGGTGACCCCGGCGGCGGGGATGTCGTGGCGGTCGGCACCGCCGAGGGCCTGGGCGACCGCCGGGGCCTTGCCGTCGCCGCTGACCAGGAACCACACCGACCTGGCGCGGTTGAGCGGGGCGAAGGTGAGGCTGATCCGCTCCGGCGGGGGCTTGGGGGAGTCGGTCACGCCGACGGCGATGTCGGTGGCGTCGAGCTGGGGGAAGCCCGGGAACAGGGACGCGACGTGGCCGTCCGGCCCGATGCCGAGCATCACCACGTCGAACTCGCCGGATCCGTGTTCGCGCAGCTCGGCGGCGTACGACGCCGCGCCCGCGTCGACGTCCGCGGCGTCTGCGGTCGACGGCATCTCGTGCACCTGGGTGGCGCCGACGGCGTCCAGGAACGCCGCGCGCGCCTGGCCGGCGTTGCGGTCCGGGGAGTCGGGTGCGACGAAGCGCTCGTCGCCCCACCAGATCCCGACCTGGGACCAGTCGACGTCGGACGCCGGCGACAGCCGGGCGATCTCGCGGTGGATCTCCTCGGCGATGGTGCCGCCGGTCAGCGCGATCTGCGGGACGCCGCCGGTGGCCTGGATGTCCGCGAGCCGGCTGAGCAGCTCACCGGCCACGGCGGTGGCCAGCGTCGCGGAGTCGGGGTGGACCTCGATGCGGGGCGTGCTGGTCACTTCGCCTTCTCCAGCTTCAGCAGCTTGCGGGCGGTCTCGGCGTACACGTCGTCCTCGTCGAGACGGCGCAGCTCCTCGGCGAGCAGCTCGGGCAGCTCGCGGCGCTTGAGCGCCACCGGGCGATCCGGCCGGCCCGGCGACGAGAACGTCGCGAGCTTGCCGTCGGTGCGACTGATCCGGATCGGTCCGTCCTTGGTGTCCAGGACCGCCTCGGTGATGCCGGGCCCGGAGGAGTTCTTGCGGTCGACCCGGATCTTGAGCCGGTCGGCCAGCCACGCCGTCAGCAGGTCGGCGCTCGGGCTGATCCGCTCGGCGGTGACCGAGCCGTGCGTGACCTTCAGCGGCTGCTGGTCCAGGGCCGCGGCGAGGAGGGCGCGCCAGGGCGTGATCCGCGTCCACGCGAGGTCGGTGTTCCCGATGGTGTACACCGAGCACTGCTGGTGCATCGCCGTGGTCTTGTTCCGGATCGCCGACGCGGCGTCGGTGATCCGGCGCTGCGCGAGCCGGCCGAGCGGGTCCCGCGCGGGGTCGTCCGGCGGATGGTTCGGCCACCAGACGGCGACCGGGAGGTCGGGCAGCAGCAGCGGCAGCACGACCGACTCCGGGTGCTTGACCACCTCGCCCTTGAGCCGGATCAGCGCGGTCTCGCCGGTCCAGCCGGAGCCGGTGCCGACCTGGGCGTTCACCTGCGGGGCGCCCCGGCCGTCACCGAGGATCACGCCGAGGACCCGCGCGGGGTGCTCGTGCGAGGCGGCTCGGGCGGCGCGCATCGCGCCCTCCGCGTCGTCCTCGTCGACGACGATCACCAGGGTCATCACCATGCCCATCGCGGGGCTGCCGGCCCGCACCCGCGCGCGTTGCAGCTCCGCGGCGATGCCGGACGAGTTGGTGTTGATGAGTTCGATCACGGTCGCCTCCAGACCCGTCCGTCGCGGGCCAGCATCTCGTCCGCCGATGCGGGCCCCCAGGTGCCGGCCTCGTACTGCTCGGGCTTGCTCTTGCCCTTCTCGTCGTCCCGGGCCCAGTGATCGAGGACCGGGTCCAGGATCATCCAGGACAGCTCGACCTCCTCGTGGCGGGGGAACAGGGGCGGGTCGCCGAGGAGCACGTCGAGGATCAGGCGCTCGTAGGCCTCCGGCGAGGACTCGGTGAAGGCGCCGCCGTACACGAAGTCCATGTTCACGTCGCGGATCTCCATCGCGGTGCCAGGCACCTTGGATCCGAACCGCAGGGTCATGCCCTCGTCGGGCTGGATCCGGATCACCAGCGCGTTCTGGGTCAGCTCCTCGGTCGCCGAGTCGGAGAACGGCAGGTGCGGAGCCCGCTTGAAGACGATCGCCACCTCGGTGACCCGGCGGCCCAGCCGCTTCCCGGTGCGCAGGTAGAACGGCACGCCGGCCCAGCGGCGGTTCTCGATGTTCAGCTTCACCGCGGCGAACGTCTCGGTGGTCGACGTGCGCTTGATGCCCTCCTCCTCGAGGAAGCCGATGACCTTCTCGCCGCCGGCCCAGCCGGCGGCGTACTGCCCGCGCGCCGTCGTGAGGTCGAGCCGCCGGGGCAGGGTCACGCTGGACAGTACCTTCTGCTTCTCGATGCGCAGGCTGTCCGCCTCGAACGACGTCGGCTCCTCCATCGCCACCAGCGAGAGCAGCTGGAGCAGGTGGTTCTGGATCACGTCGCGCGCCGCGCCGATGCCGTCGTAGTAGCCGGCGCGGCCGCCGATGCCGATGTCCTCGGCCATCGTGATCTGCACGTGGTCCACGTAGTTGGAGTTCCAGACCGGCTCGAACATCTCGTTGGCGAACCGCACCGCCAAGATGTTCTGCACGGTCTCCTTGCCGAGGTAGTGGTCGATCCGGAAGATCGACCCGGACGGGAACACGTCGCCGAGGGTCCGCTGGAGCTCGCGGGCCGACTCGAGGTCGTGGCCGAAGGGCTTCTCGACGACCACCCGGCGCCAGGAGTCGCCGCGGGCCTCCGCGAGCCCGTGCTCCTTCAGCTGCCTGACCACGTCCCCGAAGAAGCCCGGGGGGATCGCGAGGTAGAACGCGTGGTTGCCGCCGGTGCCGCGCAGCTCGTCGAGCTCCTCGATGGTCCGGCGCAGCCGCTCGAACGCCTGGTCGTCGTCGAAGTCGCCGGGGACGAACCGGAAGCCCTCGGCGAGCTGCTTCCAGACCTCCTCCCGGAACTCCGTGCGCGCGTGCGCCTTGACCGAGTCGTGCACGATCTGCGCGAAGTCCTGGTCGGCCCAGTCGCGGCGCGCGAAGCCGGTCAGGCTGAAGCCGGGCGGCAGCAGGCCGCGGTTCGCGAGGTCGTAGATCGCGGGCATGATCTTCTTCCGCGACAGGTCGCCGGTGACGCCGAACAGCACCATGCCGCACGGACCGGCGATGCGGGGGAGCCGGCGGTCGCGCGGGTCGCGCAGCGGGTTCGGTCGGTTCATGCGGCGTTCACTGGCGGTGCCTCCGGTAGTAGGCGATCAGGGACTGCGTCGACGCGTCCTGCTCGGCCGCGGCGGCCTCGTCGCCCGCGACCGCGGGGATGACCTGCTGGGCGAGCTGCTTGCCGAGCTCGACGCCCCACTGGTCGAAGGAGTCGATGCCCCAGACGACGCCCTCGGTGAAGGTGATGTGCTCGTAGAGCGCGACCAGCTGCCCGAGCACGGACGGCGTCAGCGCCGGGGCCATGATCGACGCGGTGGGCCGGTTGCCGGGGAAGACCCGCGCCGGCACGAGCCGCTCCGGCGTGCCCTCGGCCCGCACCTCGTCGGCGGTCTTCCCGAAGGCCAGCGCCCGGGTCTGGGCGAAGTAGTTCGCGAGGAACAGCTCGTGCACGTCGGTCTCGCCGTCCTTCAGCGGGTACGGCGGGGTCGCGACGGCGATGAAGTCGGCCGGGATCAGCCGGGTGCCCTGGTGGATGAGCTGGTAGAACGCGTGCTGCCCGTTGGTGCCCGGCTCGCCCCAGAACACCTCGCCGGTATCGGTCGACACCGGCGAGCCGTCCCAGCGGACGCTCTTGCCGTTGGACTCCATCGTCAGCTGCTGGAGGTACGCGGGGAACCGGTGCAGCAGCTGGGCGTAGGGCAGCACGGCGTGCGTCTCGGCGCCCAGGAAGTTGGTGTACCAGACGTTGAGCAGCCCCATCAGGACGGGGACGTTGTGGGCGAGGTCGGTGCGGCGGAAGTGCTCGTCCATCGCGTGGAACCCGGCCAGCACCTCCGCGAAGCGCTCGGGTCCGATGGCGACGACCAGCGAGAGCCCGATCGCCGAGTCCAGGGAGTACCGGCCGCCGACCCAGTCCCAGAAGCCGAACGCGTTGGCGGGGTCGATCCCGAACTCCGCGACCTTGTCCAGCGCCGTGGACACGGCCACGAAGTGCTTCGCCACCGCCTCGGTCTCGTCCTGGCCCGACAGCCCGTCGAGCAGCCACGCCCGGCACAGGCGGGCGTTGGTCAGCGTCTCGAGGGTCCCGAACGTCTTGCTGGACACGATGAACAGGGTCGTCGCCGGGTCCAGGCCGGCCAGGGTGGTGGCGGCGTCGGTCGGGTCGTTGTTGCTGATGAACCGGCACTCGAGGCCGGCCTGTCGGTACGGTGCGAGCGCCTCGTAGGCCATCGCCGGGCCGAGGTCGGACCCCCCGATGCCGATGTTGACCACCGTCCGGATCCGCTCGCCGGTCACGCCGGTCCACGCGCCGCTGCGGACCCGGTCCGCGAAGTCGTAGACGCGACGCAGGACGTCGTGGACCTCGGCCACGACGTCCTGCCCGTCGACCTCCAGGTGCGCGTCGGGCGGCAGCCGCAGCGCCGTGTGCAGCGCCGGGCGGTCCTCGGTGACGTTGACGTGCTCACCGCGGAACATGGCGTCGCGGCGCTCCTCCAGGCCGACCTCGCGGGCCAGGTCGAGGAGCGCGGACACCACCCGGTCGACGACGAGCGACTTCGACAGGTCGACGTAGAGGTCCGCCGCGGTGAACGTCAGCCGGTCGACCCGGCCCGGATCGGCGGCGAACCAGCCGCGCAGGTCGGGGTCGAAGTCCGCCGCCAGTGCACCGAGCCGCGCCCACGCGTCGGTCGAGGACGGGTCGACGGGCCGGTCGGCGGGACCGCTCACGCCTTGGCCTTCTCCATCTGGCCGGACACGGTCTCGAGCAGCTCCTCCCAGGACTTCTTGAACTTGTCGACACCCTCGGTCTCGAGCACGACCAGCACGTCCTCCCAGTCGATGCCGAGCTCGACCAGCCGGTCGAGGATCGCCCTGCCCTCGCCCGCCTTGCCGGTGACGACGTCGCCGAGCACCTCGCCGTGGTCGGCGAACGCGTCGAGGGTCTTCTCCGGCATCGTGTTGACGGTCTCGGCGACCACCAGGTCGCGGACGTACATCGTGTCGTCGTAGTCGGGGTTCTTCACGCCGGTCGACGCCCAGAGCGGACGCTGCCGGTTGGCGCCGGCGGCCTCGAGCTCGCGCCAGCGGTCGGAGCCGAAGATCTCCTCGAACTCGCCGTAGGCGACCAGCGCGTTCGCGATCGCCGCCTTGCCGCGCAGGGCGAGGGCCGTCTCCGAGCCGATGGCCTCGAGGCGCTTGTCGACCTCGGTGTCCACGCGGGAGACGAAGAACGACGCGACCGAGTGGATGGTCGACAGGTCGCGGCCGGCCTCCCGGGCCTGCTCCAGGCCGGTGAGGTAGGCGTCCATCACCTCGCGGTAGCGCTGCGCGCCGAAGATCAGCGTGACGTTGACGCTGATGCCCTCGGCGATCGCCGCGGTGATCGCCGGCAGGCCCTCGAGGGTCGCCGGGATCTTGATGAGCGCGTTGGGCCGGTCGACCGCCGCCCAGAGCGCGCGGGCGGAGTTGATGGTGCCCTCGGTGTCGTTGGCCAGCAGGGGCTCGACCTCGATCGAGACGCGGCCGTCGTACGGCGTCGCGTCGTACACGGGCCTCATGATGTCGCAGGCGTTGCGGACGTCCTCGGTGGTGAGCTCGAAGACGACGCGGTCGACGTCCTCGCCCTTGTCGACGAGCTGGGCGACCTGCTCGTCGTAGCGCTCGCCGTTGGCAATGGCGGCGGCGAAGATCGTCGGGTTCGTGGTCACGCCGACGACGTACTTCTCCCGCATGAGGTCGGCGAGGTTGCCGGTCTCGATGCGCTCGCGGGAGAGGTCGTCGAGCCAGATCGACACCCCCGCGTCGGACAGTGCCTTCAGTCGGTCACTCATGGTTCCTCCCGGAGTCGGGTGCGGATGCGGTGGGTGGTGGGGCGCTCGCTCAGTCCGCCAGGGAGCGGACGCTGTCACGGGCCGCGTTGGCGACGGCCTCCCCGGTGATGCCGTACTCCTCGTAGATGCGCGCGAAGTCCGCGGACGCGCCGTACGTCTCGATGGAGACGATCCGGCCGTGGTCGCCGACGACCTCGCGCCACCCCTGCGCCACGCCGGCCTCGACCGAGACGCGGGCCTTGACGGTCGGCGGGATCACCGAGTCGCGGTACGCCTCCTCCTGACGGTCGAACCACTCGCGGCAGGGCATGGAGACGACGCGGGCGCGGATGCCGTCGGCCGCCAGGAGCTCGCGCGCCGCCACGGCCACCTGCACCTCGGACCCGGTGCCGACCAGCACGACGTCGGGGGCGCCGCCCTCGACGTCGAGCAGGACGTAGCCGCCGCGGTGCACGTTGCTGGTGTCGCTGAAGCCCTCCTCGCCACGCGGGAAGACCGGCACGTTCTGGCGCGTCAGCGCGAGGCCGGCCGGCCGGTCGGTGTGCTGCAGGATCGCCTTCCAGGCCGCGGCGGTCTCGTTGGCGTCCGCCGGGCGCACGACGTCGAGACCGGGGATCGCCCGGAGCGCGGCGAGGTGCTCGATCGGCTGGTGCGTGGGACCGTCCTCGCCCAGGCCGATCGAGTCGTGGGTCCACACGTAGGTCACCGGCAGGCCCATCAGCGCCGCGAGGCGCACCGCGCCGCGCATGTAGTCGGAGAACGTCAGGAACGTGCCGCCGAAGACGCGGGTCCCGCCGTGCAACGTGATGCCGTTGAGGATCGCGCCCATGCCGTGCTCGCGGATGCCGAAGTGCAGGACCCGACCGGCGTACGGGTCGCCGGACCACTGGTCGGTCGAGCGGTCCTTCGGGATGAACGACGGCGCGTCCTCGATCGTGGTGTTGTTCGACTCCGCGAGGTCGGCCGAGCCGCCCCAGAGCTCGGGCATCACCCCGGCGATGGCGTTGATCACCGTGCCCGAGGCCTTGCGGGTCGCCATCCCCTTGGGGTCCGCGTCGAACGTCGGGAGCACGTCGTCGAGCTCCGGGGGGAGGGCGCGGGTCTGCATCCGCTCCCAGGTGGCGAGCGTGGCCGGGTCCGCGGACGCCTTCCAGGCCTGGAACTCCTCCTCCCAGGCGGCCTGCCACTGCTTGCCGCGCTCGATCAGCGATCGGGTGTGGGCGAGCACGTCGTCCGGCACCTCGAAGTGCCGGTCGGGGTCGAAGCCGAGGATCTCCTTGGTCGCGCGCACCTCGTCCTCGCCGAGCGCGGACCCGTGCGACTTGCCGGTGCCCTGCGCGTGCGGAGCCGGCCACGCGATGACCGTGCGGAGCACGATCATGCTGGGCTGGTCGGTGACCTCCTCGGCCGCCCGGATCGCCTCGTAGAGGGCCGGGACGTCCTCGACGTACGTCGTGCCGTCATGGGTCCAGTCGACGGTCTGCACGTGCCAGCCGTACGCCTCGTAGCGCTTGCCGACGTCCTCGGTGAACGCCACGTCGGTGTTGCCCTCGATCGAGATGCGGTTGGCGTCGTAGATCACCGTGAGGTTGCCGAGCTGCTGCACCCCGGCGATCGACGACGCCTCGGCGCTGACGCCCTCCTCGAGGTCGCCGTCGCTGCAGATGCAGTAGATGTGGTGGTCGAAGACCGAGTCGCCGTCGGCGCTGCCGGGGTCGAGCAGGCCGCGCTCGCGGCGCGCCGCCATCGCCATCCCGACCGCGTTGCCGACGCCCTGGCCGAGCGGGCCGGTCGTGGTCTCGACGCCGGCGGTGTGCCCGTGCTCCGGGTGGCCGGGGGTCTTGGAACCCCAGGTCCGCAGCGACTTCAGGTCGTCGAGTTCCAGGCCCCAGCCGCCGAGGAACAGCTGGTTGTACAGCGTGATCGAGCTGTGGCCGGCGGACAGCACGAAGCGGTCGCGGCCCGGCCAGTTCGGGTCGGCGGGGTTGTGCCGCATCACCTTCTGGAACAGCAGGTACGCGACCGGGGCGAGGCTCATCGCCGTGCCCGGGTGGCCGTTCCCGACCTTCTGCACCGCATCCATGGCGAGGACCCGGGCGGTGTCCACCGCCTTCTCGTCGAGGTCGGTCCAGTCCAATGCAGAGGTCTTGCTCACAGGGTTCCTTTCGCGCGTTTCGGCCGATGCCGAGCCTACTCACCTCGGGCGATAGACTCGCACCAGCCCAATCACCGCCCCGGTGCCCACATTCCCGCTCGAGGAACCCCGTGACCTACGTCGGCCAGTCGGCCTCTGCTGCGCGGCAGACCGCGCCAGAACGGGCGACGGTCAAGGACGTGGTGGCGGCGTACGTCGGCCTCACCAAGCCCCGCGTGATCGAGCTGCTGCTCCTCACCACGGTGCCGGTGATGTTCTACGCCGCCCGCGGCGTACCGGACCTCGGCCTGGTGGTCGCCACCGTGATCGGCGGCACGTTCTCCGCCGGCTCGGCGTCGGTGTTCAACTGCGTCTACGACCGCGACATCGACGAGCAGATGCGCAGGACCCGCCGGCGGGCGCTGCCGCGGCACATCGTGTCCCCGCGGGCCGCGCTGGTGTTCGGGTTCGCGCTCGGGATCTTGTCGACGGTGATCCTGTACGTCTGGGTCAACCCGCTGTCGGCGCTGCTGTCGGTGCTCGCCAACGCGTTCTACGTCTTCGGCTACACGATGCTGCTGAAGCGGCGTACGACGCAGAACATCGTCTGGGGCGGCATCGCGGGCTGCTTCCCGACGCTGATCGGGTGGACCGCCGTCACCGGCTCGCTGTCGTGGACCCCGGTGGTGCTGTTCCTGGTGGTGTTCTTCTGGACGCCGCCGCACACCTGGGCCCTCGCCCTGCGCTACCGCGAGGACTACGCGAACGTCGACGTGCCGATGCTGCCGGTGGTGGCGTCCGCGTCGACCGTGGGGCGCCAGATCGTCGTCTACAGCTGGCTGATGGTCGCGACCTCGCTGCTGCTGTGGCCGGTCGCCGACACCGGGCTGTTCTACCCGGTCGCCGCGGCCGTGCTCGGCGCGGCGTTCCTCCTCGAGGCGCACCGGATGTGGGCGCGCACCCGGGGCACCGAGGACCTCTCCGTGATCCAGCCGATGCGGCTGTTCCACTCCTCGAACCTCTACCTGTCGCTGCTGTTCGTCGCGGTCGCGCTGGACCCGCTGATCAGCCGCTGAAAGAAATCTGCCGCCGGACGCAACCGAATCGCCCGCCACGACGTCTAGGTGGGTGATGGCGGTCTGCCCGCCCACGGGGGTGCGGGCGGCCGCCGTCGCCATGTCCGGGCGGTCGCGGGTTTCGGCTGCTGGCAGCCGAAACCCTCACGACACGCCGGCGCGCCCCGGCGTGTCGTGCAGGATCTGGCTGCCAGCAGCCGAAACCGCGGGCTCGCGCACCCGGACCAGCGCCCAGGTCACCGCCGCGGAGACCAGGGCCGCGCCGAGCATGTGGAAGCCGACCAGGACGACGGGCAGGTCGGTGAAGTACTGCACGAAGCCGATCGCACCCTGCGCGACCTCGATGACGAGCAGCCAGACGACCGCGGTCCGCGTGGCGGCCGGGTAGCCGCCGGCGACGACCGCGAACAGCAGGCCGAGGGTCAGGCCGACGAACAGGAACACCAGGTCGGCGTGCAGCTGGCTCATCTGGAGGGGCGAGAGGCCGTTGCGGTCGGAGTTGACGTCGCCGGCGTGCGGCCCGGAGCCGGTGACGACGGTGCCGACGTACAGGACCGCCCACGCCGCGGCGAACGTCGTCCACGCGAGGCCGACCACGGCGCCGCGCGGACGCACGGCGGGGGCCGGGCGCCCGACCCGGTGGAGGAACAGCACGGCGACGCCGATGATCGCCAGCGAGCACAGCAGGTGCAGCGAGACGACCCACGGGTTCAGGTCGGTGAGGACCGTGATGCCCCCGATCACCGCCTGGGCGGGGATGCCGAGCGCCATCACCAGCGCCAGCACGCGCAGCTCGCGGCGCCCCGACTGCCAGGCCGCGACGAAGGTGCCGACCGCGATCGCCACCAGGACGTAGGTGAGCAGCCGGTTGCCGAACTCGATCACCGAGTGGATGGTGTAGGCGCCGTGCGGCGTGAACGACTCCTCCGTGCACCGCGGCCAGGTCGGGCAGCCCAGCCCCGAGCCCGTCAGGCGGACGACGCCGCCGGTCACCACCAGCACGCAGTTGGCCACGATGGACGCCCACGCCCACCCGGTCAGCCACTCGTCCATGCGCCCCAGCCGGGCGCGCAGTCGCGCGCTCACTCCCACGTGAAGGTCCTCGCCGTCAGGGTCGTGCCGAGGGCGGCCCACACCAGCAGCACGCCCAGGTCGCGCCACGAGGTGGCGCCGTCGATGAGGGCCGCGCGCATCGCGCTGCCGAGCGCCCCGGAGGGCAGCCACCGCACCACGTCGCCGAACGCGCCGTACGCCGAGATCGGCAGGACGACGGCGCCGCCGGCGAGCAGCAGCAGGTAGACGAGGTTGGCCGCGGCGAGCGTCGCCTCCGCGCGCAGCACCCCCGCGAGGAACAGCCCGAGCGAGGCGAACGCCGCCGTGCCCAGCACGACCGCGAGCACCAGGCCCAGCGCCGACGGCGACGGGTCCCAGTCGAACGCGAGGGCCACCGCGCCGATGACCACCACCTGGAGGACCTCGACCAGCAGCAGCGCGCCCACCTTGCCGAGCAGCAGCCCGGAGCGGGGGAGCGGTGAGGCGCCGAGCCGCTTGATCACGCCGTACCGGCGCTCGAAGCCGGTCGCGATCGCCAGCGATGTGAACGCCGTCGACATGATCGCCAGCGCCAGCACGCCGGGCGCGAAGACGTCGACGGGTGCGTGGTCCAGCGACAGCCCGAGGTGCTCGGAGCCGGTGACGCCGCCGATCAGCACGATCACGGGGATCACCACGGCGAGCAGCAGCTGTTCCCCGTTGCGCAGCATCAGCCGCGCCTCCATCCGCGCCTGGGCGCGCACCTGCTGGTGCAGCGGTGCGGCCCCCGGCATCGGCGTGAACACGTGCTCAGTCATGCCGCAGGCCCCTGCCGGTGAGCTCGAGGAAGACGTCCTCGAGGGTGCGCGAACCGAAGCTGATCGAGCGCACGGCCACGTCGTGGTCGACGCTCCACCGGTCCACCGACGCGCGCAGCGCGGCCTCGGCCTCGGCGGGGAGCTCCTTGTCGACGACGAGCCGGACGGTCGCCGACGACCCGCGGGTCAGCTCCTCCGGCGTGCCCGACGCGACCAGCCGGCCGCGGTCGATGATGTGGACCTGGTCGGCCAGCTGCTCGGCCTCGTCGAGGTAGTGCGTGGTGAGGACGACGGTCACCCCCGCCTCGCGCAGCTCGCGCAGCAGGTCCCATGTCGTGTGCCGGGCCTGGGGGTCCATCCCGGCCGTGGGCTCGTCGACGAACACGATCTCGGGGCGCCCGACCAGCGCCATCGCGAGGCCCAGCCGCTGCTGCTGGCCGCCGCTCAGGCGCCGGTACGGCGTGCGCCCGCAGTCGCCCAGCCCGAGCCGGTCGGCGAGCATCGCGGTGTCGAGGGGGTGGGCGTGCAGGCGGGCGACGTGGTCGAGCATCTCCATCGCCCGGACGCCGCTCCACGCGCCGCCGCCCTGGAGCATGACGCCGATGCGGGGGAGCAGCTCGCGACGGTCGCGGACCGGGTCGAGCCCGAGCACCCGCACGGACCCCGCCTGCGGGCGGCGGTAGCCCTCGCAGGTCTCGAGGGTCGTGGTCTTGCCGGCGCCGTTCGGGCCGAGCACCGCGGTGATCGTGGCGCGCTCGACGACCAACGACAGCCCGTCGACGGCGACCTTGTCGCCGTACCGCATCACCAGGCCGTCGACGGCGACGGCGGGGGCGGGGTCGGCGGGCACGCCCCGAGTCTAGGAACGAGGGCTGGGTCACACCGCAGTGGCCTCGGTCAGGCCGCGCGGCGCCGCACCTCGCGCAGGATGGCGGGCTCGTCGCTGATCACGCCGTTCACCCCGAGCGCCTGGACCCGGTCGAGGACGGCGGGGTCGTTGACCGGCCAGGTCATCACGGTCTCGACGCGCTGCCGCAGCCCTGCCACCAGTCGTTCGGTGAGCAGGGACGCGTGCAGCGAGACGCCGTACGGCGCACGCCGGCCCGCGTCACCGACCCGCCTGCGGAGCGCCGCGAGCTCGGCACGGGTGCGCGCGGACAGCACCGGAGAGACGTAGGGCAGCGCCTCCGCGACGTGCTCGACGGCGGGCCAGTGCCGGCCGCACACCAGGACCGGGTGGCCGGGGGCGTGCTCGTGCAGGAGGTCCGCGACCGCCCGGCCGGTCGACTCGCGGCGGCCCTTGAGGTCGAGCATGAAGACCGCGCCGCGCCGGTCGGTGGCCAGCAGCTCGTGCAGCCCGAGGCGGGGCGCGCTCGCCGGGACCAGCTCCCACCGGTCCCACAGGAACGGCAGGGGTCCCGCGGTCTTCAGGTGCCGGACCTCGAGCCGGCCGCGGTACGCGTGCACGTCGCACTCGATGACGTCGGCGCCGAGCAGGTTGGCCTCGTGCAGGCCGTCGAGCGAGTTCCCGGCGCGGTGGGCGACGGCGAGGAGCGTCATGGGGCCGCCGCCCGTCGAGCGGCCGGTCGAGGCGCCCGTCGAGCCGCCTGGCGAGCCGCGCGCCGCCGCTCCAGCAGCAGCGCGGCGCCGTACCCGACGAGGGCGAACACGATGCCGGCCACCACGTCGACGATGTAGTGGTTCGCCGTGGCGACGACGGCGAACGCCATCAGCGCGGGCAGCGTCCAGCCCACGAGGCGCAGGGCGACGTGGGTGGCCGCGGTGACGATCGAGATGCCGACGAGCAGGTCCCACCCGGCGTGCAGGCTGGGCATCGCGGCGTACTGGTTGACGAAGTTGGGCGGCTGCAGGACGCGGTAGGCGTGCGAGGCCTCGGTGACGGTGTCCACGAGGTCGGGGTCGACCAGCCGCGGCGGGGCGACGGGGTAGGTCACGAAGACGACGAGGCCCATCGCGCCCGAGACCAGCATCGCGTCGCGCAGTCGCAGGAACACCGGACGGTGCTGCCACGCGAGCCAGACCATGGCCACGATGATGACCGGCCAGTGGCCCCAGATGTAGATCCAGTTCGCGAGGACCTCGAGCGAGTGGTAGGCGAGCACCGGCGCCTGCACCACGCCCTCCACGTCGATGCCGGTGTCGCGCTCGAGCCGCATCAGCTCACCGGCGTGGTCGTAGGCGACCTCCGGCGCCGCGGACGTCAGGCCGCGCACCTGGAAGTAGCAGAAGACGGCCGCGAGGACGACGAGGGCCTGGCCCGCGACCCAGCGCAGGCGTGTGCGGTGTCGGGAGGTACGGCGCGGCATGTACATGAGGACCCCCAGAGGTCTTCACTGTCGATGCTGCTCCGGTCGCCCCGGCTCGGCCCGGGGCGAAGGTCCCGCGGCCTGGCGCCGGACGTCCCGTCAGGCGGGGAGGGGCGCGGGCGCCGTGCGCCGGTGGTGCAGGAGGCTGCTGCCACCCAGCGCGAGCGCCGGGAGCCAGGCGACCGCGGCCTTGATCGAGACCGCCGCGGCGGCGGCTCCCAGGGGCACCCCGGCCGCGACCAGCCCGAGGACGAGCGCGCCGTCGCGCGGGCTCGCGCCGTTCGGCCCCGGCACGGCGCCGGCGAGCTGGCTGGCGCCGAACGCGCCGAGCACCGCGAGCGGGGACACGCCGTGCCCGGTGGCGCCGACCGCGCCCATCAGCAGGGCGGCGATGGAGAGCTGGTAGCCGGCGGAGAGCAGGAGGCCGTGGGCGAGGGCACGCGGCGGCGGGAGCGGCCGGGACGGCAGCAGGTCGGGCTTGACCCGGCGCAGCACGAGGACCGCCGCGAGGGCGGCCAGCGAGACGGCCGCGACCCCGAGCAGCATCCGGGTCGGCAGCGCCGCGCCGGCGAACGCCACGAACGCCGCGAGGCCGATCGCACCGACGAGGCGGTCGGCGCCGACGCTGACGACGGCGTCGCCGCGGCCGAGGCCGGCACCGGTGAGCCGCTTGAGCCGCCAGAGGTCCGCGCCCACGTGGCCCGGCGTGACCAGGCCGAGCAGCTCGGACTCGGCGTACGCGCGCAGGTGCCACCGGCGGGACAGCCCGGCGTCGGTCAGCGCGCGCCAGCGCAGCGGGCAGAGGAGGTACTTGCCGACCACCCACGGCAGCAGGCCGGCGAGCACCGGCCAGGGGCTCACCGCGGGCAACCGGGGGAGCGTGAGGACCGGGACCAGGACGCTGACGATCACTCCGGCGACGAGCAGGGTGCGGGAGTGCAGGATGGAGCGGAGGCGTGCGGTCATCTGCTGGAAGTGTGGCAGCCGGACCCAACCCCGGAGGCCGTTTCCGGGAAGCAGGGTAAGGCGAGCCTTACTTGAACCACCCAAATCAATAACGGCACACTGGTGTTGTGGAATTCGAGGAGGTCCCCGCCGCCAGTGGCGCAGCAGGGCACGACCAGCCGACGCGCGAGCGCGTCGCCCGGTCGATCCTCGACAACGGGCCCTCCACCGCCGCGGCGCTCGCCGAGCGGCTGGACCTGACCCCCGCCGCCGTACGCCGGCACCTCGACCAGCTGGTCGAGGAGGGTGCGGTCGAGTCCCGGGAGCCGCGCCAGCAGGCGCACCGCGGCCGCGGCCGGCCGGCGAAGCTGTTCGCGCTCACCGAGGTCGGCCGCGACCGGTTCGACCAGCAGTACGACGACCTCGCCGTCCAGGCCCTGCGGTTCCTCCGCGAGACCGGAGGCGACGACGCCGTCCGGGAATTCGCGACCCGCCGCGCGGCGTTCATCCACGAGCGGTTCGAGGGCGTCCGCGCGGAGCACCCCGGGCTGGGATCGGCCGAGATCCTGGCCAAGATCTTCACCGACGAGGGGTACGCCGCGTCGGTGCGACACCTGCCGGTCGTGGGGGAGCAGCTGTGCCAGCAGCACTGCCCGGTCTCCCACGTCGCCCACGAGTTCCCGCAGCTGTGCGAGGCCGAGACCCGGGCGATCAGCCAGGTGCTCGGCCGCCACGTCCAGCGCCTGGCCACGATCGCCCACGGCGACGGGGTCTGCACCACCTGCATCCCGACCACCCCCACCGACAAGAAGGAGCGGGTCAGCTGATGACCTCCATCGAGGAACTCAACCCGGAGCTCAAGGGCATCGGTCGCTACGAGTTCGGCTGGGCCGACCGCGACGACGCCGGCGCGGGCGCGAAGCGCGGTCTCAACGAGGACGTCGTGCGCGACATCTCCGCCAAGAAGAGCGAGCCGCAGTGGATGCTCGACCTGCGCCTGAAGGGCCTCAAGCTCTTCCACCGCAAGCCGATGCCGACCTGGGGCTCGGACCTGTCGGGCATCGACTTCGACAACATCAAGTACTTCGTGCGGTCCAGCGAGAAGCAGGCCACCTCCTGGGACGACCTGCCCGAGGACATCAAGAACACCTACGACAAGCTCGGCATCCCGGAGGCGGAGAAGCAGCGCCTGGTCGCCGGCGTCGCCGCGCAGTACGAGTCCGAGGTCGTCTACCACTCGATCCGCGAGGACCTCGAGGAGCAGGGCGTCATCTTCGTCGACACCGACACCGGCCTGAAGGAGCACGAGGAGCTCTTCAAGGAGTACTTCGGCACCGTCATCCCCGTCGGTGACAACAAGTTCGCGGCGCTCAACACCTCGGTGTGGTCCGGCGGCTCGTTCATCTACGTGCCGAAGGGCGTGCACGTGGACATCCCGCTGCAGGCCTACTTCCGGATCAACACCGAGAACATGGGCCAGTTCGAGCGCACCCTGATCATCGTCGACGAGGACGCCTACGTGCACTACGTCGAGGGCTGCACCGCGCCGATCTACAGCTCCGACTCGCTGCACTCCGCGGTGGTCGAGATCATCGTGAAGAAGGGCGGCCGCTGCCGCTACACGACCATCCAGAACTGGTCGAACAACGTCTACAACCTCGTCACCAAGCGCGCGACCTGCGAGGCCGGCGCGACCATGGAGTGGGTCGACGGCAACATCGGCTCGAAGGTGACGATGAAGTACCCGGCGATCTACCTGATGGGCGAGCACGCCAAGGGCGAGACGCTCTCGATCGCGTTCGCGGGCGAGGGCCAGCACCAGGACGCCGGCGCCAAGATGGTGCACGCGGCGCCGAACACCTCGAGCTCGATCCTGTCGAAGTCCGTGGCGCGGGGCGGCGGGCGCACGTCGTACCGCGGCCTGATCCAGGTCAACGAGGGCGCGCACGGCTCGAAGTCGAACGTGCTCTGCGACGCGCTGCTGGTCGACCAGGTCAGCCGCAGCGACACCTACCCGTACGTCGACATCCGCGAGGACGACGTGTCCATGGGCCACGAGGCGAGCGTCTCCAAGGTCTCCGACGACCAGCTCTTCTACCTCATGTCGCGCGGCATGGAGCAGGACGAGGCGATGGCGATGATCGTCCGCGGCTTCGTCGAGCCGATCGCCAAGGAGCTCCCGATGGAGTACGCCCTCGAGCTGAACCGCCTGATCGAGCTCCAGATGGAAGGGGCAGTGGGCTGACGCTCACCGCCGGCCGTCCGTCCACCGCACGTAGAGAGACACCTCTGTGACACTGACCGACACCGCTCGCGAGAGCGTCGCCTCCGCCCTGGAGCAGGACCGGGTCGAGAGCCACCTCAACCCGCCCCCGTCGTACGACCTGGCCGACCACCCGGTGCCCACCGGGCGCGAGGAGGTCTGGCGGTTCACGCCGCTCAAGCGGCTGCGGGGGCTGCTCGACGGCGAGGCGTCCGACGCCCACCTGACGTGGGATACGACGCTGCCGGCGGGGGTGACGCTGACCGAGATCGGCGACGCCGAGGCACGCGAGCTCGGCGAGCTCGCGCCCAACGACCGCCCGGCCGCGCTGGCGGCCGCGAACGCCGGTGCCGCCCTGCTCCTGGACGTCCCGGCCGAGGCCGAGATCGCGGAGCCGATCGTGCTGCGCCTGCACGGCGAGTCCGTCGAGGACCTCGTCTACGGCCGGCTGCTGATCCGGGTCGGCAGGCACGCCCACGCCACGATCGCGATCGTGCACACCGGCTCCGCGCGGTACGCCGCGATCACCACCGCCGTGGTGGGCGACGGCGCCGTGGCGAACATCCTGTCGCTGCAGGACTGGGACGACGACGCGGTGCACCTCGGCCGCGACGCGATCCGGGTCGGTCGCGACGCGACCGTCAAGCACACCTCGGTCTCGTTCGGCGGCGACGTCGTGCGGATGCACGCCAACGTCGAGTACGCCGGGCCCGGCGGCGACGCCGAGCTGCTCGGCCTGTACTTCGCCGACGCGGGCCAGCACCTCGAGCACCGGCTGTTCGCCGACCACAACGCGCCGCGGACCAAGAGCCACGTGCTCTACAAGGGCGCGCTGCAGGGCCAGGGCGCGCACACGGTGTGGATCGGCAACGTGCTGATCCGCAAGGTCGCCGAGGGCATCGAGACCTACGAGGAGAACCGCAACCTGGTGCTCTCCGACGGCTGCCAGGCCGACTCCGTGCCGAACCTCGAGATCGAGACCGGCGAGATCGAGGGCGCGGGCCACGCGTCCGCGACCGCGCGGTTCGACGACGAGCAGCTGTTCTACCTGCGCTCGCGCGGCGTCTCGGAGAAGGAGGCGCACCGGCTGGTCGTGCACGGCTTCTTCAACGACCTGATCCGCAGGGTCGGCATCCCGTCGATCGAGGAGCAGCTGCTCCAGACCGTGGAGGCCGAGCTCGCCAAGAACCTCCTCCAGGAGGCCTGATGGGTTTCGAACGAGCCTGCGCGGTCAGCGACGTCCCCACCGACGAGGCGCTCGGCGTCACCGTCGGCGCGTACGACGTCGCGATCGCGCGCTGCGGCGACAGCGAGTTCGCGGCGCTCCAGAACCTCTGCTCCCACGCGGCCGTCGCCCTGAGCGAGGGCGAGGTCGCCGACTGCACCGTCGAGTGCTGGCTGCACGGCTCGCGCTTCGACCTCCGCACCGGCAAGCCGACCGGCCTGCCGGCCACCGAGCCCGTCGCCACCTTCCCGCTGGAAGTGCGCGGCGACGACATCTACGTGGACACCACCACCACCCTGAACGGAGTGACCCCCTCATGAGCACGTTGGAGATCAAGGACCTGCAGGTGTCCGTCGACACCGAGGACGGTCCGAAGGAGATCCTCAAGGGCGTCACGCTGACCATCAAGGACGGCGAGACGCACGCGATCATGGGTCCCAACGGGTCCGGCAAGTCCACGCTGGCGTACTCCATCGCCGGCCACCCGAAGTACACCGTCACCGGCGGCACCGTCACCCTGGACGGCGAGGACGTCCTCGCGATGTCGGTCGACGAGCGCGCCCGCGCCGGCCTGTTCCTGGCGATGCAGTACCCCGTCGAGGTCCCCGGCGTCTCGGTGGCGAACTTCCTGCGCACCGCCAAGACCGCCATCGACGGCGAGGCGCCGAAGCTGCGCACCTGGGTCAAGGACGTCAACACGGCGCTGGGCAACCTCAACCTGGACCCGACGTTCTCGCAGCGCTCGGTCAACGAGGGCTTCTCCGGCGGTGAGAAGAAGCGCCACGAGATCGCCCAGCTCGAGCTGCTGAACCCGAAGGTCGCGGTCCTCGACGAGACCGACTCCGGCCTCGACATCGACGCGCTCAAGGTGGTCTCGGAGGGCGTCAACCGGTTCCGCGCGCAGGAGGGCAAGGGCGTCCTGCTGATCACGCACTACACCCGGATCCTGCGCTACATCGAGCCCGACCACGTGCACGTCTTCGTCGACGGCAAGGTCGCCGAGTCCGGCGGCCCCGAGCTCGCCGAGGAGCTCGAGGCCAACGGCTACGAGCGCTTCCTCACCTCCACCCAGGCGGCGGTCTGAGCATGACCACGACGCAGCTGCCCGGACTCCTCCCCGAGCTGGAGGTGATCCGCGCCGACTTCCCGATCCTGGAGCGGACCCTCGCGGGCGGCCAGCCGCTGGTCTATCTCGACAGCGCCAACACCTCGCAGAAGCCGCAGATCGTGATCGACACGATGGTCGACCACCTCGAGCGGCACAACGCGAACGTCGCGCGCGCCATGCACTTCCTCGGCGCGGAGGCGACCGAGGCGTTCGAGGGCGCCCGCGACAAGGTCGCGGCGTTCATCAACGCCCCGTCGCGCAACGAGGTGGTGTTCACCAAGAACGCCACCGAGGCGCTGAACCTGCTGGCCCGGACCATCGAGCTCGGCCCGGGCGACAACGTGGTGGTCACCGAGATGGAGCACCACTCCAACCTGGTGTCCTGGCAGCTGGCGTGCGAGCGGTCGGGCGCCGAGCTGCGGTGGTTCGGGCTCACCGACGACGGCCGTCTCGACCTGTCGAACGCCGACCAGCTGGTCGACGAGCACACCAAGGTCGTCGCGTTCACGTGGGTGTCGAACATGCTCGGCACTGTCAACCCGGTGTCGGACCTGGCCGCCCGGGCACGCGCCGTCGGCGCGTACTCGGTCGTGGACGCCTCGCAGGCGGCTCCGCAGCTGCCGGTCGACGTGACCGCGGCCGGCTGCGACTTCCTCGTGTTCACCGGCCACAAGGTCGTCGGCCCGACCGGCATCGGCGTGCTGTGGGGGCGCGAGGAGCTGCTCAATGAGCTGCCGCCGTTCCACGGGGGCGGCGAGATGATCGAGACGGTCACCATGGCGCGGTCCACGTTCGCGAAGGCGCCGCACCGGTTCGAGGCGGGCACCCCGCCGATCGTCGAGGCGGTCGGCCTCGGTGCCGCGGTCGACTACCTGTCGCACATCGGCATGGAGGCCGTCCACCGGCACGAGCAGGCGATCACGGCGTACGCGCTGAAGGGCCTGCAGACGATCCCCGGCCTGCGGGTCCTCGGCCCGCTGGACGCCGCGGACCGCGGGGGAGCGATCTCGTTCGAGATCGAGGGCGTGCACCCGCACGACGTCGCCCAGGTGGTCGACTCGCGCGGCATCGCCGTCCGCGCCGGCCACCACTGCGCCAAGCCGGCGCACGCCCGGTTCGGTGTGCAGAGCTCGACCCGGATGTCGTCGTACCTCTACACGACGCCCGCCGAGATCGACGCGCTGGTCGACGCGCTGGAATACACCCGGTCGTACTTCAAGTTGGGTTGATGATGAGTCAAGACTTGGATGCCCTGTACCAGGAGATCATCCTCGACCACTACAAGAACCCGCACCACAAGGGTCTGCGGGAGCCGTACGAGGCCGAGGTGCACCATGTGAACCCGACCTGCGGCGACGAGGTCACGCTCCGCGTGCACGTCGCCGACGGCGTGGTCGAGGACGTCTCGTACGACTCGGTCGGCTGCTCGATCTCGCAGGCGTCGGCATCGGTGCTGACCGACCTCGTGATCGGCAAGAAGATCGACGAGGCGATGTCGATCCACGAGACGTTCCTGACCCTCATGCAGGGCAAGGGCACCGTGGAGCCGGACGAGGACGTGCTGGAGGACGGCATCGCCTTCGCCGGTGTCGCGAAGTTCCCGGCGCGCGTGAAGTGCGCACTACTGTCGTGGATGGCCTGGAAGGACGCCACCGCCCGATCCCTGGAGGAGAGCTCTCATGGCTGACCACTCTGACCTGCCCGAGGTCCCCGAGGCCGCGGCCGGCGGCGGAACCGCCACGGCCACCGTGGACGACATCACCGAGGCGATGAAGGACGTCGTCGACCCCGAGCTGGGCATCAACGTCGTCGACCTGGGCCTGGTGTACGGCGTGCACGTCGACGAGCACTCGAACGTGGTGCTCGACATGACCCTGACGTCCGCCGCCTGCCCGCTCACCGACGTGATCCAGGACCAGACCAACGGCGCCCTCGAGGGCCTGGCCAACGACGTCGCGATCAACTGGGTCTGGATGCCCCCGTGGGGCCCGGACAAGATCACCGAGGACGGCCGCGAGCAGCTGCGGGCGCTGGGGTTCAACGTCTGAGCCTCGGCCGGCGGTTTCCCCGGTCGACCGGGGAAACCGGAACTTGTCGGCCGAAGTTTCGGCCGACGACGTCAGGGATTGCCCGACAAGTCCGACCGCGCGAGCCACCTCTAGGCTCGGTCCGTGCCGCACGTCCTCGTCCCCTCCGACCGCGTGGTGCGCTGGGTCGAGAACTTCACGGCCCGGCACGGCGAGACCGCGCTGACCGTCGAACGCGGCGCCCTGAGCGGCGCGGCAGTCGACGGCAGCACGTTCGGCGCCCGCCTGCCGTTCGACCGCGAGTACGCCGGCCCGGCCGACCCCGCGGACTTCGCCGCCGCGATCGCCGCCCCCGACGACTGGGGCGTGCTCCTGGTCCGCAAGGGCGGGTTCGCCGTCGCCAGGCTGCACGGCACGGCGACCCTCGACAGCAAGGTCGGCCAGCGGCACGTCCAGGGCCGCACCAAGGCCGGCGGGCAGAGCCAGCAGCGGTTCGCCCGCCGGCGGGACAACCAGGCGCGGCAGGCCTACGAGGCCGCCGCCGACCACGCAGCCCGGATCCTGGCCGGCCTGGACGGTCCGCTGGTCACCGGTGGTGACCAGACGGCCGTCGACGAGGTCCTCACCGACCCGCGGCTGCGCCACGTGCGCCCGACGAGACGCCGGCTCGCCGTCCCGGACCCGCGGCGCGGGGTGCTCGAGCAGGCGGTTCGCGACGCGTGCGCCGCGTCGGTCGAGGTCGAGAACGCTCAGCCGCAGTAGGTGACCTCCTGGGTGCCGGAGATGCCGTGCCAGGCGCGCGCCATCGGCTTCTGCCAGTCCTGGGTGGTGGTGGTGAAGGCGCGCGGCGTGCGGATGGGGTCACCGGCAGGGTTCGTGGATCGCGCGCGGACGACGGTGACGGCGATCGTGACCGCGTCGTCGCCGGTGCCGGCCCAGCAGGCCGACGCCTTCCGCTTCGTCTTCGCGACGGCGTTGGTCACCTCGTCGCCGACCCGCTCGCCCGCGTACCGGAACGCGATCGTCGGCACGTAGCCCCCGCCGCCGTCCCACGGCGCGCCCACGGTGATGCTGAGGCCGTGGGTGCGGCTGGTCGGGATCGACCAGGAGACCGAGCCGTGTCGGACGGTCCGGCTCTTCGACTGCCACACGTGGTCGTGCCCGTCACGGGCCTGCGTGAGCCGCAGCTCGCAGCCGTTGCAGCCGGTGAAGTCGAGCGTGAGCTGGGTGCGGGGCGCGGCCATCCGCGCAGCCTCCGGAGCGGACCCCACGGAGGGAGCGGCGACCGCGAGAGCGGCGGCGACAGCGGTCGTGGCGGCGGCGGTGAGTACCCGAGAGTTCATGGTCGTTCCTTCGTCGGTGGTGGCCCGGTCGGTCCGGGCGGGCACCGGGAAGACGCCCGCACCGGGCCGATTTGTTGCCGGCCGCACTACATTCGCGACGTGCCCTCCCTGCTGCTGATCGCCGACACGCACCTGCCGAAGCGCGCGAAGGACCTGCCGGCGGAGGTCTGGGCCGCGGTCGACGCCGCCGACGTGGTCGTCCACGCCGGGGACTGGGTCGACGTCCCGCTGCTCGACGCGCTCGAGGCCCGGTCGGCGCGGCTGGTGGCCTGCTACGGCAACAACGACGGTCAGGCATTGCGCGCGCGGTTGCCCGAGGTCGGGCGCGCCGAGGTGGACGGGCTGCGGCTCGCGGTGGTCCACGAGACCGGCGGCCCCGACGGTCGCGAACGGCGGTGCGCCGCGGCGTACGACGATGTCGACGTCCTCGTGTTCGGGCACAGCCACATCCCCTGGGACACCACCGCCGACACCGGCCTGCGCCTGCTCAACCCGGGGTCGCCGACCGACCGCCGCCGCCAGCCGCACTGCACCTACATGACCACGACGGTGACCGGCGGCCGGCTCGGCGAGGTGGTGCTGCACCGGCTGCCGGTCCGGCGTCCCTGAGCCGGGCCCGGAGGGGACCAAGGGCCCGCGCCGGGTGGCTTGCGGCCCGGGCCACTGCGGGCCGGGCGCGCGTAGCGTGGCGATCGTGGGCGCGTCCGACGTCATCGACATCCGCGGTCTGGTGAAGACGTTCGGCTCCGTGCGGGCGCTGGACGGGCTCGACCTCGGGGTTCCGCGGGGCGAGGTGCACGGCGTCCTCGGCCCCAACGGGGCCGGCAAGTCGACCACCATCCGGGTGCTGCTCGGGATGCTGCGCAAGGACGCGGGGGAGGTGCGCCTCTTCGGTGCCGACCCCTGGCGCGACGCCGCCGAGCTGCACCGCAGGCTGGCCTACGTGCCGGGTGAGGTGAACCTGTGGCCGAACCTCACCGGCGGCGAGACGATCGACCTGCTCGGCCGGCTGCGCGGCGGGCTGGACGCCGCCCGGCGCGCCGCGCTGCTCGAGCGCTTCGACCTCGACCCCACCCGGAAGGCGCGCAGCTACTCCAAGGGCAACCGGCAGAAGGTGGCGCTGGTCGCGGCGCTGGCCTCCGACGCCGAGCTGCTCGTGCTCGACGAGCCGACGTCCGGGCTCGATCCGCTGATGGAGGAGGCGTTCCGCCTCTGCATCGAGGAGTTCCGCGACGCGGGCCACACCGTCCTGCTGTCCAGTCACATCCTGGCCGAGGTGGAGCACCTCTGTGACCGGGTGAGCATCATCCGCGCCGGCCGGGTGGTCGAGTCGGGCTCGCTCGCGGATCTCCGGCACCTGACCCGTACGTCGATCTCCGCCGAGCTCGAGCGCGAAGCGCCCGGTCTGGCCGACCTGCCGGGGGTCCACGACCTCGATGTCGACGGGCACCGCGTGCACCTCGAGGTGGACACGTCGGCGATCGACGCCGTCCTCGACACCCTCCAGGCGGCCGGCGTGCGCTCCCTGACCAGCCAGCCGCCCACCCTCGAGGACCTGTTCCTGCGCCACTACGTCGACCAGCCGGAGCGGGGCGCCGGGGAGGAGCGGTGACCGGGACCCTCACGTTCCTGCGCGCGTTCCTGAGGCGGGACCGCTGGTTCTACGTGTGGTTCGGCGTCGGCGTCCCGATCCTCTACGTCAGCCAGGCCTGGAGCGTCGACGGGCTGTACGCGACCCAGGCGGAGTTCGACCGGGCGGCGGCGGGCATGGAGGGCAACGCCGCCCTCGTCGCGATGGCCGGGCCGGCGCGCGCCCTGAACACGGTCGGCGGCCAGGTGACCTGGCAGGCCTCGGCGTTCGGCGCCATCGTCGTGGGCCTGATGGTGATGGTCCTCGTCGGCCGCCACACCCGGACCGAGGAGGAGACCGGGCGCGACGAGCTCCTGCGGGCTGCCCCGGTGGGCCGGTACGCCACCACGACCGCCGCGCTGCTCGACGCGGCCCTGGGCAGCGTGGTCGTCGGCGCGCTCGTGACGGCGAGCCTGGTCGCCTACGGGCTCGCGACCGCCGACTCGGTGGGCCTCGGCGTCGGGGTCGCGCTCTGCGGATGGTTCTTCGCGGGCGTGACCCTGCTGGCCGCCCAGCTCGTCGGCAGCGCCCGCGGGACCTACGGCCTGGTCGGGGCGGTGATCGGGCTGGCCTACGGCCTGCGTGCCATCGGCGACGTCAGCGCGCCGGCACTGAGCTGGGTGTCGCCGATCGGCTGGTACCAGGGCATGCACCCGTTCTCGGGCCTGCGGTGGTGGCCGGCGCTCCTGCTGGTCGTGGGGTCGCTGGCGTTCGCTGCGGCCGGGTACGTCGTCTTCGACCGCCGGGACTTCGGGGCCGGGGTGCTCGCCAGCCGCCCGGGGCCGGCGCACGCCGGACGGGGACTGCGCAGCGGCCTCGGGCTCGCGTGGCGGCTGCAGCGGCCGGCGTTCCTCGGGTGGGCTCTCGGGCTCGCCGTGGCCGGCCTGTCCTTCGGCGTCATGGGGAACGACGTCGACGCCCTGGTCGGCGACTCCGACCTGAGCAAGCAGATGATCCTGGACCTCGGCGGCAGCGTCGCCGACGCGTTCTACGCCGCGATGATCGCGATGCTCGCGGCCCTGGCGGGCGGCTACGCCATCTCGTCCGCGTTGCGCCCCTACGGCGAGGAGGAGGGCGGCCGGCTCGAGCCGGTGCTCGCGACCGCGCTGTCGCGTTCCCGGTGGCTCCTGGGCCACGTCGTGGTGACGGTCCTCGGCACCGTGGCGGTGCTGCTGGTGGCCGGTCTCGGCCTCGGGACGACGTACGCGCTCGTCACCGGCGACGGCAGCGCCGTGGTGCGGATGACGGCGGACCTGGCGTCGTACCTTCCGGCGGTCCTGGTGCTCAGCGGCGTCGCCCGGCTCCTGCACGGGGTCGCGCCTCGGGCGTCCCGCGCGGCGTGGCTGGGGCTGCTGCTGGTCTGGGTGGTGATGATGTTCGGCGAGGTGCTGCGGCTGCCGCCCTGGCTCCAGGACCTCTCGCCCTTCGAGCACCTCGCACCGGTGCCCGCCCAGAGCTTCAGCTGGCCGCCGTTCCTGGTGCTGAGCGCGGTGGCCGTCGCCCTGAGTGTCGCGGGCCAGGTCGCCTTCGCGCGGCGTGACGTGCACTAGTTTTCGGGGTATGTGGCAGCCCCAGCCCGGGTGGGTCGCGCTCCGCGCCGGCTCCGGAGGCTCGACGGTCGGCGTGTGGCGGACCGCCCTGGGCGACCAGGCTGTGGTCGTGAAGCGCATCGCCGCACCCGTCGAGGGCGACCCGCCCGAGCTGTCCAGCCCGCGTCACTTCGCCTACTGGCGGCGCCCCGCCGACGTGGTCACCGCCGGCCTGGTCGTCGACACGCCCGGCCTGCGCGCGCCCGCGCACGGCGCGGTGGAGGAGGACGCCGAGGGCCTCACCATCACCGAGGAGTGGGTGGAGGACGCCGCGACCAGCGGGCTGTTCGTCGCCCACGCGCTGGGCCGGTTCGCGGGGGCGCACCTCGCGCCGGCCCCGTGGCTGGCCCGCAACCAGCTCCGCGACCGGATGGCTCGCGTGGAGCGGCACGGCGGCTGGAAGACCCTGGCGCGCACGACGGTGGCGGACGTCGCCGACGTCCTCTGGGCCCGGCGGGCCGAGCTGCTGGCGGCCGCCGACGCCCTGGTGCAGGTGCCGACCCACGGGGACGCCGTCCCCGCGAACCTGCCCGGCCGCGACGGCGACGACGTGATCGCGATCGACTGGGCGATGCTCGGCACCGGACCGGTCGGGTCGGACCTCGGCTACTACGCCCTCGCCGCCCGCGAGGAGCTCGAGCCGCTGCTCGACGCCTACCTGATGGGCCTGCCGGACGGCCTCGCGACCCGCGACGAGGTCACCCTCGGCGCGCGGGTCACCGCCGTCTACACGGTCCTGAACCGGGCCGAGTGGGCGCTGGCGCGGGTCGCCGGCGGCGAGGGCGCCCTGGCCGGCAAGTACCGCCACCCGTCGGTCGCGCCGCACCTGCGGGCGCTGCAGCGCCAGTTCCCGCACATCGAGGCGCTCGTCGAGTCCTGATCTGCCGTCAGACGGCTCCCGGCGCGAACGTGTCGCAGTCGTCCAGCGAGCCCGACTTGTAGCCGATGGTGAACCACCGGACCCGCTCGGCCGACGAGCCGTGCGTCCACGAGTCCGGGTCGACCCCGCCGCCGGACTGCTGCTGGATCCGGTCGTCGCCGACCGCGGTGGCGGCGTCGATCGCCTCCTGGATGTCCTGCTGGGTGAGGTCCTGGATCAGCACCACGCCGTTCTCGTCCTCGGTGGTGGTGGCCGAGTGCGCCCACATGCCGGCGTAGCAGTCCGCCTGGAGCTCGAGCTTGACGCTGTCGCTGTGCGGGCCCTGCTGGGTCTTCACCTTCGACATGGTGCCGAGCAGGTTCTGGATGTGGTGGCCGTACTCGTGGGCGAGCACGTACGGCTCCACGAACGCGCCGCTGGGTCCGCCGAGCTGCTGCTGGAGGACGTCGCGGAAGAACGTCGTGTCCAGGTAGATCGTCCGGTCGGTCGGGCAGTAGAACGGGCCCACGTCCGAGGTCGCCTGCCCGCAGCCCGTCTGGATGGCGCCGGTGAACGTCTCCACCTTCTTCTCGGGCGTGAACTCGATGCCCGCCTGTGCCGGGAGGGTCTCGGACCAGTAGTCGTACAGCGAGTTCTCGACGGCGACCCGGGCGCAGTCGGGGTCCTTGTTCGCGTCCTCGCCGGTCTTGCAGTGCTCGTACCGGCCGGTGTCCGACATCCGCGAGTCGTCGTACCCGCCGCCACCACCGCCGGAGGAGCCGCCGCCCAGCCACATGCTGACCGCGACGATGATCACCACGATGATCAGCCCGCCGACGCCGCCGCCGGCGACCCCGGCCGGGATCGGGAGGCCGCCGGTCCCGCCGCCGCGGGCGCCGGAGCGCCCGGCGTCGCCCATCCTGCGGGTGTTCAGCCGCGCCTTGGGGTTGAAGCGCATGGGACCTCCTCGATGTCAGGGAGGACCGTACCCACATCTAGACTTGCACCCTCATGATCCTCACCCACCAGCTCGAAGTCCGTGCTGGCGCGCGTCTGCTCATGGAGAACGTCAGCTTCCGCGTCGCCGCCGGCGACAAGGTGGGTCTGGTCGGGCGCAACGGCGCCGGCAAGACCACGCTCACGAAGATCCTGGCCGGCGAGGCGCTGCCCGCCTCCGGCACCGTCCAGACCACCGGCCAGGTCGGCTACCTGCCCCAGGACCCCCGCACCGGCGACCCCGAGGTGCTCGCCCGCGACCGGATCCTGTCCGCGCGCGGGCTCGACGACGCCGTACGCCGCCTGCGCCAGGCCGAGATCGACATGGGCAGCGACGACGTGAAGGTGCGCGAGCGCGCGATGCGCCGCTACGAGCGCGCGGACGCCGAGCTGCACGCGGGCGGCGGGTACGCCGCGGAGTCGGAAGCGGCGCAGATCGCGCACAGCCTCGGCATCGAGGACCGCATCCTGGGCCAGGCGCTGAAGACGCTCTCCGGGGGCCAGCGCCGCCGGGTGGAGCTGGCGCGGATCCTGTTCTCCGGGGCCGAGACGCTGCTGCTCGACGAGCCGACCAACCACCTGGACGCCGACTCGATCCTCTGGCTCCGCGACTTCCTCGCGTCGCACAAGGGCGGGCTGATCGTGATCAGCCACGACACCGGCCTGCTCGAGGCGACGGTCAACAAGGTGCTGCACCTGGACGCCAACCGGGGCGAGATCGACGTCTACAACATGGGCTGGACGGCGTACCTCACCCAGCGGGAGACCGACGAGAAGCGGCGCAAGCGGGAACGGATGAACGCCGAGAACAAGGCGAAGACGCTGACCGACCAGGCCAACAAGATGCGCGCCAAGGCGACGAAGGCCCAGGCGGCGCAGTCGATGCTCAAGCGGGCCGAGAAGCTGCTCGCGGGAGTGGAGTCGGAGCGGCAGAGCGACAAGGTGGCGCGGATCGCGTTCCCGAAGCCGGCCCCGTGCGGCAAGACGCCGCTGACCGCCAGCGAGCTGTCGAAGTCGTACGGCTCGCTCGAGGTGTTCACCGACGTCGACCTCGCGATCGACAAGGGGTCTCGCGTGGTGATCCTCGGGCTGAACGGCGCCGGCAAGACCACGCTGCTGCGCATCCTGGCCGGCATCGACCGGCCCGACACCGGCGCCGTCGTACCGGGCCACGGGCTCAAGCTCGGCTACTACGCCCAGGAGCACGAGACGCTCGACGTCGAGCGCACGGTCCTCGAGAACATGCAGAGCGCCGCGCCCCAGCTCACCGACACCGAGGCGCGCTCGGTCCTGGGCTCGTTCCTGTTCTCCGGCGAGGACGCGCACAAGCCCGCCAAGGTGCTGTCCGGCGGTGAGAAGACGCGGCTCGCGCTGGCGTCGCTGGTCGTGTCCAGCGCGAACGTGCTGCTGCTCGACGAGCCCACCAACAACCTCGACCCGGCCTCCCGCGAAGAGGTGCTGGCGGCGATCCGCAGCTACGAGGGCGCGATCGTCCTGGTCACCCACGACGAGGGCGCGGTGTTCGCGCTCGAGCCGGACCGGGTGCTGATCCTCCCCGACGGCGTCGAGGACCTCTGGAACGCCGAGTACGCCGACCTCGTGTCGCTCGCCTGAGCCCGGGTGTCGGCGGCGCGAGCCTGGTCGACCGCGTGCGATGACGGACTGAGACCCGAATAGGGTGCGCACCATGGACGCTGACACCCTCCTCGCCGCCGGCCTGAAGTACGACCTCGCCGGTCCGGTCGCCACGATCACCCTCCACCGGCCCGACGTGCGCAACGCGCAGACGCCGACCATGTGGCGGGCGCTCGCAGCGCTCGGCGCGGAGATCGGCGACGACGTGCGCGTGGTGGTCGTCCAGGGGTCGGGCCACTCGTTCTCGGCGGGGCTGGACCGCTCGATGCTCGACCCGTCGAACACCTCGGGCGAGGAGTCCGTCGCCGGGCTGCTCGCGCTGTCCGACGAGGAGCTCTCGGCGACCATCGACGCCTACCAGCAGGGCTTCACGTTCCTCCGCGACCCCCGCTTCGTGTCGGTCGCGGCGGTGCAGGGCTACGCGATCGGCGCCGGCTTCCAGCTGGCGCTGTCGTGCGACCTGCGGGTGGTCGCCGACGACGCCCAGTTCTCCATGAAGGAGTCCGCGCTCGGGCTGGTGCCGGACCTGACGGGAACAAAGCCGCTGGTCGAGTGCGTTGGGTACGCCAGGGCCCTGGAGATCTGCGCGACCGCGCGGATGGTCGGGGCAGCCGAGGCCGTGGACATCGGGCTCGCGCTGACCGCCGTACCCGCCGCGGAGCTGGAGGCGGCCGTGGCAGACCTCGTGGGCGCCCTGACCGCGCCGATAGCGGGCGCGGTCCGCGAGACCAAGGCGCTCCTCCAGGGCGCCGCCGACCGGAGCCTGGACGACCAGCGCCGCCTCGAGCGGGAGGCGCAGACCCGGCGGTTCCGTGAGCTCGCGGCACTGATGCAGTAACCACGCAGGAGAGGGAGGGTCCGATGTCGGCAATGGGGATGGGACCGGCGTTCCGGTCCCTGCGCGCCGACCGCAGCGCGACGCAGCAGCGTCTCGCGCGGGGCACCGTGCGCAGGGTGCTCGCCTACGCGCTCCCGCACCGGTCGCTGATCGTCCTCTTCCTCGCCTTCACCGTCGTCGACGCCGGCCTCGTGGTCGTCTCCCCGCTGCTGGTGCAGCGGATCGTCGACGACGGCATCCTCGCGGGCAACGGCGAGCTGGTGACCTGGCTCGCGGTCACGATGGCGGCGGTCGCGCTGCTGGACGGCGCCCTGACCGTGGTCACCGGCTACCTGTCCTCGCGGATCGGCGAGGGCCTGATCTACGACCTGCGCACGGAGGTGTTCGGGCACGTCCAGCGCCAGTCGCTGGCGTTCTTCACCCGCACCCAGACCGGCGCGCTCGTCTCGCGGCTCAACAACGACGTGATCGGCGCCCAGCGCGCGTTCACCTCCACGCTCTCCGGGACGGTCTCCAACGCGATCTCCGTCGTGGTCGTCGGCATCGCGATGATCGCGCTCAGCTGGCAGATCACGCTGCTCTGCCTGGTGCTCTTCCCGCTGCTCTACCTGTGCTCGCGGTGGGTCGGCAACCGGCTGGCCGGCCTCACCCGCCGGCAGATGGACGGCAACGCCGACCTCGGCAACGTGATGACCGAGCGCTTCAACGTCGGCGGGGCCATGCTGCTGAAGCTCTTCGGGCGCCGCGAGGAGGAGGACCGCACCTTCGCCACGCGGGCGGAGGTGGTCCGCGACCTCGGCGTCCGCATCGCCCTCGTGCAGCGCGTCTTCATGGCCGCGATGCTCGCCGTACCGGCCATCGCGACCGCGCTGGTGTACGGCGTCGGCGGGCACCTCGCCCTCGACGGCGTGCTGACGGTGGGCACGCTGCTCGCGCTCGCGACGCTGCTGGTCCGGCTGCTCGGCCCGCTCCAGGGCCTCTCGAACGTCCGGATCGACGTGATGACCGCGCTGGTCAGCTTCGAGCGGGTCTTCGAGGTCCTCGACCTGCCGTCGATGATCCAGGAGAAGCCGGGTGCGGTCGCCCTCCCGACGAGCTCCGCGCGGCTGGAGTTCGACCACGTCGCGTTCAGCTACCCCAAGGCCGACGAGTTCTCGCTCGCCTCGCTCGAGGCCATCGCCCGCACCGAGTCCCGCGACGCCGGACCGGTGCTGCGCGACATCACGTTTACCGCGGAGCCCGGGCAGATGGTCGCCCTGGTCGGCCCGTCGGGAGCCGGCAAGACCACGATCACCCACCTGGTCGCCCGGCTGTACGACGTGGGCTCCGGTGTCGTGCGGGTGGGCGACCACGACGTCCGCGACGTGACCCTGCAGTCCCTGGAGGACACCGTCGGGTACGTCACCCAGGACGCCCACATGTTCCACGACACGATCCGTGCCAACCTCCTCTACGCGCGACCGGGAGCGACCGACGAGGACGTGTGGGCCGCGCTCGAGGCCGCCCAGATCGCGACCCTGGTCCGTGGCCTGCCCGACGGCCTGGACACCGTGGTCGGCGACCGCGGCTACCGGCTCTCCGGCGGGGAGCGGCAGCGGCTCGCGATCGCCCGGCTGCTGCTCAAGGCGCCGGCGATCGTCGTCCTCGACGAGGCGACCGCCCACCTGGACAGCGAGTCCGAGGCCGCGGTCCAGCACGCCCTCGACGCGGCCTTGGAGGACCGCACCTCGCTGGTGATCGCGCACCGGCTCTCGACGGTCCGCGACGCCGACCAGATCCTCGTCATCGACGACGGCCGGGTCGTCCAGCGCGGCACCCACGCCGAGCTCCTCGCCCAGGGCGGGCTGTACGCCGACCTGTACCGCACCCAGTTCGCCGAGGACGCCCGGACCTCGGCCTGACCGCCGCGCTATGGCGCGCCGGGGAAGTTCGGGCGGGTGGCGGCGTTCGTGGTCTCGCCGGCCTCGTCGGGCGGCGCCGCGGCGTCCGCAGGCGGCGGCACGCTGCGCGAGCTCTGACGCTCCCGGCGCTCCTCCTCGTACGCGCGCTGGTAGGCCTCGCGCAGCCGCTGCTTCTGCGCGTTCTTCAGCGCCCGCCGCTGCTTGCGCTCGTCGGCGACCTGCTCGCGGGTCGAGCTCTCGCCCCGGCTCCGGCCGCGCCACTCGTCGTACGCGAGGTAGAGGAACCCGCAGATCGCGAGGAGGCCGAAGAACCACCACTGCAGGCCGTAGAAGAAGTGCGGGCCGTTGTCGAGCTCCGGCAGCTCCACCGGCTCGAGCCCGTCGGCCGGCTGCCCGTCCTCGGACTTCAGCTCGACGAACCCGCCGTACACGGGCCGGTCGATCGCCGGCCCGATCGTGTCGCTGGAGATCGCGCGGGTGGAGTGGCCGTCGACGGCGGTGCTGTCGCCGGTCGCGTCCGCGCGGGCCCAGCCCTCGACGGTGACCTCGCCGGCCGGTGGCTCGGGCAGGTCGGTCGGGCCGGCGCCCTGGTTGTCGGCCGCCATCCAGCCGCGGTCCACGAGCAGGGCGGTGCCGTCGGCGGTGACGAGCGGGACGACGGCGTCCACCCCCGACTGCCCGTCCCGGGTGCGGTAGCGGACGATCACGGTGTCGTCGGTGTCGTAGGTGCCGGTGGCGGTGACCAGGCGCCACTCGTCCTCGTCGGCGACCGCGCCGCCGGGGGAGAGGACGTCGGCGACGGGGGCCGGAGCCCGGTCCTCGTTGGCGCGGATGATCTGGTTGGACTCCTTGCGGTCGGCCAGCCGGTGGAACTGCCACTCGCCCAACCACCAGGTGGCGTAGCACAGCACGACCACGACCAGGGCGAACAGCAGCCACCGCCGACTCAGCAGGAACCGCAACGATCGCACTCGTCGAGGCTATCCGGCGCCCACCAGCGGACTAGAGTGCAGGGGTGGCGCAGACGAAGAGGCTCGAGGACCGGTTCGGACGGGTAGCGACGGACCTGCGCGTGTCGCTGACCGACCGGTGCAACCTGCGCTGTTCGTACTGCATGCCGGCCGAGGGCCTCGACTGGCTGCCGGACGAGACGGTGCTCACCGACGACGAGGTCGTCCGGCTGGTCCGCATCGGCGTCGAGCTGCTCGGCGTCCGCGAGGTGCGGTTCACCGGCGGCGAGCCGCTGGTCCGCCGCGGCCTCGTCGACATCGTCCGCCAGACCAGTGCCCTGGGCGTGGAGACGTCGCTGACCACCAACGCGCTCGGGCTCGCCCGCACCGCGCACGCGCTGGCCGCCGCCGGGCTGGACCGCGTGAACGTCAGCCTCGACAGCATCCGGCGCGAGTCGTTCAAGCAGATCACCCGGCGCGACCGGCTGCCGGACGTGCTCGCCGGCCTGGCCGCGGCACGCGAGGCCGGCCTCGGCCCGGTGAAGGTGAACGCGGTGCTGATGCGCGGCATCAACGACGCCGAGGCGCCCGAGCTGCTGCGCTGGGCGATCGCGGAGGGCTACCACCTGCGGTTCATCGAGCAGATGCCGCTCGACGCCCAGCACGGCTGGAGCCGCGAGGGCATGGTCACCGCCGACGAGATCTTCGCGCGGCTGGAGGCGGAGTTCACCCTCACGCCGGCGGCGGAGCCGCGGGGCAGCGCCCCGGCGGAGCTGTTCGTCGTCGACGGCGGCCCCGCGACCGTCGGCGTGATCGCCAGCGTGACCCGGCCGTTCTGCGGCGACTGCGACCGCGTCCGCCTCACCGCGGACGGCCAGGTCCGCAACTGCCTGTTCGCGCGCGAGGAGTCTGACCTGCGCGCCGCGATGCGTGCGGGCGCCTCGGACGAGGAGGTCGCGGACCGCTGGGTGACCGCGATGGCCGGCAAGCGCGCCGGGCACGGCATCGACGACCCGACGTTCCTGCAGCCGGACCGCCCGATGTCCGCGATCGGCGGCTGATGACGGCCGCGCCAGCGGGCGTCATCGTGGGTGGTCGAGCAGCGACCGGGGACGCGTCAGCGGACCCGACGGAGCGTGTCGAGACCCAGTAGGCCGATGCTCGTCAGTGGGGGACGACGTCCTTCAGGAACTGCCGGGCGGCGAGGAAGTCCGCGAGCGACTGCCGGTGCTCGTCACAGGCGAGCCAGACCTTGCGGCGGTCGGGGGTGTGCAGCTTGGGGTTGTTCCACTGCAGCTCCCAGACGGCGGCTGCCTGGCAGCCCTTCGCGGAGCAGATGTCGGCGTCGGTCATGGTGCCTTCCTGGGAAAATGAGCGGTGCCGGACAGCCACGGGGGAAGCCGTCCGGCACCGCTGCGAACCGAGACGGGGGAGACCCGGCTCGCGCCGCGATTCTGTCACGCGGCGCGGCGCAGACCAAGCGTCGTTCAGCCCTGGTCGTCCCCTGGATCCGTGCCCGGACCGAGCTGCGGCCTGCCGAACTGGCCGTCGATCAGGTCGAAGCCGTCGGATCTCGAAGCGTTGGCGTTGGCCATCACCACGGCGACGTACGGCAGGACCAGGGCGCCGGCGATGAAGATCGGCCAGAGCCACCCGATGCCGGCCAGGGCGGCGACGATCGCGGCGACGAAGCACACGGTGCGGATGCCCATCGAGACCAGGTAGCGGCGCTGCCGGGCGGCGATGTCGGCGTTGCGGCTCGACGGAGCCGTGGTGATGCGGACCGCCTCGTCGCGGTGGTGACGCAGGTCCCGGGCCATCCGTCCAGCGTACGCCGGTACTGTCGAGCCATGACGAACCGCACCTACCGCGTCACCGAGATCGTCGGCACCTCCCCGGAGGGCATCGACGCCGCCGTCCGCAACGGCATCGAGCGGGCCGGCCGCACGCTGCGCCACCTCGACTGGTTCGAGATCACGCAGGTGCGTGGCCAGGTCAAGGACGGCACGGTCGAGCACTTCCAGGTCGGCATGAAGGTCGGCTTCCGACTCGAGGACGACTGATTCCGTCTACCCGGCGGTAATGGCTAGCGTCACCTGACGTGAGCGAAGACAGCACAACGCAGCGGGGCAGGTCGGTCCTGGTGACCGGCGGCAACCGGGGCATCGGCCGCGCCATCGCCGAGGCCTTCGTCCGGAACGGCGACCAGGTCGCGGTCACCACGCGCAGCGGCGGCGCGCCGGCGGGCACTCTCGACGTCCGGTGCGACATCACCGACCCCGGCCAGGTGGAGGCCGCGTTCGCGACCATCGAGGAGGCCCACGGGCCGGTCGAGGTGCTCGTCGCGAACGCCGGCATCACCGCCGACACCCTCCTCCTGCGGATGTCGGACGACGACTGGGGATCGGTCATCGACACGAACCTCACCGGCTCCTTCCGGCTGGCCAAGCGGGCCGCCAAGGGCATGCTCCGGCTGCGCCGGGGCCGGATCGTGTTCATCTCCTCGGTCGTGGGCCTCCTCGGCTCCGCCGGGCAGGTGAACTACGCCGCCTCGAAGGCCGGTCTGGTCGGCATGGCCCGGTCGATCGCGCGCGAGCTCGGCTCCCGGTCGATCACGGCGAACGTCGTCGCGCCGGGGTTCATCGAGACGGACATGACGGGCGTGCTCACCGACGAGCAGAAGGCCGCGATCCTCGGGCAGGTGCCGCTGGGGCGGTACGGCTCGGTCGACGAGATCGCGGAGACGGTGCTGTGGCTGACCGGCCCCGGCGCGGCGTACGTCACCGGGGCGGTCATCCCGGTCGACGGTGGACTGGGAATGGGGCACTGACATGGCAGGCATCCTCGACGGCAAGCGGATCCTGGTCGCGGGCGTGACGATGGACAGCTCGATCGGCTTCGCGACCGCGAAGGTGGCGCAGGAGCAGGGCGCGACCGTGCTGATCTCGAACTTCGGGCGGGCCCTCGGCATCACCCGCCGGATCGCCAAGCGGCTCCCCGAGGAGCCGGCGGTGCTGGAGCTGGACGTCACCGACGAGTCCCACCTCGCCGGCCTCGCCGACCAGGTCCGCGAGCACCTGGGCCCCGACGCGGGCCTGGACGGGGTGGTGCACTCCATCGCCTACGGCAACCCGGAGACGCTGCTCGGCGGCAAGTTCCTCACCGGTCCGTGGCCGGACGTCGCGCAGGCGGTGCAGGTGTCGGCGTACTCGCTGATGTCGCTGACCCAGGCCTGCCGGCCGCTGATGCAGAACGGCGGCTCCGTGGTCGGGCTCACGTTCGACGCGACGGTCGCGTGGCCGGCGTACGACTGGATGGGCGTGGCGAAGGCCGGGCTCGAGTCGTGCTCGCGCTACCTGGCGCGCGACCTGGGCCCCGAGGGCATCCGCGTCAACCTGGTGTCGGCCGGCCCGCTGAAGACGCTGGCCGCGAAGGCGATCCCGGGCTTCGAGGAGCTCGAGGCGATGTGGAGCGACCGGTCGCCGCTGGGCTGGGACAACACCGACCAGACGCCGACCGCGAAGGCCGTGTGCGCGCTGCTGTCGGACTTCTTCCCGGCCACCACCGGTGAGATCGTGCACGTCGACGGCGGCTTCCACGCCATGGGCGCCTGAGCCGTGCTGGGAATTCCGCCACCGGCGGGCCGAAACTGCTATTGACTGGTCGGGCGGATCCGGTCTCGGGTTTGCTCCCGTCGACCGAGGACCGCCGATGGCCCGAGCCCGACCTGCCCTGCTCGCCGTGAGCCTCCTGCTCGCGCTCCTGGGCACGACCCTCACCGCCCCGGGAGCGATCGCGGAGTCGGTCGGCCCCCGTGACGAGGCTCCGACCGAGGTGCCCACGACCATCTCGGTCGCGATGACCGCGCCCGGCCCGCTCAGGGTGCACCTGGACATCGCGGTGGCGGCGGCCGACGGCACCCCCGTGTACGGCCAGGTCTGGGTCAGTGACACGGCGGCGTTCCCGGACCCGCTGCTGGTCTCCGGTGGGTCGACCACCGTCGACCGACGAGTCTTCAGCGCCGGGACCCGCGAGCTCACCTTCGACTTCAGGCCCGCCCAGACCACCCCGGGCACGACCTACCTCCCGTCCGGGACCACCGCGTCGGCGACGGTCCCTGGCCGGCCCACCACGACCCGGCTCACGCTCAGCAACGAAGGCGTCGGCGTGCTCGAGCTCGCCGCGAGCGTCTCCCACTACGAGTCGGTGGAGGGCGCGCCCGGGTCGATGATCTTCCGGGTCGAGGGCCTGGCTCCGGTGGAGATCCCGATGGGGACCTACGTGGTGCCCGGCCGGGTCGAGGTGCCCGACGCGGGCGGCTGGTTCGCCACCCTCGACCTCTCCGGTCTCGACCCGAAGGGGACCTACACGGCCACCGCCACGTTCGTGCCCGGAGCGGGCGCCCCGGTGGAGGGGTCCACGTCGTCCGCGCAGACGATCACGCTCAGCGCCAAGAAGGACCAGGCGGCCGTGCAGATCGGGCTCCGCTCGCCGCGGCCGTCGGTCGTGGAGTTCAGCGCCGTCGTCTACGCCCTGTTCCCGGCGAACGCCTCCGGGACCCTCGTGGTGCAGGACCTCGCAAGCCGCAAGCGGGTCCTGACCCTGCGCTCGGTCGCGCTGTTCCCGGAGACCGTCACCCGGACCCTGCAGAACGTCTCGCCCGGAGTGCACCGCTACCGCGCGACGTTCGTGCCGGACCAGGGTGTCGCGAACCTCCTCGGGGACTCTGACACGAGGACGGTGAAGGTCCGCGGCTGAGCGTCGGATGCGACGATGGCGCGATGAGGACGATCGCAGTGATGCGGCACGCGAAGGCGGAGCAGGGCGGCCGTACGGACTTCGAGCGTGAGCTCACCGACCGGGGCCGCGCCGACGCCGCCGAGGCGGGCGCCTGGCTCGCCGGCCGCGGGTTCGCCCCCCAGCACGCGCTGGTCTCCGCGGCCGCCCGCACCCGGGCGACCTGGGAGGCGCTCGCCGCGGGCGGCGGCTGGGAGCTCGAGCCGGACTACGACCGCGGGCTGTACGTCGCCGAGCCGGCGACGGCGGTCGACCTGATCGGGCTCGTCGACGACGACGTACGGACGCTGGTCGTCATCGGCCACAACCCGACCATGGCCTACCTGGCGCAGCTCCTCGGCGACGGCGAGGGCGACCCGGAGCTGGAGAGCCAGCTGCTGGCCGGCTTCCCGACCAGCGCCACGGCGGTGTTCGAGTACGACGGCGCGTGGTCCGACCTCGCCGAGGGCTCCGCCCGGCTGGTCGGCTACCACGTCGGCCGCGGCTGACCTGTCGGCCAAAACCTGTACTTGTCGGCCGAAACTTCGGCTCTTCTGCTGGATGTGTGGGTGATGTGAGCGTGCCGTGATGAGCAC
>NZ_BAAAJE010000029.1:0-46179 GCF_039526625.1 Nocardioides aquiterrae
CCCCTCGGCGCGCCGCGCGCGGTCCGCGGCGGCCGCCCGCACCTCGTCGGCCCAGATGGCGTCGCGCGCCAGCCGGTCCCGCAGCGCGGCCAGCCGGTCCCGGTCCCCTGCATCGGCGTCGCGTGCCGCGGCGGCGGCGTCGCGGGCCGACCCCTCGGCGTCGCGCTCCCTCGCGGCGGCGTCGCGGGCGTCCGCCTCGTCGTCCCGGTCGGATGCGTCCTGCCGCACCATCTCGCCAGCGTAACTCCGCCGGACATGGGTGACCCCGGTGGCGTCTCGGGTCACCACCGGGGTCGACTCCAAGTGTAGCCGCGGAGCCTCCCGCACCGAAAGGCCGGCGCGCGCCTTGAGGGAACCTGGAGATCGGCGTACGTCAGGTCTCACGCCAGGAAGCCGATGAGGAATGCGAGGAAGACCCCGCACAGGAAGACCAGGTTCCAGGTCAGCACGGTTCACCTCCGGGGGGTACCTCCACTAGATCGCGCCCGGGGTCGCCGGGCAAGGACCACCCCGGGCTGGTCCAGATCATTCGAACACATGTTCTACCTTGAGCCGGTGAGGAGGACTCCGGGGACGCCGCGGCACGTGTGGGTGAACGTCACCGGCGACCCGCAGTGGTCGCGGCCGGGGCTCGCGCTCAGCACCCGCGAGGTCGGGACGCGCACCGAGTCCTGGACGGTGAGCGCCGTGGTCGAGCGGCCGAGTGGCACGCTCCGGGTGCGCCAGGGCTGGACCCGCGGGGAGCACCTCGCGGAGCACGGCCCTCCCCCGGCGCCGCGCGCCCCCCGGCACGTGCTGGTGCGCCTCGGACCGGACTCGCTCGACGTCCACCCGGGGCTGCTGCTGTTCTGGTGGGGCCTGCCGGCCGTCGGCGGCGCCCAGTGGCTCGCCTGGGTCGTCTGGGCCTCCGGCGGCGGCCACCACGAGATCGAGGCCCACCAGGGCTGGCTGACCTCCGACCAGCTCGCTCCGGTCAGCGCGGGCGGTGGACCTCGAAACGGCGTCCCGTCACGGCGGCCGGCACGAGCTGGATGACGTCGTACTTGAAGGTGGGCAGCCAGGACACGGTCGCCACGTCCGCGAACGCCTCGGCGGGACCCTCCTCGACGTGCTGGAGCCGACCCCGCACCAGCACCGACCAGGCCTCCTCCCCGCGCAGGTCGTCGATCTCGAGGGCGGCCTCGGCGTGCAGCTCGGACGCCAGCAGCTTGTTGCCCTCGCCGGTCGCGACCAGCACCACGTCGTCCCGGACGACGTAGTTGACGGGTACGACGTGCAGCTCGTCGACGAGCCGGTACCCGAGCCGGCCGACGCTCTCCTGCTGCAGCAGCGCCCAGCACTCCTCGACGGTCAACGTGGTCATCGTCGCGCTCCCCTCAGGTCCGGTCCACCACCATCACCGGACCGGCCGCGTGCCGCAGGACGGTCCGGGTCACCGCGCCCAGGTGCGGGCCGATCGCCCGCTCCCGCCGCCGGTTCAGCACGACGAACGCCGACACCAGCGACGCCCCGACGAGCGCGTCCGCCGGCCGCCGCCAGTCCACCGCGGTCGAGACGTCGACGTCCGCGTGGTCGGGCAGCTTGGCGAGCGCGCGGTCGAGCCGCTCCTCGGCGTCGTGCACCCACTCGTCGCGCGTCGTGTTGCCGAAGACCAGGTCCTGGTACGGCTCCGCCAGCCACGCCGCGTGCACGACCACCAAGGGACGCCCGGTCTCCCGCGCGAACGCCAGCGCGGTCTCGACCTGCGCGAGCGCCTCGTCGGGATGGTCGACGCCGACGGTCACCGGCCGCGGCTCGTAGGGGCCGCGCCGCCAGGCGGCGGGCACGACGACCACGGCTGCGTGCGCCCGCGCCGCGACCCTCGTCGAGACCGACATGGTGAGCAGCCGGTCGGCGGAGTCGTGGCGCTCGAGGAAGACGATGCCGTCGGGCGGGACACGGTCCGCGATCGTCGTCGACACCCGGCCGACGAGCAGGTGCGTCGTGTACGGCACCCGGCCACCGCCTCGCGAGCGCACCCGGTCGGCCGCGGAGGTCAGCACCCTCCGGCCGACCTCGGTGAAAGCCGCGTCCAGGGACTGGACCGCCTCCACGCCGACGGGGACGCTGACGAGCGAGTGGACGACGTGCAGCAGCTCCAGACCGGCCTGCCGCCGCTCGGCCTCGGCGACGGCGAGGTCGAGCACCCCGTCGTGGACGCCTTCGGGACCGACGGCGACCACCACGTCGTACTCGCTGCGGGTCGTCTCGCTCACGCCCTCATGCTGGGCTGCCGGCGCGGCGCCGGGTCAGGGTCGGCCGCCCGCGGCCCGCGGGACCTTGGTCACTGGCTCCGGCGGGGGGTCATCCGCCACGGTGGGGGCATGACCACCCACAACGTCGCGACCCTGCTCGCCTACGACTGCTGGAGCCTGCTCGGCGAGGCCGAGATCGCCCGGGTCGCGTGGCAGGGCGCCGACGGCATCGCGCTGGTCCCGGTGAACTACGCGGTGGGCGAGGCGGCGATCTGGTTCCGCGTCGAGCCGGAGTCGAAGCTCGCGCGGGAGTGCGACGGTCAGCAGGTCGTCGTCGAGGTCGACCGTGTCGACTCCGAGACCCGGACCGCCTGGAGCGTGGTCGTGGTCGGGATCGCCCACCTGGTCGACGAGCTCGACGTCCCCGACACCCTGATCGAGATGCGGGTCTGGCCCGGCGGACCGCGGCGGCGCTTCGTGCGCGTCGAGCCGGACCGGCTCACCGGCCGCCGGCTGCTGAGCGCCTGACCAGCGCCGCGATGTCGGCGGGGCCGGTGCCGCAGCAGCCCCCGACCAGCTCCGCTCCGGCCGCGACCCAGGCGTCCACGAGGCCGAGGTCGAGCGGCCCGCCGTACACCCACCGCTTCGCCGCCGGATCCCAGCTGCCGCCGCGGTTCGGGTAGGCGACCGCCGGGACACCGGTCGCCGCCACCGCAGCGCGGACCGCGCCGAGCACGTCGTGCTGGTCCGTGCAGTTCACCCCCGCGGCGCGCAGCCACGGCCGGCCCGCCAGCACGGCGTACGCCTCGGGAAGCGGCTGGCCCGCGCTGGTGAGGTCGCCCCGGACGGAGTAGCTGAACCACGCGGGCACGCCGAGCTCGTCGAGCAGGTCGGCCAGCACCGCGGCCTCGTCGGCGTCCGGGATCGTCTCCACCGCCAGCAGGTCCGGCCCCGCGGCCGCGAGCAGCTCGAGCCGGGACCCGTGGAAGTCGCGCAGCCGCGCGACGGGCACGCCGTACCGGCCGCGGTACTCCGAGCCGTCGGCCAGGAACGCGCCGTACGGCCCGACGGAGGCCGCGACCAGCAGACCCGGGTCGCCGAGGGAGTCGCGGACGGCGCGCGCGATCGTGACGCTCCGCGTCACCAGCCCCGCCGCGTCGTCGTACCCGGCGGCCCGGAAGCCCGCCAGGCTGGCCTGGTAGCTGGCGGTGGTGGCGACCTGCGCACCGGCTCGGTAGAACGCGCGGTGGGCCGCCGCGATGCGCTCCGGCTCCTCGGCGAGCAGCCGGGCGGTCCACAGCGCGCCCGAGAGATCCGCACCCTGCTCCTCGAGCGCGGTCGAGAGCCCGCCGTCCAGCACCAGCACGGCGCCATCGTCTCAGGAGACGATGAAGAGCTTCCGCCGCGCGGCCTCGTGGAGGTGCGGGTCGCGCGGGGTCGTCAGCAGCACCGGGCAGCAGGACTCGCGCAGCACCGAGCGCGCGACCGGTCCCAGGTGCGAGCCCGCGGGGACGACCGTGGCGTGCCGGCCGAGCACCACGAGGTCGGCGTTCCAGGAGGCGGCGATCAGCGTCTCGGCCGGTCGGGCCTGGCGGACCTGCACCTCGACGGGTACGCCGGACGCCCGCGCCCCGACCGCGTCCAGGGCCAGGTCGAGCCCCTCCTCCAGGACCGCCTGCCAGCCCGTCTCCGAGACCTTGGTCACCGGCGGGCGCCACCACGTGGACACCACGACCAGCCGGGCCCGCCGCTCCTTCGCGGCCCGCAGGGCCGCGGCGAGGACGTCGGTGGACTCCCCCGGGTCGTCGATGCCGACCACGACGGTCGGCGGGCCGACGCGCGGCTGCCAGCCGTCCGGGACGGAGACCACCGGGACCTCGACCCGGGCGCCCACGCCGCCGGTCACCGACCGGACGTAGGGATGGGTGCGCTGCGACTCCGCGCACCGCCCCACGACCACCAGGTCCGCGCGCCCGGCGGCCTCCGCGACCACCTCGACGGCCCGCCCCGGAACCAGGCTGGCCGTGACGGGTGCCAGCCCGTCGAGGAGGGCGGTGGCGAGCCGGACGGCGGCGGCCAGGATCTCCGTGCCCTGGTCGATCCCCTCGTCACCCTCGGGGAGCGCGTGCACCAGGTGCAGCGCTGCGTGCCGACGCAGCGCCTCGTTCGCGGCGTACTCGATCGCCGCGCTCGAACCGCGTCCGCCGACGGCGACGACCACGGCAGAAGGTCGGGTGTCCATGGCTCCTCCTGGGCTCACCCCCACCCTCCGGCCGGCACGCCGCATCGCGTAGGGACCATCGGCCCGGATGCGGGGGCCGGGCGTCCCGCACCGGACCCCCGCTCTCGCCTCCGGGGGTGGCCCGGGTGCAGTCTCGGAGCATGCCGACCTACGTCTACGACTTCGACCAGGGCAACAAGGACCAGAAGGACCTCCTCGGCGGCAAGGGCGCCGGGCTCGCCGAGATGACGAACCTCGGACTGCCGGTCCCGCCCGGCTTCACGATCTCGACCGACGCCTGCCGCGCGTACCTGGCGGAGGGCGCCGAGCCGGCCGGCCTGGAGGCCGAGGTCGACGAGCACCTCCACACCCTGGAGGAGCGGATGGGCCGCCGGCTCGGCGACCCCGACGACCCGCTCCTGGTGTCGGTGCGGTCCGGCGCGAAGTTCTCGATGCCCGGCATGATGGAGACGGTCCTGGACGTCGGCCTGAACGACCGGTCGGTCGTCGGGCTGGCGGAGCAGAGCGGTGACGACCGGTTCGCGGCCGACTCGTACCGGCGGCTGCTCCAGATGTTCGGTACCACCGTGCTCGGCATCGACGGCGAGGCGTTCTCGGACCGGATGGACGCGGCCGACGAGCTCGACACCGAGCAGCTGCGCATGGTCGTCGAGGACTTCAAGGCCATCATCCGCGAGCACACCGGCCACGACTTCCCGCAGGACCCGCGCGAGCAGCTGCGGCTGGCGATCCGGGCGGTGTTCTCGTCGTGGAACACCCCGCGCGCCGCGCTCTACCGGCGCCAGGAGCAGATCCCCGACGACCTCGGCACGGCCGTCAACATCCAGGCGATGGTGTTCGGCAACCGCGGGCAGACGTCGGGCTCGGGCGTCGCGTTCACCCGGGACCCGGCGACCGGCGACCAGGGCCTGTACGGCGACTACCTGACCGACGCCCAGGGCGAGGACGTCGTGGCGGGCATCCGCAACACGATCGCGATCGCAGACCTGGCCGAGCTGGACCGGACGTCGTACGAGGAGCTGCTGCGGATCATGGCGACGCTCGAGAAGCACTACCGCGACATGTGCGACCTGGAGTTCACGATCGAGGACGGGCACCTGTGGATGCTGCAGACCCGGGTCGGCAAGCGCACCGCCGAGGCCGCCGTCCGGATCGCCGCGGACATGGTCGACGAGGGGCTGATCGACGAGGACGAGGCGCTGCGGCGGGTGACCGGGGACCAGCTGGTGGCCCTGATGTTCCCGCGCTTCGCCCCCGACCCGTCCCGGCAGCCGGTCACCACGGGCATGAACGCCTCCCCCGGCGCCGCCGTGGGCAAGGTCGCGCTGGACTCGGACACCGCGGTCGCGTGGGCGGAGCGCGGCGACGACGTGATCCTGGTCCGCAAGGAGACCACCCCCGACGACCTGCACGGGATGGTCGCCGCCCGCGGCGTGCTGACCAGCCGCGGCGGCAAGACGTCCCACGCGGCCGTCGTCGCGCGGGGCATGGGGCGCACGTGCGTCTGCGGCGCGGAGGCGATCCGGATCGACCTGGTGAACCGGAGGTTCGAGGTCCGCGGCGGCCCCACCGTCGAGGAGGGCGACGTCATCTCGATCGACGGCGGCACCGGCGAGGTGTTCGTCGGCGAGGTGCCGGTCAGCGACCCCGACGTGGTGCGGCGGCTCGAGGGCGAGGACGTCGACGACCCGGTCGCCGACGCGGTCGAGCGGCTCCTCGAGCGGGCCGACGCCGTCCGCCGCCTCGCGGTCCGCGCCAACGCCGACACCCCCGAGGACGCGATCCGCGCCCGCCGGTTCGGGGCGGCCGGCATCGGCCTGTGCCGCACCGAGCACATGTTCCTCGGCGAGCGCCGCGGCCTGGTCGAGGACCTGATCGTGGCCGAGGACGACGCCCAGAAGGAGCACGCGTTGACCGGGCTGGAGCCCCTGCAGCGCAGCGACTTCATCGAGATCCTGACCGCGATGGACGGGCTGCCGGTGACCGTGCGGCTCATCGACCCGCCGCTGCACGAGTTCCTGCCCGACCTGACCGACCTCGCGGTGCGCGTCGCGCTGGAGGACGAGCGGCACGACGAGGACGAGCGCGACCACCTGATGCTGGCCGCGGTCCGCCGCCTCCACGAGCACAACCCGATGCTCGGCCTGCGGGGCGTGCGGATCGGGCTGGTCATCCCCGGCCTGTTCGACCTGCAGGCCCGCGCGATCGCGGAGGCGACCGCCGAGCGGATCGCCGCGGGCGGCGACCCGCGGCCGGAGATCATGGTGCCGCTGGTGGCCAGCGAGCGGGAGCTGGCGCTGATCCGGGCCCAGCTCGAGGCGGTCGTCGCGACGGTGGCCGAGGAGCAGGGCGTGGCCCTGGACATCCCGATCGGCACCATGATCGAGCTCCCCCGGGCCGCCGTGACCGCGGACCGGATCGCCACGGTCGCCGACTTCTTCTCGTTCGGCACCAACGACCTGACCCAGACGGTGTGGGGGTTCTCCCGCGACGACGTCGAGGCGGCGTTCTTCCCGGCGTACCGCGACCAGGGCGTGTTCCCGGTGTCGCCGTTCGAGTCGCTGGACGTCGAGGGCGTCGGCGACCTGGTGCGGACCGCGGTGCGGCTCGGCCGCTCGACCAAGCCCGACCTGCACATGGGCGTGTGCGGCGAGCACGGCGGCGACCCGGCCTCCATCCACTTCTTCGACGAGGTCGGGCTCGACTACGTGTCCTGCTCGCCGTTCCGGGTGCCGGTCGCCCGGTGGGAGGCCGCGCGGGCGGTGCTCGGCGCGACCTGATCTGCCCGAGGTCCCCCGTCTCCGGGCCGTTGGGCCCTGCCCCGGCCCGGAGCGCCGACGGGAGGCTGGGACGGACAAGGAGGTGGCCCGTGCGAGTGCGAGACGTGATGACCTCGCCGGTCGTGACCGTCCACGTCGGCGACGGCCTGGACGTCGCGGCGCGGCTGCTGCGGAAGCACCGGGTGCGCGCGCTCCCCGTGGTCGACGACGCCGGGCACGTGCTCGGCATGGTGACCGACACCGACGTCGTCCGCGACGCCGTGCCGCGCGACCCCTGGGCCCGGGACCTGCACCCGTCGGCGGAGGGGCCCCACCCCGCCACCGTGGGCGACGTCATGAGCTTCCACCCGGTCGCGCTGCTGCCGGACGTCGAGCTGCCCGTCGCCGCGGACCTCCTCGTCACCAGCCAGCTCACCAGCCTGCCCGTCGTCGAGGACGGCGTGGTCGTCGGCATCCTGACCCGCCGCGACCTGGTGACCGTCCTCGCGCCACCCGAAGAGGAGAAACCATGAAGGCAGCCGTCGTCACCAGCTTCACCGAGCCCTTGGAGATCCAGGAGCGCCCGGTGCCCGAGCCCGGCCCCGGCCAGGTGCTGGTCCGCATCGAGGCCAGCGGCCTGTGCCACACCGACATCCACGCCGCGCACGGCGACTGGCCGGTCAAGCCGACCCCGCCGTTCGTCCCCGGGCACGAGGGCGTCGGGATCGTCGAACAGGTCGGGCCCGGCGTGACGCAGCGCGCGGTCGGCGACCGGGTCGCGCTCCCGTGGCTGGGCCACGCGTGCGGGCACTGCGACTACTGCGTGACGGGCTGGGAGACGCTCTGCGAGCAGCAGCAGAACACCGGCTACTCGATCGACGGCGGCTTCGCCGAGTACGCCGTGGCCGACGCGACGTACGCCGTCCCGGTCCCCGACGGGGTGTCGTCCTACGACGCCGCGCCGCTGACGTGTGCCGGCGTGACGACGTACAAGGCGATCAAGGTCGCCCACGTCCGTCCGTCCGAGAAGGTCGCGATCTTCGGTGTCGGCGGGCTCGGCCACCTGGCCCTGCAGTACGCCCGACTGGTCGGCGGCACCGTGATCGCCGTCGACGTCGAGGACGCGAAGCTGCGCCTGGCCACCGAGCTCGGCGCGGACCACGTGGTGAACGCCGCCGAGACCGACCCGGTCGCGGCGATCGAGGCGCTCGGCGGCGCGGACGTCGCCGTGGTGCTGGCCGTGCTGCCGTCGGTATTCGAGCAGGCGTTCGCGGCGCTGCGGCGCGGTGGCCGGCTGGTGTGCGTCGGTCTGCCGCCGGAGACCGACGGGCCGATGAGCCTGCCGATCTTCCCGACGGTCCTCAAGGGCATCTCGGTCATCGGCTCGATCGTCGGCACCCGGCAGGACCTCACCGAGGTCTTCGAGCTGCATGCGCTCGGCCGCACCCGGGTGGTCGCCGAGAGTCGCAAGCTGGACGACGTGAACGCCGCGATCGACGACGTGCTCGCCGGCCGTGCCCCGGCCCGGCTGGTGTTCGAGATGTAGGAGCGGCGATGGACGCCACCGGGCCCGTCGTGCTGGCCGTCCCCGACGACGACATCGACGCCGCGCTGCGGTTCGCCGTCGCCGAGGCGGCCGACCACGGGTCCGGGCTGCGGCTGGTGGCGTACGACGCCGCGGTGCTCGATCGCACGCTCGCCCGGGTCCGGGGCGTCCCGGCCGAAGGCCGGATCGTGCAGGGCACGCCGGTCCGCGCCGTCCTCGACGCCAGCGCCGACGCGCGGCTGGTGGTCGTCCGGCGGCGCGACCTGCTGCACCTGATCCGGGCGCTCACCGCGGACAACGACGTCCTCCCCACCGGCTGGTCGGACCCGCCCGTGGCGTGTGTGCCGCCGGACTGGGAGCCGCCGGCCGAGGAGCTCCCGGCGACGCTGGGGATCGAGCACGACGAGGACTGCGAGCGTCTCGTCGCGAGCGCCGAGGTGGTGTGCGGCGCGGTGACCGTGCGGACGGTGCACCTGGCCCACGCCCGGGCCGGCGCCGAGCTCGTGGCCCTCTCGGCGCGCTCGCGCCTGGTGCTGCTCGGGCGCAACGCCGCGGACGAGCGCGGTGGCACCCGGCTGGGCCGCACCGCCCGCACCGTGCTGCACGGCAGCGGCTGTCCCGTGGTCATGCTCCCGCCGCGGTGAACGCCGCGGTGAACGCCGCGGTCGACACGGAGGGCCGCCGAGGACAGGGAGTGGCCCGAGGGCAGCGACGACCTCGGGCCACCTCCCTGTCGACGATGCGTCCCGGGTTCCGTCCCCGGGAGGTGGGCCGCGCCGACGTCTCGGGTCACCGGCGCGGTCCATGAAGAGAGTAGGCAGACCGGGGTCGTCCGCGGGGGCGGTTTGCGCGAATCTGGAGGAAGTTCGTCATCCGGGTCCACCCCTCCGGGTCAGCCCATAGGGGTGGGGCCGGGCGGTCGGGCGCGGCGTACGGTGAGCGCAACAGACGGGACCCGGATGGACTTCTCGCTCAGCATCGCCCTCGACCCGCCCACCGCGACCCTGGTCGCGAACGGCGAGCTCGACATCTTCACCGCGCAGGAGGTCTCCCGTCGACTCGGGGAGCTGATCACCGCCGGGTGCACCCGCGTCCTGGTGGACCTCGGCGGCGTCACGTTCGCCGACGCGTCCGCGCTCGGGGTGTTCGCCCGGGCGCGCGCCGAGCTGGTGGCCCGGCAGGGCAGCATCGGGTTCCTGGCGGCCAGCCCGCCGTTCCGGCGGGTGTGCCGGCTCACCGGTCTGGACACGGTCTTCGACCTGAACTGACGGCGGAGTAGACGCCCCGCCGGGCCGGAGTGGCAGTGGCCGCCCGCTGACCCGATCCCCCGTGATGAGGCCTGCGGGCGGCTCACTCGGCTGCAAGGATCCGCGACGATCCCACCCCCAGGGCTCACCCCTCGGGGTGATCTGACGATGGGCGGCTGACCGTCAGCCGTCGTACGCCGGCAGCGTGAACTCGAAGACCGAGCCGGGTCCGTCGGGGTTCGGGAGGGCCACGATCGTGCCGTCGTGGCGGGTGACGATGCGGCGGACGATCGACAGGCCCAGGCCGCTGCCCTCGTAGTCGCGGTAGTGCGCCCGGTGGAACTCGTCGAAGATCAGCTCGCGCTCGTCGGCGGGGATGCCGATGCCGTTGTCGATGACCCGGACCGTCACGAACCCGAGCGCCCCGGCGGCGCCGCACACCGCGATCCGGGGCTCCACGCCGGGTGCGACGTACTTGAGGGCGTTGCCGACCAGGTTGTCGAGCACCTGCCGGACCAGGACCGGGTCGGCGAGCACGGGCGGGACCGGCCCGCAGAAGATCTTGTCCTCCGCGTGCCGAGCGGCGGCGACCTCGGCGACGAGCGCGCCGACCTCGACCCGCGAGACCTCCAGGTCGCGGGCACTGCTGGTGGCGTGCGCGAGCAGGTCGCGGATCAGCTCGCGCATCCGGCGCGCCGACGAGCGGACCCGGGAGACGAACTCGCGGGCGAGCTCGTCGTCCAGCGAGCCCGCGTCGAGCTCGTCGGCGATCATCTCGGTCCAGCCGTCGATCGCGGCGAGGGGGTTGCGCAGGTCGTGCGCCACGACGCCCGCGAACGCCGCGAGCTCCTCGCGGCGGGCATGGTCGAGCGTCGTGTCCCGGAACAGCACCAGGGCCCGGGCGCGCCCCCGCAGGCCGTCGCGCGGCAGCGGGATCGCGGACACCGCGACCACCCGGTCCGGTTGGTCGCCGGTGCGCACCAGGATCTCCACCTCGCGGGGGGTCTCCCCCGCGAGCGCCCGGCTGGAGGGCCGGTCCTCGTCGCGCATCGGGGTGCCGTCCGCCCACCGGTCGGACCGCGCCGCCAGCAGCTCGCGGGTCATCTCCGCCTCCGAGACCCCGAAGATCTCCGCCGCCGCGGCGTTGTGCAGCAGCACCTCGCCCGCGTCGTCGACCACGAAGAGGCCCTCGTTCATCGAGCCGATCACGGCCTGCCGGACGCTGGCCTGGTAGTCGGCCTCCTCCTTGGTACGCCGCAGCTCGGCGGCGAGCGCCTCGCGCTCGTCCCTGCCGGTCGAGAGGCCGAGGCCGGTGATGCAGATGGTCGCGACGTAGAACTCCGCGAGCAGGTACCCGAGGTCGGCGCGGTCGACGGCCGCGAACGGGCCGATGCCGGCCATGGTGAGGAAGATCGTCGCGACGCCGGCGACGAAGGAGTGCGCCGCGCTCAGCAGCGTCGAGAACCGCAGGCCCACCCACACGGTGGCGGCGAGCAGCGGGAACGCGAGCGGCAGCTCGTCGAAGGAGAACGCCAGCGCGTACATCCCGGCCGTGAAGACGGCCGTGGCGAACAGCTCGGCCCAGCTCGCGTTGCTCAACAGCCGCGGGCGCGGTGGCTCGCCGGTGAGCCGCTCCCCCACCAGCAGCCCGAAGGTCACGACGATGAACGCGCTGCAGGCGTTGCGCCCGAACCACAGCAGCCCGCCGAGGTCGAGGTCCTCGTGGGTGAGCGCGGTCCAGGCGATCGTCGCCAGCACCGCCCCGACCGCAGAGCTGAGCAGCAGGGTCGCGCCGAGACGGGCGAGCACGCGGGGCCGGTCGAGCGGCCGGTCGCCGCCACAGCCCCACAGGCCCGGACACCACCGGCGCAGCAGCACGACGGCGAGCAGGGACTGCACCAGCACCGCGACCGCGAGCGCCGCGGCGACCTCGGGCTCGGAGCCGAGCGCCAGGTTCAGGCCGAAGACCAGGACCAGCAGCAGGCCGCTGTCCCAGCTGAGCACCCGGGCGCCGCGGACCAGCAGCCAGAGCACGGCGAGACCGCCGGCCGGCAGCGCGGTGCCGAACCCGGGCGCGTGGTAGTCACTCGCGCGCGTGCCCAGCGCGATGGTCGCCAGCAGCCCGGCGAAGGCGAACGCTCCGCCGGGTCCGACGATTGCGCGCGGCTTCTCCCGGTCGCCCGGCATCCCCACTCCCCAACCTCAGGCCCCCACCCGTGCCAGCAGGCTAGCCCTCGGAGGCCTCCGGTGTGGGGAACTCGCCGCTACGCGTCGTCGGTGGCGAGGTCCTCGTCGTGGGTGCCCGGCCGGGGCGCCCAGGGCAGCTCCTTGGCGGGGCGGACCACGATCAGCCGGTCGCCGCGAGCGAGGAGGGTGACCACCGGGTCGAAGTAGCGGTAGACCTTCTCGTCGCGCACCACGGCGATCACCTGGTCGGGCAGCGACTGCGGCTGCTGGCCGACCTCCGAGACGAGCAGGTCGCGCTCGGCGACCTCGAGACCCTCGCCGTACGTCAGCAGGTCCTCCATCACCGAGCCGAGGGTCGGCGAGAGGGACGAGAGACCGAGCAACCGGCCGACGGCATCGGAGGAGGTGATCACCGAGTTTGCCCCCGACTGGCGCATCAGGGCGACGTTCTCCTGCTCGCGGACGGCGGCGACGATCCAGACGTCGGGGTTGAGCTGGCGGACGGTGAGCGTGGCGAGCACGTTGGAGTCGTCCCGGTTCGTCGTGATGATCACCTGGCCGGCGTTCTCGACGCCCGCCCGCCGGAGCACGTCGCGGCGGGTGGCGTCGCCGGTGACGACCGCGAGGCCGTCCGCGTGCGCCTCCTGCAGGGCCTCGGGGCCGGGGTCGACCACGACGATCGACTCGCGGTCGGTGCCGTTGTTGACGAGCGTGTCGACCGCGGCCCGCCCCTTGGTGCCGTAGCCGATCACGACGACGTGGGCTGACATCTTCTTCCTCCAGCGGGCGACTCGGAACATCTCGCGGCCCTGCGAGGCGAGCACCTCCAGGGTGGTCCCGATCAGCAGCACCAGGAAGGCGATGCGGAGCGGGGTGATGACGAACGCGTTGATCATCCGGGCGTGCTCCGCCACCGGGGCGATGTCGCCGTACCCGGTCGTGCTCAGCGTGACCGTCGTGTAGTAGATCGAGTCGACGAGGTCGACGCGGAAGTACGGCGGGTCGTTGCCGTCGCGGTACGCGTGCCGGTCCAGGTAGACCAGCATGACGGTGCCGACGAGGATCACGACGGCGAGCAGCAGCCGGCGGCCGAGCTCCCACCAGGGCGACCGGCCGGGGTCGGGCAGCGAGACCTTGCCGCGGGCCCGGCCCTGCGTGATGTCGCTGGAGTCGTCCGGCACGGGCGGCAATCTATCCGGTCTCGTCGCGCGACCCGAGGCGGCGCAGCCGCTGCACCAGCTCGAGCCGGGCCCGGGTGGTGGTCTTCTGCGGGAAGACCTCGTCGAACGCCGCGTTCACGGCGGCGCCGATCAGCACCGCGATCGACACCAGGTAGAGCCAGAGCAGCACGGCGATCGGCGCGGCGAGCGGCCCGTAGATCGACCGCGAGTCGGCGGCGGTCGCGGTGAGGAACCAGCGCAGCAGGTAGGAGCCGACCACCCAGCAGCACAGCGAGAACGTCGCGCCCGGGAGGTTGAAGCTCCAGTTCGTCTTCACCGGGACGGAGACGTGGTAGAGGGTCGCGAGGAAGCAGATGCAGATCACGATGACGGCCGGCCAGTAGAACGCCACCAGGACGTCCGCGCGCTCCGGCAGCCAGTCCTCGACCAGGCTCGGGCCGGCGACGACCAGCGGGATCGAGACGACGCCGGTGACGATCGCCAGCAGGTACAGCGCGAACGAGAGGGCGCGCGCCTTGATGATCCCGCGGGACCCGCCGAGCCCGTGCATGATCGTGATGGTGTCCACGAACACGTGCAGCGCGCGGGAGCCCGACCACAGGGCCAGCACGAAGCCCAGCGAGATCACGTCCAGGCGGCCGCCCTGCAGCACGTCGTCGATGGTCGGGGTGATGATCCGGTTGACGGCGTTCTCGGTCAGCGCCCGCTCGGACAGGTGGATGACCGCGTCCCGGACGTCGTTGATCTGCGCGGCGCTGAACTGGTCGGACACGAAGCCGATCGCGCCGGCGAGGGCGAAGACCAGGGGCGGGACCGACAGCACCGCGAAGAACGCCGCCTCGGCCGCCAGCCCGGTGACCCGGTACCGCAGGCAGGAGCCGACGGTCGTGACGACCAGGCGCCAGACCAGCTCGCGGGACCGGTGGAACCAGGCCACGACGGCACGCTCCACGCTCTCGACCCCGGACATGGATCTAACGTAAGGGCATGCGTTCGGAGATCCGGGTAGCCACGAACCAGGCACCCCTGCTGGCTGGTCACAACATCGTCACGGGCGACGCCGCGCTCGTGGAGGCGGTCACCCGCCACGCCTCGGCCGAGGTCGTCGAGGACCTCGCCGGCATCGGCGCCGAGGCGGGCACGGCGGAGGCCCGCGAGCACGGCATGCTGGCCAACCAGCACCACCCCGAGCTCGTCCCCTACGACCGCTGGGGCAACCGGGTCGACGAGGTGCGGTTCCACCCGTCCTGGCACTGGCTGATGGAGCGGGCGGTCGGGCACGGCCTGGCGGCCACCCCGTGGGAGCAGCAGGAGGCCGGCTCGCCGTACGCCCACGTGCGCCGGGCGGCCGGGTTCATGGCCTGGTCGCACACCGAGCCCGGCCACGGCTGCCCGATCTCGATGACGTACGCCGCGGTGCCGGCCCTGCGCGCCGACGAGGCGCTCGCGAAGGAGTGGACGCCGCTGCTGGCCTCCACGAAGTACGACCCGGGCGTCCGGCAGCCGTCGGCGAAGCGCGGGGCGCTCGCCGGCATGGGCATGACCGAGAAGCAGGGCGGGTCCGACGTGCGGGCCAACGTCACCGAGGCGCGCCCGACGGCGGTGGACGGCGAGTACACCCTGCACGGGCACAAGTGGTTCACGTCGGCGCCGATGAACGACGTGTTCCTGGTGCTCGCCCAGGCGGCCGGCGGGGTGACCTGCTTCGTGGTGCCGCGGGTGCTGCCCGACGGCAGCCGCAACCAGCTGGACGTGGTCCGGCTCAAGGACAAGCTCGGCAACCGGTCGAACGCCTCGTCGGAGCTGGAGTTCGACGGCACCGTCGCCCACCGGCTCGGCGACGAGGGCCGCGGCGTGCGCACGATCATCGAGATGGTGGCCGCGACCCGGCTCGACTGCGTGCTCGGCTCGACGTCGCTGATGCGGCGCGCGGTCAACGAGGCGTCCTGGCACGCCGCGCACCGCTCGGCGTTCGGGTCCCTGCTGGCGGACAAGCCGCTGATGCAGAACGTGCTCGCCGACCTCGCCGTCGAGGCGGAGGCCGCGACGGCCGTCGCGATGCGGCTGGCGTCGGCGGTGGACAACATCGCCGACCCGCACGAGACCGCGCTGCGCCGGATCGGGCTGCCGCTGGCGAAGTTCTGGGTCTGCAAGCGGACCCCGTACCTGGTCGCGGAGGCGCTGGAGTGCCTCGGCGGCAACGGGTACGTCGAGGAGTCCGGGCTGCCGCTGCTCTACCGGGAGGCGCCGCTGAACTCGGTGTGGGAGGGCTCGGGCAACGTCAACGCCCTCGACGTGCTGCGGGCGCTGGGCCGCGAGCCGGAGGTGCTCGACGCCTGGATCACCGAGGTCGGCCGCGCCCGCGGCGGCGACCCGCGCCTGGACCGCGCGATCGACGACACCCTCGCGCTGCTCGGCTCGCTGATGGGCGAGCCGGACCGGCTCGAGGTCAACGCCCGCCGGCTCGCCGGCCGGATGGCCGCGGTCCTCCAGGGTTCGCTGCTGGTCCGCTTCGCCCCGCCCGAGGTCGCCGACGTCTTCTGCGCCTCGCGGCTGGGTTCGGCGTACGACGGCACCTTCGGCGCCCTGGACGGCGGGGACCTGCGGGCGATCGTGGCGCGGGCGACGCCGGTGGCGTAGGCGGCTTGCGGGGTTCGGCTGTCAGCAGCCGAAACCCGCACGACACGCCGAGCCCCTGCGGCGTGTCGTGCGGGTTCCGGCTGCCAGGTTCAGCTCCGGCCCACCACTGCGGGCTCCGGCTCCCGCTCCGGGGCGTCGTCGACCATGGTGCGCTCGTCGAACGGCAGCTCGCCGGCGAGCACCCGGTCGAGGCGGTCCCGGTCGATGCCGTCGGTCCAGGTGCCGATGAGAACCGTGGCGACCGAGTTGCCGGCGAAGTTGGTCAGCGCGCGGGCCTCGGACATGAAGCGGTCGATGCCGACGATCAGGCCGACGCCGCCGACCAGGTCCGGCCGGTGCGACTGCAGGCCGCCCGCGAGCGTGGCCAGGCCGGCGCCGGTGACGCCGGCGGCGCCCTTGGACGCGATGATCATGAACACCAGCAGCCCGATCTGCTCGCCGATGCTCAGCGGGTCGCCCATCGCGTCGGCGATGAACAGGGTGGCCATGGTGAGGTAGATCGCGGTGCCGTCCAGGTTGAACGAGTAGCCGGTCGGCACGACGATTCCGACGGTGGTCCGCTCGACGCCGGCGTGCTCCATCTTCGCGATCAGCCGCGGCAGCGCCGACTCCGAGGACGAGGTCGCGAGGATCAGCAGGAACTCCCGGGCCAGGTAGCGGAACAGGGAGAAGATGTTGATGCCGGCCACCACCCGCAGCACGGTGCCGAGCACGACGAACACGAACAGCAGGCAGGTCACGTAGAAGCCCGCCATCAGGACGGCGAGGCTCTTGAGCGCGTCGAACCCGGTCTGTCCGACGACCGCCGCCATCGCGCCGAAGGCGCCGACCGGCGCGGCCCACATGATCATCGCGAGCACCCGGAAGACCAGCTTCTGGGCGTACTCCACGACGGTGAGGATCGGGCGCCCGGCGGACCCCATCTGCTGGAGCGCGAACCCGATCAGCAGCGCGACCAGGAGGGTCTGCAGCACGTCGCCCGACGTCAGCGAGGAGAACAGCGAGTCGGGGATGATCCCGAGCAGGAAGTCCGTCGTGCTCGCGTGCCCCTCCTCGGCCTGGGCCGCTCCCGCCGAGGCGACCTCGTCGGTGAGGTTCAGGCCCTCACCGGGGTGCAGCAGGTTGCCGACGACCAGGCCGATGGTGAGCGCGAACGTCGACATCACCAGGAAGTAGCCGATCGCCAGCAGGCCGACCTTGCCCACCCGGGCGGCGCTGGCCACGGAGCCGACGCCGAGCACGATCGTGCAGAAGATGATCGGCTGGATCATCATCTTGATCAGGCCGACGAACGCGTCGCCGAGCGGCTTCAGCTCGACCGCGAAGTCGGGGAACACCAGGCCGACCAGGATGCCGAGTCCGACCGCGAGGAGCACGGCGACGTACAGCCAGTGCGTGCGGGTGCGGGTTGCCGATCGTTGCGGGGTGCTGGCCGTGCTCATGGGTTCCTCCAAGGGGCCGCGGGCGGGTTCCGCTCGATGCTGTACCCCGTTGTGATGCCGGTCACCGTTGTGGTCATTGAGTTCGCGTCCGCTGCGGCACAATGCGCCTCATGCGCGTGCGGGCTCGGAGGCAGGAACCGTCCGTCGCACGCCAGGTGCTGCTGCTCCAGGTCCTCGTCGTGCTCGTGCTGGTCGCCGTGTCGGCCGGCCTGGCGGCGTACGACGCCCGGCGCGATGCGCGGGCGACGGCCGCCGAGCAGGCCGTGGCCGTCGCCGAGACGGTGGCCGACTCCCCCGCGGTCCGGGCCGCGCTGAGCACCCCCGACCCCAGCCGCCGGCTGCAGCCGTACGCCGAGCAGGTGCGCCACGACACCGGGGTCGACTTCGTCGTGGTGATGTCGCTCGACCGGATCCGCTACACCCACCCCGACCCCACCCAGATCGGCCGGCCGTTCGTCGGGGACCTCGGCGGCGCGCCCGAGGGAGCGGTGTTCACCCAGGAGTACACCGGCACGCTCGGCCCCTCGATCCGCGCCGTCGTGCCGGTCGAGCGGAGCGGCGAGGTCGTCGCGCTGGTCTCGGTCGGCATCTCCGTGTCCGCCATCGACCGGCAGCTGCGCCAGGACGTCGTGCTGATCCTCGTGGCGGCCGCCCTGGTCCTCGCGGTCGGCCTGCTCGGCACCTGGCTGCTCGCGCGCCGGGTGCGCCGCCAGACCCATGGGCTCGGCGAGCGGGAGATCGCCCGGATGTACGAGTACTACAGCGCGGTGCTGCACGCGGTGCGCGAGGGCCTGCTGCTCCTCGACGACGAGGGCCGGGTGCAGCTGGTCAACGACGAGGCCGTCCGACTGCTCGACCTGCCGCCGGACGCCGTCGGCCGCTCGGTCCACGACCTCGACCTGCCGCCCGGCCTGGTGGCCGCGGCGCTCGGGCGCGAGGCGGAGGCCGACGACATCTACGTGCGGGGCGACCGGGTGCTCGTGGTGAGCTCGGCACCCGCGACCTGGCAGGGGCGCGACGTCGGCGCGGTGGTCACGCTGCGCGACCACACCGAGCTGCGCTCGGTGACCGGCGAGCTCGACGTCGTCCGCGGGCTGACCGAGTCGCTGCGCTCGCAGAACCACGAGGCCGCCAACCGGCTGCACACGATCGTGTCGCTCATCGAGATGGGCCGACCCCAGGAGGCGGTCGACTTCGCGACCGACGAGCTGGCGGTCGCCCAGGCCCTGACCGACCGGCTGCTGGGCGCGGTCGGCGACCCCGTCGTCGCGGCGCTCCTGGTCGGCAAGAGCACCGAGGCGGCCGAGCGCGGCATCGAGCTGACCATCGAGGGCGAGGTGCCGGCCACGGCCGGCCTCGCGCCCCGCGACCTCGTGACCGTGATCGGCAACCTCGTCGACAACGCCTTCGACGCGGTCGCCGGCAGGGACGAGCGCCGAGTGGCGGTGGTCGTCGGCGGCGACGCGGACGCGGTCGTGGTGCGCGTCGGCGACAGCGGACCGGGGCTCGGCGACGACGAGGCGGCGCGCGTGCTCGAGCGCGGTTGGACCACCAAGGCGAGCGGCGGCGAGCGCGGCCTCGGGCTGGCGCTCGTGGGCCAGGTGGCGCGGACCCACGACGGCGACGTGACGATCGGGCGATCGGCGTACGGCGGCGCGGAGTTCGTCGTCACGCTGCGCGCGGCGCACCGGGTGGAGCGGCGGGTGGCGCCGTGAGCGTCCGGGTGCTCGTCGTCGAGGACGAGGCGGTCGCCGCGGAGGCGCACGCGGCGTACACGAACCGGGTCGAGGGGTTCGAGGTGACGGGGGTGGCCCGGTCGGCCGCCGAGGCGGTCCGGTTCCTCCAGGACCACGACGTGGACCTGCTGCTGCTCGACATGCACCTGCCGGACGGGCACGGCCTGGGGCTCCTCCAGCGGCTCCGCGCCGGCGGCCAGCTGTGCGACGTGATCGCGGTGACCTCGGCCCGCGACCTCGACGTGGTGCGCCGTGCGCTCGCCCAGGGCGTCGTGCTCTACCTCCTCAAGCCGTTCACCTACGCGACCTTCCGCGCCAAGCTCGAGCAGTACGCCGCGTACCGCGCCGGTCTGGACGCCGCCGACGCCGAGGTCGCCCAGGACGACGTCGACCGGCTGGTCGGCAGCCTCCGGTCGACGGCGACCGCGCCGCTGCCGAAGGGCATGAGCGACGAGACGCTGCGCGTGGTGCGGGCCGCGCTGCGCGACGCGGACGGGCCCCGGTCGGCGAGCGAGGTCGGCGCCGCCACCGGCACGTCCCGGGTCACCGCGCGGCGCTACCTCGAGCACCTCGCCGACTCCGGACAGGCCGAGCGCCGCCCCCGCTACGGGGGCAGCGGCCGGCCCGAGGTGGAGTACCGGTGGCGCTGACTCAGGACAGGTCGATGCCCGGGTAGAGCGGGTGCTTGTCGAGCATCTCGGCCGAGGCGTCCCTGACCTTGTCGGCCACGCCCTCGCCCAGCGTGTACGACGCCTTGGACGGCTTGCCGTCCTTCGTGGTGCCGGGCTGGGTGTTCTGCAGGACGTGCACGATCAGCTCCGCCACCCGGTCGAACTCGTCGTGGCCGAAGCCGCGGGTGGTCAGCGCCGGGGTGCCGAGCCGGATGCCCGACGTGTACCAGGCGCCGTTCGGGTCGCGCGGCACCGAGTTGCGGTTGGTGACCACGCCCGCCTCGAGCAGCGCCGACTCGGCCTGCCGGCCGGTCAGGCCGAACGACGAGACGTCGAGCAGCACCAGGTGGTTGTCGGTGCCGCCGGTGACCAGGGTCGCCCCGCGCGAGAGGAAGCCGTCGGCGAGGGACTGGGCGTTGTCGGCGATGCGCTGGGCGTACGCGCGGAACCCGGGCTGCCGGGCCTCGGCGAGCGCGACCGCCTTCGCGGCCATCACGTGCGAGAGCGGGCCGCCGAGCACCATCGGGCACCCACGGTCGACCTCGGGGGCGTACTCCTCCTGCGCGAGCACCAGGCCGCCGCGCGGGCCACGCAGCGACTTGTGGGTCGTCGTGGTGGTGACGTGGGCGAAGGGCACCGGGTCCTCGTCGCCGGTGAACACCTTGCCGGCCACCAGGCCGGCGAAGTGCGCCATGTCGACCATCAGCGTCGCGCCGACCTCGTCGGCGATCTCGCGCATCTTCGCGAAGTTCACCCGCCGGGGGTACGCCGAGTAGCCGGCCACGAGCACCAGCGGCTTGAACTCGCGGGCCTTCGCGGCGACCGCGTCGTAGTCGAGCAGCCCGGTCTCCGGGTCGGTGCCGTACTGCTGCTGGTGGAACATCTTGCCGCTGATGTTCGGCCGGAAGCCGTGGGTCAGGTGGCCGCCCGCGTCGAGGGACATGCCGAGCAGCCGCTGGTTGCCGAGCTCGCCGCGCAGCGTCTCCCAGTCCTGCTCGGAGAGCTCGTTGACGTTCTTCGCGCCCAGCTTCGCCAGCCCCGGCGTCTCGACGCGGTGCGCGAGGATCGCCCAGTAGGCCACGAGGTTGGCGTCGATCCCGGAGTGCGGCTGGGCGTAGGCGTACGGCGCGCCGAAGAGCTCACGGGCGTGCTCGGCCGCGAGCGCCTCCACGGTGTCGACGTTCTGGCAGCCGGCGTAGAAGCGGTGCCCGACCGTGCCCTCGGCGTATTTGTCGCTGAACCAGGTGCCCATCGTCAGCAGCACGGCCGGCGAGGCGTAGTTCTCGCTCGCGATCAGCTTGAGCGAACCGCGCTGGTCGACCAGCTCCTGGCGGGTCGCCTCGGCGACCCGCGGTTCGACCGAGGCGATCACCTCGAGGGCCTGGCGGTACGCGCTGCTGGTGAGGGAGTCGAGGGAGGCGTCGCTCATGAGGGCAGCGTAGTAGCACCCCCGGTGTGACCTGGACCGCAGCCCGCGGCCCCTCAGGCGGCGGCGGGAACCCGGCGTCTCACTATTCAGACCTCTGTCTCACGGTGTGGGATTTCACCTTGTGGCAAGCCCGTCCGGTCCCTGAGACTCCTTGACATGATCTCCGCTGCGACCCACACGTACCTCGTGGCCCGACGCCACGTGGACTTCGGTCGTACGCGCAGCATGATGTGTTGGCTTTCCTGACTGACCGAGCCTGACCAGCCGCCCGTCCCGGCCGCCATGCTCCCGGCACCGTCGCCGGTCGAGCATCGCGTCGCCCGCCTCGTCAAGGAACCGACACCGATGTCCGACCTCCGCTACACCGCCAAGCGTCCCGAGCGCACCGAGATTCCCCGCCCCAAGCGCGGCGAGGGTCAGTGGGCGTTGGGCTACACCGAGCCGCTGAACAAGAACGAGCAGTCCAAGAAGGACGACAACCCGCTCAACGTGCGGGACCGCATCCTCCACGTCTACTCCCAGCGCGGCTTCGACTCGATCGACCCCGCGGACCTGCGCGGCCGGTTCCGCTGGATGGGCCTCTACACCCAGCGCAAGCCCGGCATCGACGGCGGCAAGACGGCCATCCTCGACGAGGAGGAGCTGGACGACCGCTACTTCATGCTGCGGGTCCGCTCCGACGGCAAGCTGCTCTCCCCCGCCGCCGTCCGCGCGCTCGGCACCATCGGCGTCGACTTCGCGCGGGACACCGCGGACGTGACCGACCGGGAGAACATCCAGTACCACTGGATCCGGATCGAGGACGTGCCGGCGATCTGGGACCGCCTGGACGCGGCCGGCCTGCACAGCATGGAGGCGTGCGGCGACTCCCCGCGGCCGTTCCTCGGCTCGCCCGTCGCCGGCGTTGCCGTCGACGAGATCATCGACGGCTCCTCGGCCCTGGCCGAGATCGAGCGCCGCTACATCGGCAACCCGGACTTCTCGAACTTCCCGCGCAAGTTCAAGACCGCGCTGACCGGCCACCCGTCCCACGACGTCGCGCCGGAGATCAACGACGTGGCCTTCGTCGGCACGGTCCACCCCGAGCACGGTCCCGGCTTCGACCTCTGGGTCGGCGGCGGCCTCTCCACCAACCCGATGCTCGCGCAGAAGCTCGGCGTCTGGATTCCCCTCGACGAGGTCCCGGACGCCTGGGAGGCGGTCGCCTCCATCTTCCGCGACTACGGCTACCGGCGGCTGCGCTCCCGGGCGCGCCTGAAGTTCCTGGTCGCCGACTGGGGCGTGGAGAAGTTCCGCGAGGTGATGGAGAACGAGTACCTCGGCCGCGCGCTGGTCTCGAACCCCTCCCCCGAGTCGCCGGTCGGCCACCGTGACCACATCGGCGTGCACGACCAGAAGGACGGCCGCAAGTACGTCGGCATCGCCCCGACCGCCGGCCGCGTGTCCGGCACGCTGCTGGTGCAGCTCGCCGACCTGATGGACGAGTACGGCGTGCAGGGCGCCCGGCTGACGCCGTACCAGAAGATCGTGCTGATCGGCGTCCAGCCCGACGTCGTCGAGCCGCTGCTCGACCGGCTGGACGAGATCGGCCTGTCGGGGCGGCCCTCGAACTGGCGCCGCAACACGATGGCCTGCACCGGCATCGAGTTCTGCAAGCTCGCGATCGTCGACACCAAGAACCGGGCCCGCGACCTGGTCGCCGAGCTGGAGAAGCGCTTCCCCGACCTGGACTCCCCGATCACCGTGAACGTGAACGGCTGCCCGAACGCCTGCGCCCGCACCCAGGTCGCCGACATCGGCCTCAAGGGCCAGCTGGTCATGCACGAGGGCCAGCAGGTCGAGGGCTTCCAGGTGCACCTGGGCGGGGCGACCGGGCTGCAGGCCAACTTCGGCCGCAAGCTGCGCGCCCACAAGGTCACCAGCGCCGGGCTGGACGACTACGTCACCGCGCTGGTGACCAACTACCTGGCCGACCGCGAGGACGGCGAGAGCTTCACGACCTGGGTGCTGCGCGCCGACGAGGAGCTCGTGCGCGGCGACAAGCTCCTGGAGGCGGTGTCCTCATGAGCGAGCGCGCCGTGCCCTTCCACTGCCCCTACTGCGGCGACGAGGACCTGCGCCCGCACGAGGGCGCCCACGGCTCCTGGGAGTGCCGGTCCTGCCAGCGCGCGTTCAGCCTGAAGCTGATCGGCCTGCTCCGGCCCGGAGGCGCGTCATGACCGCCGCGACCACGCTCAACGCCCGCAACAACCGGGCCACCGAGACCGCCGGCCGCTCCCCCGAGGAGCTGCGCGAGCTGGTGTCCCACTGGGGCGCGGAGCTCGAGCTCGCACCGGCCGAGGACATCATCGAGTGGGCGGTCGCGACGTTCGGCGAGCGGTTCTGCGTGACGTCGTCGATGGGCGACGCCGTGCTGGCCGACGTCGCGTCGAAGGTGGCACCCGGGATCGACGTGGTCTTCCTCGACACCGGCTACCACTTCGCCGAGACCATCGGCACCCGCGACGCCGTCGAGGCGACGATGCCGGTGAACCTGCTGACGATCACCCCGGTGCAGTCGGTGGCCGAGCAGGACGAGACGTACGGCAAGGACCTCTACAAGACCGACCCGGACCTGTGCTGCAAGCTGCGCAAGGTTGAGCCGCTCGCCGACGCACTCGACGAGTACGACGCCTGGGCGACCGGGCTGCGGCGCGCCGAGACGCACAACCGCGTGATCGCGCCGGTGATCGGCTGGGACGCCCGGAAGGGCAAGGTCAAGGTCTCCCCGCTCGCCCGCTGGTCCGACGAGCAGGTCGAGCGGTACGTCGCGGAGAACGGCATCCTGGTCAACCCGCTCGTGTACGACGGCTACCCCTCCATCGGCTGCTGGCCCTGCACGCGCCGCGTGGCTCCCGGCGAGGACCCGCGCAGCGGCCGCTGGGCCGGCACCACCAAGACCGAGTGCGGGATCCACTCATGACCCCGCACTCCCCGCAGACCGGCAGCGTGGCCGGCCGTGCCCGACCCCACGAAGGAACACGCACCGCGAAGGAGGCAGTGTGATGACTGCTCCTGCTCTGGTGGCCCTGGCTCACGGCAGTCGTGACCCCCGGTCCGCCGCGACCATCAAGGCACTCGTCGGCGAGGTCAAGGCGATGCGCCCCGACCTCAAGATCGAGGCCGCCTTCCTCGAGCTGTCGAAGCCGTCGTTCCAGACGGTCGTCGACCGGCTCGTCAAGCAGGGTCACGACGAGATCGTCGTCGTCCCGCTGCTGCTCACCGAGGCCTACCACGCCAAGGTGGACGTCCCGTCCGCCGTCGCCGAGGCGCAGGCGCGGCACGCGGGCCTGCGCGTCCGGGCCACGCGCATCCTCGGCCTCGAGCCGCAGTTCCTCGAGGTGCTGGACGTCCGGATGCGCGAGGCGCTCCGGGCCGCGCGGGTGCGCGAGCTGGACGCGCTGGTGCTGGCCGCGGCCGGCTCCAGCGACCCGCTCGCCAACCAGGCGGTCGCCCGGCTCGCGCGGGTCTGGGGCGCGCGGCACAAGCTGCCGGTGACCGCGGCGTTCGCGTCCTCGTCGCCGCCGGCGACCGGCGAGGCGGTCCGCGCGTTCCGTGCGGAGGGCCGCCGCCACATCGCGGTCGCGTCGCTGTTCCTGGCGCCGGGCTTCCTGCCGGACCGGGCCGCGGAGCTCGCGCTCGAGGCCGGGGCGATCACCGTCTCGGAGCCGCTCGGCGCCCACCCCGAGCTGGCCCGCTCGATCCTCGCCCGGTACGCCGTCGGCGCGGTCGAGCTGGTCCCCGTCTGACGCCGAGTCGGCGCAGTCTCGGCCCGAGGCTGCGCCGACCCGGCACTTGGGGACAGCCGGCCGGCACCTGAGGTGGAGGTCGCGGAGGCGCCGCCGTCCCTAGCGTAGACGGCATGACGATCCTCCTGCCCCAGACCCGGGGCTCGGCCGGCCGCGCGCCGCGGCTCGACATCGACCTGGGCGCGGTCGCGCACAACACCCGGCTGCTCGCGTCCCGCGCGAGCGGCGAGCTGATGGCGGTCGTCAAGGCCGACGGCTTCGGCCACGGGGCGCTGGACGTCGCCCGTACGGCCCTCGCGCACGGCGCGACCCGGCTCGGCGTGACCAGCCTCGAGGAGGCGTGGGCGCTGGTCGACGCCGACCTCGGCGTCCCGGTGCTGAGCTGGCTGAACCCGGTCGACGCGGACTTCGCGACCGCGACCGCCCGCGGGGTCGAGGTGGCGGTGCCCTCGCTGCCGCACCTGGCCGCGGTCGCCGCGGCGCCGGGGCGCACCCGGATCCACCTGCACGTGGACGCCGGCATGGCCCGCGACGGGGCCGAGCCGGCGAGCTGGGCGCTGCTGTGCCGGACGGCGCGCCGCGCCGAGCAGCGCGGCGAGGTCGAGGTCGTCGGCGTGATGGGCCACCTCGGCTGCGCCGCCGATCCGGCCGACGACTGCAACGCGCTGGCGCGCACCCGCTTCGTCTGGGCGCTCGAGCACGCCCGCGCCGCAGGACTGCGTCCGCGGGACCGGCACCTCGCGGCGACGGCGGCCACCCTCACCGACCCGCGCAGCCACCACACGATGAGCCGGGTCGGGGCCGGGCTGGTCGGGATCGACCCGTCCGGGACCACGTCCCTGCGCCCGGCGATGACGCTCACCGCGCCCGTGGTCTCGGTGCGCCGGGTCCGTGCCGGCACCCCGGTCGGGTACGGCCACGCGCACCGGACGAGCCGTGCGACCCACCTCGCGCTCGTGCCGCTGGGCTACGCCGACGGCCTGCCCCGGGCGGCCGCGGGCTGCGCCGAGGTGCTCGTGCACGGCGTCCGTCGTCCGGTCGTCGGCCTGCTCTCGATGGACCAGCTCGTCGTGGACCTCGCCGACCGCGGCGTCGACCTCGGCGAGACCGTGACGGTGTTCGGGCCCGGCGACCAGGGCGAGCCGACGGTCGCGGAGTGGGCGGCCTGGGCCGGCACCATCGAGCACGACGTCGTCACCGGCATCGGCGCGCGGATCGCCCGGCGGGTCCGCGGCGTGCCGCACCTGCGGAGCCTGTCGTGAGGACCCGCGTCGCGGTGATCGGCGGCGGGCAGAACGGCGAGCACGACGTCTCGCTCGCCTCGGCGGCCTCGGTCGCGGCCGCGCTGGACCCGGCGACGTACGACGCCGTGCCCCTGACCGTCGGCCGGGACGGGACCTGGCGCGACCGCGGGTTGCGCCCGATCGGGCTCAGCGGCGCGGCCCAGGTGCTCCGCAGCTGCGACGTGGTCTTCCCGGTCGTGCACGGACCACGCGGCGAGGACGGCGCCCTCGCGGCGCTGTGCGAGCTGGCCGGGTTGCCGTACGTGGGCTCGGGCGTCCGGCCCGGGGCGATCGCCATGGACAAGTGGGCCACCAAGCTGGTGGCGAACGCGCTCGGCATCGCCACGGCCCCCGGCGTCCTCGTCACGGCGGCGACCGCCGGGACCCTGCGCTGGACGCACCCCGTCGTGGTCAAGCCCGTGGCGGCGGGCTCCAGCCTGGGCGTCGCGCTCGTCGACCGCCCGGACCGCCTGGGCCCGGCGCTGGACGCCGCGCTCGCGCTGGACGACCGCGTGCTGGTCGAGGACGTCGTCGCCGGCCGGGAGATCGACGTCGCCGTGCTGCGGCGCGCCGACGGCACCCTGCTGGCCGCGCCGGCCCTCGAGATCGTGGCCGACGGGCTGTTCGACCACGAGAGCAAGTACGGCGGGCACGCCGACTTCCGGGTCCCGGCCGACGTCGACGAGGTGGCGGCCAAGGCGCTCGAGGACGCGGCGCGGGCCGTCTACGACGCGCTCGGCTGCTGCGGCGTCGCCCGGATCGACTTCTTCCTGACCGAGGACGGCCCGGTGCTCAACGAGGTGAACACCGTGCCCGGCATGACCGAGCACTCCCAGGTGCCGCGGATGTTCGCGGCCGCGGGGTGGTCCTACCCGGACCTGCTCGACGAGCTGGTCCGCGGCGCCCACCGGTGAGTGTGGTTCGCTTGCCCGGTGATCAGGGCATGACGTGGCGGGCGTGGGCGCCGGACGCGGCCGTCGGCCTCGCGGTGCTCCTCCTGGGCCTGGTCGAGGTCCTCGACATCGACCCGTACCGGTACCCGGACGACCCGCGCCCGGCGCTCGTGGCCTTCGTCCTCGGGATCGCCGCGGCGGCTGCGCTGTCGCGCCGGCTGCCTGCCGTCGCGCTGGCGCTGGTCTGGGCGCTCTGCGTCCTGCAGGTGCTCACCGGCACCCAGCTGCTGATGATCGAGCTGGCGTTCGGCGTCGTCGCCTTCGGCACCGCCCGCTGGGGCGGCACGGCGACCGTGCTCGCGAGCGCGCTGTCGATCCCCGTCTCCGCGGCGATCGCCGTGGTCTGGATCCAGCCGAGCGTGTTCTACGACGCGCTCTCCACCGCCGGGTTCGCGTCCCTCGTGCGGCCGTCGAGCTGGAGCGACCAGTGGCAGCTGACGGCAGCCCTGCTCGGGATGTCCGTGCTCGGCGTGCCGTGGCTCGCGGGGCTGGCGCTGCGCTTCTCATCCCGCGCCCGGCAGTCGCGCTCCTTCCAGCAGGCCGCCGAGGCCGAGCGCGACCAGGCCGAGGAGATCGCCCGGCTGCGCGAGGAGCAGGCGCAGCTCGCCCGCGACGTGCACGACGTCGTCGGCCACTCGCTGGCGGTGATCCTGGCGCAGGCGGAGTCGGCGCAGTACCTGGACGAGGTGGACACGAAGGGCCTGAAGCGCACGATGGAGAACATCGCGACGTCCGCACGCACCTCGCTCGACGACGTGCGTCAGGTGCTGGCCTCGACGTCCGGGGCCGCCGCGGCACCCGTCCGCCACGCCGACCTGGACAGCCTGGTCGAGGGCGTGCGCGCGAGCGGCCACGAGGTCCGCTCGACCGAGGTCGGCGCGCCGCAGCCGATGCCGCCGGAGCTGGAGGTCGTCGCGTTCCGCGTGCTCCAGGAAATGCTCACCAACGCGATCAAGCACGGCCGGCGGGACCAGCCGGTGCACGTCGAGCGGCACTGGGAGGGCGACCTGCGCATCGAGGTCGAGAACGCCGTCGACCGGGCGTCGGAGGAGACCCAACCGATCCGGAGCGTGCCCGGCGGCCAGGGGCTGGAGGGCATGCGCGGCCGGCTCGAGGCCGTCGGCGGGCGGCTCGACGTCCGCCGGCGCTCCGACCCGCCGCGGTTCACCGCGACGGCCTGGATCCCGCTGCGGAGGACGCCGTGATCTCGGTGCTCCTGGTCGACGACCAGGACCTGTTCCGCGAGGGGGTCCGGGTCATCGTCGACGCCCAGGACGGCATGGAGGTGGTCGGTGCCGCGGCGGACGGCCTCGAGGCGGTCCGGCTCGTCGACGAGCTCGCGCCGGACGTCGTGCTCATGGACATCCGGATGCCGGAGATGGACGGCGTCGAGGCGACCCGCCAGATCTTCCTCCCCGACCGCGCTGCGCGGCGTGCGAAGCCGGTGCGGGTGATCGTGCTGACGACGTTCAACCTCGACGACCGCGCGGCCACCGCGATCCGGTACGGCGCCAGCGGGTTCCTGCTCAAGGGCACGACCCCGGTCATGCTGCGCGACGCGATCCGCACGGTGCACGCGGGCAACGCGGTGCTGGCGCCGAGCGACCTCTCGACGCTGCTCGAGGGGCAGTTCCGCAGCCGCACGCCGGCGCCCACGGCGTACCAGTCCCTCACCGACAAGGAGCGGGAGGTCTTCGACGCCGTCGCCCGCGGGCTCTCGAACGCCGAGATCGGTGCCCGGGTCTTCGCCAGCGAGTCGACGGTGAAGACGCACGTCGGCGCGATCCTGCGCAAGCTCGGGCTGCGCGACCGCGTGCAGATCGTGGTCTTCGCCCACGAGCACGGTCTGGTCTAACCGACCAGCTTCTCCATCAGGTGCTCGAGCTGGCGGGCGGGGTCGTGGGTGACGCCACCGTGCACGGGCCCCGGCTGGAGCACGGTGCTGCGCGGCGCCTTGAGGAAGCCGAACCGCTGGCCGAGCGGCTTCTCCGCCGCCGCTCCCCCGCGCCGGTCGCCGGCGCAGACGCCCTCCACGAACCCGAGCGCCTCGCACACCTGGTCGAGGTCGAGCGTCGGGTCGAACGCGCGGAGCCGCTCCCGGTCGACCTGCCACGCGACGTCGAGGAAGTCGGTGGCCTGGCAGTAGAGGACCACGCCGACGTTGACGAACTCCTCGCGGTCGACGCGGGGCACGCAGCGGAGCACGACGTACTGGTAGGCGAGCCGGCTCATCGCACGGCCCCCTCGGGCAGCCACTGCCGCGTCGCGAGCCGCGCGGTCAGGAAGCGCACGTACGCGGACCGGAGCTGGTCGACGTCGGTGACGCCGGGAGTCGCGGCGACGTCGAGCCACGCGTCCGGCACCTGCGCGAGGACCTCGGCGAAGACCTCCTCGGAGAGCAGCCCGCCGACCTCCTCGTCCACGGCCGCCAGCTGCCCCACCGAGGACGCGAAGACGTGGTCCTCGGGACTCCACGGCTGGTTCGCGAAGCGCGCCGCGGCGCCCTCTTTCAGCAGGGCCCCGCCGGACCAGGCGTGGTGGAAGTACAGGCAGGCGCCGTGGTCGATCACCCACAGCTCGCCGTGCCAGAACAGCAGGTTCGGGTTGCGCCAGGACCGGTCGACGTTCGCGGTGAACGCGTCCAGCCAGAGCACCTTGGCGGCGACCCCCGCGCCGGTCGGAAGCTCGCCGTCGAAGCCGAAGGCGCCGGGCAGGAAGTCGACGCCGAGGTTGAGGCCCGGGCTGGCGTTGAGCAGGTCCTGGACCTCCTCGTCGGCCTCGTACCGGGCGATCTCCGGGTCCAGGTCGAGGGCCACCAGCATCGGCGTCCGGAGCCCGATCCGGCGGGCCAGCTCGCCCACGATCACCTCCGCGACGAGCACCCGCACGCCCTGCCCGGCGCCGCGGAACTTGCAGACGTAGGTGCCCAGGTCGTCGCCCTCGACGATGCCGGGCAGGCTGCCGCCCTCGCGCAGCGGGGTGACGTAGCGGGTCACGGCCACGGTGGGGATCACCCGGCAAACCCTAGGGCACGGCGCGGACGCCCTCGGTTTACCGACCGACCGTGTCGGGTAGTCGCCGGGTGGCCACTCGGGGGCCATCCACTCGGAACCAGAAGACAGGACCGTCCATGCGCCTTCGTCGCATCCTCGCCGCTGCCGTCGTCACCTCGCTCGCCGCACCGGCCGCCCTCCTCACGACCACCGCCCCCGCCTCGGCCGCCACCGCGACCCGGATCGTCGGCGGGACCGACGGCAAGGGCTGGATCTACCCCAGCTCCTACCGCACGCAGCCCGGCGCCCCCGTGTACGGCGACACCCTCTCCCTGTCCATCAACGTCGAGACCGAGTCCGGGGCCGCGGTCTACGACGGCACCCTCACCGTCCAGCGCATGCTGCCCGGGAAGGACTGGAAGACCATCGCGACGTCGTCCTCGGCGTACCTATACGAGAGCACCAAGGCGGTCGGCAACGCGAGCTACCGGGTGCTCTACAGCGGTAGCGGCGACTACGCCCCGTCCTCCGCGGGCGTCACCGGCAAGGTGCAGCGCAAGCTCGACCTGCAGTCCGTCAGCGGCAAGCGGGCCGGCCTCAAGGGCAAGGTCGTCCCCACCTTCCACGGCAAGGTCGTGGTGCTGAAGAAGCACGGCAAGAAGTGGAAGAAGTTCAAGACCGTCCGCACCAACAAGAAGAGCCGGTTCGCCGTGTACCTGCCGACCCCGCGCAAGGGCAAGTTCTTCTGGCAGCTCCAGATCCCGTCCAGCAAGGCGTTCGCGACCACGAAGAGCCGGGTCTACTACACCAAGCGCGGCTACTGACACCCGCCGCCCGGAGACGGGTCAGGCGCTCGAGGAGACCGGTCAGCAGGCTCCTAGGACTCCGCGAGCAGCCTGGCCCGCTCCGCGTCGACGTCGAAGTCGGCGGGCGGCCACTGCGGGTCCATCTCACGCAGGGTCTCGAGCAGCAGCTGGCCGACCGCCAGGTTGCGGAACCACTTCCGGTCACTCGGCACCACGTACCAGGGCGCGTCGTGCGTGTCGGTGCGCTCGAGCATCCGCGCGTACGCCGCCTGGTAGGCGTCCCACTTCGCCCGGGCGCTGAGGTCGCCCGGGTTGTACTTCCAGTGCTTGTCCGGGCGGTCGAGCCGGCGCAGCAGGCGCTCCTTCTGCGTCGACTTCGAGATGTGCAGCATGCACTTGACCACGACCGTGCCGTCGTCGACCAGCTCGCGCTCGAACGCGTTGATCTCGTCGTACCGGCGCTCGATCTCGTCCGGCTCGGCCAGCCGGTCCACGCGGGCGACCAGCACGTCCTCGTAGTGGGACCGGTCGAAGACGCCGAGGTATCCGGGCTCCGGCACCGCGCGGCGGATCCGCCACAGGAAGTGGTGGGCGCGCTCCTCGTCGGTCGGCGCCTTGAACGACGTGATGCGCACGCCCTGAGGGTCGACCAGACCCACCGTGTGCTTGAGCGTCCCGCCCTTCCCCGACGTGTCCATGCCCTGCAGCACCAGCAGCACCCGGCGCCGCGACCCCGTGGCCCGTCCCTCCGCGAAGAGCCGCTCCTGGAGGTCGGCCAGCTCGTCGCCCATCGCGAACAGCGCCGCCTTGCCGTCGCGCTTGCCGCCCTTGAAGCCGGGCGTGGCGTCGGTCGGGATCGCGGCGAGGTCGACGGGCCCGGACGGGACGCGGAAGACGCGCGGGTCGCTCATCTCCGGATCATCGCAGGCTTCGAGCGGGGATCAACCCAGCACCCGGCGCACGTCGAGGGCGCAGCCCACCACCGTGTCGACCGTGCCGTCCTCCTGCGGCTCGTCGAACCACAGGCCCTCGGTGAAGCCCGCCTTGGCCAGCATCCGCAGCGAGGCGGCGTTGCGGTGGTCGGGCGCCGCGAAGAACGCCGTCGCGTGCGGGAACCGGTTCCGGGCCCGGCACATCCACGCCCACAGGACCCGGGCGCCGAGCCCGCGGCCGCTCCACTCCTCGCTCAGCGCGTAGTCGACCCCGATCGCGTCCGGGTCGGGCCCGAGCACGGCGTACTCGGGGTAGTCGCCGATCCGGTAGTCCTGCAGGAACCCCACCGAGCGGCCGTTCACCTCGGCGATCCACATCCGGGTCGGGGTCATGCCGTCGATGCTCGCGCCGTACTGCTCGGCGACCCGCTCCTCGGTCGGGTCGCCGTCGGAGGCCCACCAGCGGTGCAGGTGCTCGGACTGGCGCCAGCGCGTCACCACCGGCAGGTCGCCGCGGGTCATCGCGCGGAGCGTGAACCGGTTGTCGTGGTCGACGAGGAACTGCTTGACCTCGCCCGAGAGGTCGACCGGCACCGGCTCGGCGTGCAGGCTGGCGACGGTGCGCCGCGCCGCCGCGGCCCACGACTCGCCCTCGTGGACGACCCCGGCGAGGTCGCGCCCCCGGTCGTGGACGACCAGCCGCACGCTCACCCGCCGCTCCGGTCCACCAGCGGCGGGTCCGCCGACCACGGGAAGTCGATCCAGCGGTCGGTACGGCGCCACACGTAGTCGGGCAGCACCACGGTGGCGGGCTTCTCGTAGATGACCGCGCTGCGCGCCTCCGCGACGTGGTCGGCGCAGAACGCCCGGACGATCTCCAGCGTCTTGCCGGTGTCCGCGACGTCGTCGGCGATCAGGATCCGCAGCCCCGCCAGGTCCACGACGTCCGGGGTCGGCGGCAGCATCATCGGCACGTCGAGGCGCTCGTCGACGCCGGTGTAGAACTCGACGTTGACCGCCGAGAGGTTCTTGACGTCCAGCGCGTACCCGAGCCCCATGCCGAGCCCCAGCCCGCCGCGGGCGATGGAGAGGATCAGGTCCGGCTCGTAGCCGCTGTCGACCACCTGCTGGGCGATCTCCCGCACCGCGGTGCCGAACATCTCGTAGGTCAGGACCTCGTGCTCAGTCGTCACCTGGGCATTCTGTCGTGTCGGCGCCGCTGCTCGTCCAGACCCGGGCCCGGACCGGGGCGCACCGCGCCGGCTGCGCGACCGGTCCGGTCAGCGCGAATTGCGTCGCGTGAGCAGCCACGCCACGACGGCGAGCAGCGCGAGGAAGACCACGAGCTCCGGGAGACCGATGCCGAACACCGTCACACCCTAGGCCAGGCCGTCGCCCGCACCTGGCCGGACCCTCCTAGAGCCCCGGGCCCTCCGGCTCGTCGCGGCCGGCGGCCGCCAGCTCGTCCCGCACGACCGCGAACGAGATCCCGGAGCCGTAGCCCTTGCGGGCCAGCATGCCGACCAGCCGCCGGGTGGCGGTGGCGTCGTCGACCCGGCTGAGCGAGCGCAGCTTCTTGCGCACCAGCGCCCGGGCGGCGGCCTCCTCGGCGGCGGGGTCGATCTCGTCGAGCGCCTCCCGGGCCACCTCGTCGTCGACGCCCTTGCGGCGCAGCTCCTGGGCCAGCGCGCGCTTCGCCAGGCCCTTGCCCGGCTGGCGGGACGCGATCCAGGAGCGGGCGAACGCCTCGTCGTCGACCAGCCCGACCTCCTCGAACCGGTCGAGGAGGCGGGCGGCGACGTCGTCCGGGACGTTCTTGGCCGCGAGCTTGTCGCCGAGCTCCTTGCGGCTGCGCGCCTGACCGGTCAGCTGGTCGAGCAGGATCTTGCGGGCCACCGACTCCGGGTCGGCCTCGGGCACCCGGACGGCGGCGTCCTCGGGCGGGGGTGCCGGCGGGGCCGACGCGCGGCGGGTCCACGCGTCGACCCCGGCCGAGACGTCCCCGAGCCAGTCCGGCGGTGGCACAGGGCTCGCCGGTTGTCGAGCCTGTCGAGACACGAGAGTCACCTCAGAAGCTGTCGACGCCGATCGGCTCGGCAGGCAGCGCGGCGACGTCGTTGTCGACGGTCGGGCCGACGCCGAGCTTCTCGAGGATCTTCTTCTCGAGCTCGTTGGCGAGGTCGGGGTTGTCGCGGAGGAACGTGCGGGCGTTCTCCTTGCCCTGGCCGAGCTGGTCGCCCTCGTAGGTGTACCAGGCACCGGCCTTGCGGACCAGGCCCGCCTCGACGCCGACGTCGATCAGGCCGCCCTCACGGCTGATGCCCTTGCCGTACATGATGTCGAACTCCGCCTGCTTGAACGGCGGGGCGACCTTGTTCTTCACGACCTTCACGCGGGTCCGGTTGCCGACCATGTCCTGGCCGTCCTTGAGCGTCTCGATGCGGCGCACGTCGAGACGGACCGACGAGTAGAACTTCAGCGCCCGGCCACCGGTCGTGGTCTCGGGCGAGCCGAACATCACGCCGATCTTCTCGCGCAGCTGGTTGATGAAGATCGCGGTGGTGCCGGAGTTGTTGAGGGCACCGGTCATCTTCCGCAGCGCCTGGCTCATCAGGCGGGCCTGGAGGCCGACGTGGCTGTCGCCCATCTCGCCCTCGATCTCGGCGCGCGGCACGAGCGCGGCCACCGAGTCGATGACGATCAGCGAGAGCGCGCCGGAGCGGACCAGCATGTCCGCGATCTCCAGCGCCTGCTCGCCGGAGTCGGGCTGGGAGACCAGCAGCGCGTCGGTGTCGACGCCGAGGGCCTTCGCGTACTCCGGGTCGAGCGCGTGCTCGGCGTCGATGAACGCGACGATGCCGCCGGCCGCCTGGGCGTTGGCCACCGCGTGCAGGGCGACCGTCGTCTTGCCGGAGGACTCCGGCCCGTAGATCTCCACGACGCGGCCGCGGGGCAGGCCACCGAGGCCGAGCGCGACGTCGAGGGCGATCGATCCGGTCGGGATGATCTCGAGGGGGGCGCGGGTCTCGTCGCCGAGCCGCATCACGGACCCCTTGCCGAACTGTCGCTCGATGTTCGCGAGCGCGGCGTCCAACGCCTTGTCGCGGTCTCCTCCACCAGCCATGGTCTGCTTCCTTGTCTCTCGTCGTGGTCCAGGCACGTCGACGACGCTAGAGCGAGCCACCGACAGCGCCTGGTCAGCGCCCTCGACTGCTGTGGACAACCTCGCCCCGCGTCATGCCTGTGGACCGAAACTAGCCGAGATCGAACAGATGTTCGGGAGGCCGGGCGGCGTGTCGTCAGGCCGGCGGCAGCCGGCTTCCGGGGTCAGGGGCTGTGCACCGGCGTCGGGTGGGCCGCGAGCTGCGCCGCCGTGGGCTGCGGGTTGCCGTACAGGAACGAGCTGTGCGAGATCGACCACCGCTGAGCCGTCCAGGCGCCCTCGGCGACCGGCGCCCACGGCGGGCCGCCCGCGGCGGAGAAGTAGTCGTCCTGGTTGCAGTCCAGCCGCGAGGCGGCCAGCCCGCTCCCGGCCCGCACTCCCCCGCAGCCCACGTCGTACCGCTCCCCCGGGTAGCCGTCGCCGTAGCACAGGATGTCGTTGCAGTCCGAGGGGTGGCCGGGGTTCGAGGGGTTGGCGTGGGGGGCGCCGGGCGCCAGCGCGCCCAGCGCGTGCGCCATCTCGTGGGCGATGGTCGGGCCGTACCAGTCGGCCATCGCCGGGTCGGGCCGCTTCGGGAGCCCGCCGACGGCGACGAAGAGGAAGGAGTTGTAGTTGGCGGCGTTGTCCAGGCTCGGGTCGCTGTCGCCGAGCGAGGCGGCGTAGTCCTCCGCGTGCGGCTGCCAGCCGCTCTCGGGGTTGTCGCCGGTCGCGTAGCGCGGCGTGCGCTGGAGCAGCACGACGTACTTGCGGTTGGGCTCGGAGAAGCCCTGCGCCACCAGCCAGTCGCGCAGTCCGCCGTCGCTGGTCGCCCACGGGCCCCGGTCGTAGACGTCCGCCGGCGCGGGGACCTCCCGGACGCTGATCCGGCAGTCGTCCGTGGTCACCCACCGCGGCGAGAGCGAGTCGCGGTACAGGTCGGCGTCGGAGCCGAAGAACCGGCCGGCCGACGCCGGGAACACCGACCCCGCGGCCCGCAGCGCCATCCGGGCGTTGGCCAGCTTGGGCGCCAGGGTCGACCGCTCGCCGGACGGCCGCACCCACAGCACCTGCCACGCCGAGGCGGACGTGCCGCCCGCCGCCGCCGGCTGGTAGCAGGCGACCGGGAGGTCCGGGTAGACCCAGCGCTCGGTCCATCCCGGGGCACCGTTCGACCGCTCGTACCAGAGCGGGGGCGCGACGCTGCCGCGCCGGGCACTGGCCGGCAGGCGGAACCTCGCGTACGGGTCGGCGGCGGCCTGCCCCCGCGGCCCCGCGGGCTCGGGGTACCGGGCCGACGCCGGCGGCGGCTGCAGCAGCGCGAGCAGCGGGCCCAGCAGCAGCGAGCAGGTCACGGCCACGGCCACGAGGCGGGCACGTTCCTTCGTGCGGCGGGCGGCGCCGTCCGTGGCACCGGATCCCAGCCGCGCCATCCTTGGCGACTTCACGGCGATCCTTCCCGAAGCGCCCCGTCCGTGGGGCGCACGCCAGTGCTATCGGCACGCGGCGCGGGAAGGTGAGGATTCGGAGCGGCGGGAGCGCTCGCAATTGAACGCTCAGCCTCCGTTACTCAGCGGTAGCGGCAGGCTGGCCGTTCAATTGCGCACGGGAGGGCGGCGGGAGGGCGGCGGGCGTGCGCGCGCCCGATCAGCCGGGGATGTCGTAGGTGACGTCGATGCCGTCGGCCCAGGTCGAGCAGGTGCAGCCGTCGGGGTCGGGCAGCCCGGCCACCGCGGTGGTGAGCAGGTCCTTGAGCCGGTCGAGGTTCGCGCGGAAGAGGGAGAACACCTCCTCTTGGCCCACGCCGGAGCCCTGCTCGACGCCGGCGTCCATGTCGGTCACCAACGCCAGCGCGGCGTAGCACATGCGCAGCTCCCGGGCGAGCGCCGCCTCGGGCGCCCCGGTCATGTTGATCAGCGTGCCGCCGGCGGCGGTGTGCTGCTGCGACTCCGCCCGGGTCGAGAACCGCGGCCCCTCGATCACGACCATCGCTCCCCCGGCCTTCACGTCCGGCGCGGCGGCGACCAGGGCTCGGGAGACCCGGGGGCAGTACGGGTCGGCGAACGGCAGGTGCACCGCGCCGCTCTCGACGTACGTCGACGCCCGGCGCCAGGTGCGGTCGACCAGCTGGTCCGGGACGACGACGTCGCCCGGCGCCACCTCCCGGCTCAGGCCGCCGACCGCGCACGGCGCGATCACCTGGCGGACGCCGAGCGAGCGCAGCGCCCAGAGGTTGGCGCGGTACGGGATCGCGTGCGGCGGGTGCTCGTGGTGGGGCCCGTGCCGGGGCAGGAACGCGACCCGCCGGCCGGCGACGGTGCCGACGGAGACCGGGGCCGAGGGAGCGCCGTACGGCGTCTCGACGGGGTGCTCCTCCGCGTCGTCGAGGAAGGTGTAGAACCCGGTCCCGCCGATGACCGCGACCTCCGCAGTGCTCATGGGCACAGCCTGCCAGTCAGCTCCTCCGGGCGGCGGGGACCCGGACCGTCACGGTGGTGCCGGCACCCGGAGCGCTGTCGACGTCGACGGTCCCGTGGTGCGCCTCGACGATCTTCTTGACCGTCAGCAGGCCGAGCCCGACGCCCTGGACGGCCTCGACGCGGGCGGCGTCCCCGCGGTGGAACCGGTCGAACGCGCGCTCGCGGTCGGTGGTGCTCATGCCGACACCGGTGTCGGCCACCTGGAGGAGCACGTGCCGGCCGCCGTTGCTCAGCCGGACCCGCACGTCCCCGCCGGACGGCGTGAACTTCGCCGCGTTGGACATCAGCGCGTCGGCGACGCGCGAGATCTGGTGCGGGTCCACGTCCGCGACCACGTGCTGCCCGACGTCGGCCTGTAGCCGGAGTCCGAGGTCCGCGCACTGCCCCCGCCAGCGGTCCAGCACCGCCGTGAGCAGCGCGCTCAGGTCGACCCGCTCGGGCTCCGGCTCCACGTGCTCCCGGGTCCCGTCCAGCAGCTGACCGACCAGCGCGGCGAGCCGGTCGGAGTTCGCGCGGATCGCGGTGAGCGACCGGCGCAGCAGTCGGTCGTCCTCGGACACCAGCGACTCCGCGACGTCGACGTACCCGAGGATCGAGGTCAGCGGGGTGCGCAGCTCGTGGGACACGGTGCCGAGGAACCGCTCCTGGCTGCGCCGGGCCGAGAGGAGCCCCGTGACGTCGTGGCAGACCACGACGGTCCCGAGCACGCGGCCGTGGTCGTCACGCATCCGGCGCGCGTTCCACGCCACGGCACTCGGGTCGCGCGGGGGCCCGAGCCACTCCAGCGCGTCGGGCAGGTGCTCGGACCGGCAGGCCCGCGCCAGCGCCTGCTCCTCGGCGGGCACCGCGGTCGCGGCGCCGTCGCGCCACACCCGGTCGCCCGCACGCTCCGGGTGCGCCAGGTCGTAGCCGCCCAGCTCGGCGACCGCACGAGCCGGGCCGTTGGCGAGCAGCAGCCGGTGGCGCTCGTCGTACACGACGACCCCGGAGCCGACCGCGTTGAGGATCGTCCGGCCCAGCACGTCGCGCCGCCGCAGCTCCACCACCACCGTGTGGGCGAGCAGCGCGAGGCCGGCCGTCTGGCCCTGCCAGAGCAGCAGCCGGCTCAGGCCGGTCTCCGCGCTCACGGCGTCGTCCGGTCCCAGGGCGGGCACGAGGAAGACCAGCAGGCCGCCGGCGGCCGCGACGACCACGCCGGTGCGGCCGAAGTCGGCGCCCAACCACATGGCGGGGAGCGCCGCCAGCACGGCGACCGCCGCCATCGTCGGCATGAGGTCCGCGCGCATCAGCGCGACGCCGACCAGGTCGAGGGCCGGGACCGCGAGCCACCACGGGTGCGGCGGCCGGGAGCGGCGCAGGGCCACGGCGGCGCCGGTGGCGGCGACGACCACCACGCAACCCGCCCAGAACGGCGTGCTGCTCCGCGCCTCCGGCATCCCGAGCAGCACGACCGGGGCGACGATGAGCGTGGCGGCGAGGAACACGTGCTGGACCGCTGCCCGCGCTCGGGCGAGTGCGGGGTCGTACGCCGGAGCGGTGCCCACGGTCGGGTCCTCCTTCCGAGTAGGGGGCCTCCCGGCGCGGACTCTACCCACGAAGGCGCAGGTCAGACGTGAGGGTCGCCCGCGCGCCGGCCCGCGTCGCTCAGCGCTTGGTGGCCGGAAGCTCGAGGACCCGCCACACCGACTCCCAGACCTCCTTCGGGGGCACGCCGGCGGCCAGCGCCTCCGACGCGGTGCGACCCCCGAGGTCGCCGATCACGTACATGTCGGCCCACGAGCGCGCGTACGACGGCCCGAGCGCGTCGTCCATCCGGGACCAGAACTCGGTGTGCCTCATGGGTGCCTCACGGGTGCCTCGTGCCCTTCCTCGCGGTGACGTCCAGCCAGGTCTGCTCACCCCCGGTGCCCAGATACTGCTCGACGGACTCCACCTCCCAGCCGGCCTCCTGGACGATGGTGGCCAGCGGCCCAGCGCGCCAGAACGTGAACCGCCGCGGGCCGGCGACGTGGCCGTGGGTCGACCACCGCTCGCCGTCACCCTCCTTGAGGCTGGCGCGCAGCACGCCGCCGGGCCTGGTCGCGTCGGCCAGCCGGCGCAGCACGACCGGCAGGTCGCGGCGGTCGACGTGCAGCAGGCTGGCGTTGGCCCAGACCCCGTCGTACGGCGTGCCCGGGCGGTGCGGGTCCGTCAGGTCGTCGGTCAGCGGGTCGAGCACGTCGGCGTCGTCGCCGTCGGCGCGCATCAGCTCGACGAACCCCGGCGAGACGTCGGTGCGCCGCACGCTCAGCCCGGCGACCTCGAGGGCCCGGGCGTCGCGGCCGCCGCCGCTGCCGACCTCCAGGATCCGAGCGCCGGGACCGACCGCCGCGGCGAACTCCACGATCCGCTCGTCGACGGTCTCCCGGGCGGTGCCGTCGCGGAACGCAGCCGCCGAAGCGTCGTACGACTCGACGGTCGCGCGGGCCGCCGCGGCGCGGACGTCCCAGGCGTGGTGGACCAGGTCGTGCAGGTGGTAGAGGCCCAGGCTCTCGACGGAGAACTCGCTGCCGTTGCTGCGGAACCCGCGCCGGCTCCACGCGCCGGGCGGCACCGACTCGTAGCGCTCGGCGACCGCCGCCGCGGCGTCCAGCAGCTCGGCCGCCACGGTGGCCGGGTCCTGCTCGGCATACCGCTCCTCGAGCGCGGTCTCGTCCTGGTCCCAGTTCGGGAAGGTCGGCTCGTCCTCCTCGACCATCAGCCGGACCCGCTCGTCGAAGATCCGGTTCACGTCCCGGACGTGGCAGGCGTACTCCAGCGGCGACCAGGTGGCAGGGTCCGGGCGGGCCGCCGCGTCGGCGAGGGTGAGCACCGCCTCCCACATGGTCGCGTCGTCGCGGATGATGCCGGGGATCCGGTCGACCGTGACGACCGTGGCGTCGTACCCGCACTCGGGGCACGGCCGGTGGAGCACCCACGTCCAATCCTTGGTGTCCGGCACGACCGACTCGCTCATGGCACCCATCCTCCCAGCCGGGCCCGACGGCCCGCGCGCGAGATCCCGTCAGCGTCCGGGAAGATGCGGCCGATGAGCCGCGGCTCAGCAGTGGATGGTGCGGGTGCTCTCGCCGTTGTTGGCCGGGTTGGTGTCCCACCAGCGGCTGAACGTCCAGAAGTAGATGGCGATGCTCGACCCCGGGCAGGGGCCCGTGTAGCCGACCAGGACCGTCACGGTCATCGTGGCGCCCGGCGCGAGCGCCGGCAGCATGCAGGTGCCCTGCCAGCCCTCGCCCGTGCTCTGGGTCGGGCAGTCGGCATAGGTCCAGGACATGCCCAGGTAGGTGACGTTGGCGCCGCCGAGCTCCTGTCCGGTCCGGACGCTGAACGACCCGTCGTTCGGCACGACGTAGCTCGGGCCGTAGTTCGTGATCGTGGCCGTGAACTGGATGGCCCCGGCGGCGCCGGACGTCGGCGGGACCGACGAGGCGACGTCGGCGGCGGGCCGGCCGACCAGCTCGATCGCGACGCCGAAGTCCGGCTGGCCGCCGGCGCAGAAGCCGCTGGCCTTCTTGGTCCGCGCCTTCTGGGCGACGATCGTGAGCCGGTTCGAGCCGTAGGCGACCTTGCCCACCGCGTCGGACACGTCGACCGACTTCCACGCGTTGACGCCGTCCTTCTTCCCGGTCAGCCGCGCGATCCGGGCGCCGTTGAGCTGCACCTCGACCGACGAGATCGGGTTCTTGCCCTGGTGCTGGGTGCCGTTGAGCAGGGTGCGCTGCACGTTGAGCAACAGCTCGCCGGGCGTGCCCGGCAGGTAGACGTCGCGGGTCAGCTTCACCGTCTGCGGCTTGGTCGGCGAGCAGGTCGGGGACCAGATCGCCTCGACCTGCTTCCCGGCGTAGGTCTCGGGCGTGGCGTACGCCGGCGCGAACCCGGTCGGCACGTTGATGATCCTCCGGGCGCCCCACAGCTCGGCGTTGGTCGGGACCGCGAAGTAGTAGCCGGTGCTGTCGTACCCGTAGTACGGCAGGTTGGCCCAGTCCGGCTCCGCCCGCTGCGGCTCGGCCACCGCGGCGGGCGGTGCCAGGACGGCCAGCAGGCAGCAGAGGGACACCCCGAGTACGGCGAGCCTGCGCCACGGCATGCGACGAGGATGACCGCGTCGTGCCGGGCCCGTCCTCGGAACGCCCGAACCTTTACGTGAGCAGCAGCTTGTCCAGCCGGCGGCGCACGACCAGCAGCCCCACCACACCCATCGCTACGAGGTAGGCCACGCTCACCGCCGACGCCCAGGTCACCGCGCCCGTGGTGAGCTCGCGGCAGAGCACCACCCCGCGGTAGAGCGGGGTGATCTCGACGACCCAGCGGACCGCGGCCGGATACGCCTCGACCGGGAAGAACGTCGCCGAGAACAGGAACATCGGGATCACGGCGAGGTTGACCCACTCGAAGTCCTGCCACGAGCGCATCCACGTGGTCAGCGCCATGCAGATGCCGCCGAAGGCCAGGCCGATCAGCAGCGCGGCGGGGACGACGAGCACCGCCCACCACGAGGACACCAGGTCCATCGCGACCATCACGAGCAGGAACGCCGCGGAGTAGATGCCGCCGCGCAGCAGCGACCAGCTGAGCTCGCCCCGGGCGATGTCCATCGTGGTCAGTGGCGTGGCGAGCATCTGGTCGAAGAGCTTGTTGTACTTGAGCTTGAAGAAGAAGTTGAACGTCGCGTCCAGCAGCGAGCCGTTCATCGCCGAGGCCGCCAGCATGCCGGGCGCGACGAACTCGGCGTACGGGATCGTCTGGCCGTTGAACTCGAACCCGGTCACCAGCTGGCCGACGCCGACACCGATCGAGAACAGGTAGAAGACGGGCTCCAGGAAGCCGCTGACGAAGATGTACCAGGCCCGGCGGTAGGCCAGGTAGTTGCGGTAGACGAGCAGCCGGGTGGCCTCGCCGGCGGCGAGCGGCCGCGCCTGGGCGCGGGCGAGGGACGTCGTGGCGAAGGACATCAGCTGGTCATCCTCCTCGTCAGGCGCCGCACGGCCCAGAACCAGCCGAGCGCGGCGAGCACGGCCAGGTACGCCACGTGGACGAGCGCCGTACCGGCGTCCACGGTGTCGAGCGTCAGCATCCGGGTCAGGTCGACGCCGTGCCACAGCGGCGTGGCCTTCGCGAGGACCTCCATCCAGCGGTCCAGGTTGGAGACCGGGAAGAACGCGCCGGAGAACAGGAACAGCGGGATCATCCCGAGCCGGAACACGAGCGCGAACGCGCTCTCGTCCTTCAGCCCCGCGGTGAACGCGTAGATCGGCGTGGCGAAGGCCAGTCCCACGAGCAGCTGCACCGGCAGCGCGAGCAGCGCGCCCCAGACCGTCGCGAAGACGCCGAACGGCGCCATCACCGCGATGAACACCGCGCAGGTCAGGGCGACGCGGAACATCACGAAGCCCAGGTGGCCGAGGATCACCTCGCGCACCGACAGCGGCGACGCCGTCATGCCGAAGTAGGTGCGCTGCCACTTGATCGCGCCCATGACCGGGTAGGTCACCTCGCCGAACACGGTCTGCATCGCCTGCGCGGCGAGCAGCCCGGGCGCGATGAAGGCGAGGTACGACGAGGCGCCCTCGAGCTGGGCCGGGTCGCCGGAGATGTAGTCGCCGAGCAGGACGCCCATCGCGAGCACGTAGAGGAGCGGATTGACGAACGACGAGATCGCCGAGCCCTTCCAGGTGCGGCGGTAGACGATCGTCCAGTAGTCGAGGAGGCGGGCGGCGCCCGAGACGGGGTTGGCCGGAGCGGTCGATTCCGTCATCAGTCCACCAGCGTCCGGCCGGTGAGGCGGAGGAAGACGTCCTCGAGCGTGGACCGGCGGACCAGCGTCGCCACCGGCTGGAGCCCGCGCTCGTGGACCTTGGCGATCGTCTGCTCGCCGTCGGCGGTGTAGAGCAGCAGCCGGTCGGGCAGCACCTCGACCCGGTCGGCGAGGTCCTCGACCTTGCTGGCCAGCGCCTCGTGGCTCTGCTCCTCGGGGGCCACCCCGAACCGCAGCTCCGCCACCTCGCGCGTGGAGTGCTCGGCGATCAGCGCGAGCGGCGAGCCCTCGGCCACGATCACGCCCTTGTCCATGACGACCAGCCGGTCGGAGAGCTGCTCGGCCTCGTCCATGTAGTGGGTGGTCAGCACGATCGTCACGCCCCGCTGCTTGAGCCGGAACAGCCGGTCCCAGACCACGTGCCGCGCCTGCGGGTCGAGGCCGGTGGTGGGCTCGTCGAGCAGCAGCACCTCGGGCCGGTTGATCAGGCTGCGCGCGATCGTGAGCCGGCGCTTCATGCCGCCCGAGAGGTCCTCGACCATGGCGTTGGCCTTCTCGGTGAGCTGCACGAACTCGAGCAGCTCGTCGACCCGCTCGCGCACCTCCTTGCGCGGCAGGCCGAAGTAGCGGCCGTAGACGAAGAGGTTGTCGCGGACGGTCAGCTCGGTGTCGAGCGTGTCCTCCTGCGGGCACACACCGATCCGCGCGCGGATCTCCGGTCCGTCGGTCGCCGGGTCGAGGCCGAGGATGCGCAGCGTCCCGCCGCTGACCGGCGACACCGCGGCGACCATCCGCATCGTGCTCGACTTCCCGGCGCCGTTCGGGCCCAGGAATCCGAACGCCTCCCCGCGGCGTACGTCGACGTCGATGCCGCGCACGGCCTCGAAGCTCCCGAACGACTTGCGCAGTCCCGAGGCGAAGATCATGGAGTCGGCATCCGTCACGTGACGGAACCCTAGATCGCCCCACCGACAGATCTCATCTGGTTTGCTCCTCCCATGTCTCGCACCTCCGCCCGATCGGGCTCTCCCTTCGAGGCCGCCATCGGCTTCAGCCGCGCGGTCCGCATCGGCAGCACCGTCGCCGTCAGCGGTACGGCGCCGGTCTGGCCGGACGGCAGCGTCGACCCCGACCCCGCCGTCCAGGCCCGCCGCTGCTGGGAGATCGCCGTCACCGCGCTCGAGGAGCTCGGCGGCAGCGTCGAGGACGTGATCCGCACCCGGCAGTTCGTGGTGGACGCGGCCGACGGCCACGCGATCGGCCAGGTGCACGGCGAGTTCTTCCGCGGCGTGCAGCCGGCGAGCACGATGGTGGTGGTCGCCGGGCTCCTGGACCCGCGCTGGAAGGTCGAGGTCGAGCTGGACGCCGTCCTCGACTGACCGGTGGACGCCGCCGCCCTCTCCCTCACGCTGCTGGCCGCGGTCGTCCACGCCGGCTGGAACCAGCTGCTCGCCGGCTCCGCCGACCCACCGGCGCGGATCGGGGTCGCGATGCTGGTGGGGGCGGTCGCCACCGCGCCGGTCGCGCTCGTCGGCTTCCGCTGGGACGCCTCGGCCTGGCCGTACGTGGGGCTCTCCGTGGCGTTCGAGCTCGCTTACGTCGTGCTGCTAGCGGCGGCGTACCGCGTCGCCCCGATGTCGACCGTCTACCCGGTCGCGCGCGGCAGCGCGCCGGTGCTCGTGCTGGTCGTGGGCGCGCTGCTCGGCGTGGCGGTCGGCTGGGTGCCGGCGATCGGGGTCGTGCTCGTGGTCGCCGGCATCCTCCTCGTGCGCGGCCCGGAGCACGCGTCGTCGTCGGGCGTGCTGATGGCGCTGGCGATCGGCGCCTGCATCGCCGGCTACACGCTCGTCGACGCCCACGGCATCGACCACGCGTCGGTGGCGGCGTACCTGCTGGTCGTCATGGGCCTGACCGCGGTCGCCCAGGTGTCCCTCGCCGCCCGGGGCCGGGGCGTCGCCTCGCTCGTGGGCGCCGCCCTCGGCCGGGACGAGTGGTGGCGCACGGTCCTCGCCGGGCTGGGGTTCTTCCTCTCGTACGGGCTGGTGCTCGTCGCGCTGCGTACGGCGCCCGCCGGGCTCGTCGCCGCGGTCCGCGAGACGAGCGTGGTCATCGCCGTGCTGATGCTCGGCCTGACCGGCCAGGAGCCGGTGCGCCGCCGTACCGTGCTCGGCGCCGCCGTCGTGGCCGCCGGGGTCGCGCTGGTGGTCGTGTGAGGAGCCGCGCGCACCTCACCGCCGGGCGCTGACGAGCCGGGCGACGACCCGCCAGCCCAGCATGGTCAGCACCAGGAAGAGGGCCGCGACGACGAGGAAGCCGGGGGCCAGGCCGCGGCCCGAGGCGGCGCGCAGCACCATGCCGAGCGCGTAGGTCACCGCGACCACCACCGCGCCCTCGGGCCAGACCGGGCGGGCCGGCCGCCGCGCCACCGCGAGGCCCACGTGGGCGAGGAGGGCGGCGGCCGCGAACGGCCAGGCGATGGTCAGCACGATCCACTCGGAGGCACTCGCCTCGTGCGAGCTCTTGCCGCCGAGGGCGAGCGCGACCACGCAGACCAGGTCGGCGAGGAGCGGCCAGAGCCGGCGCGTGGTCGATGCCGATCCGTCGGCCCGGGACGTCATACGGACAGTGTGTCCCCTTGCACTGTCGAGTCCGGGGACATCGGTAACACATATGTCTCAGGACATCGGTGACACTAGTGGT